>JAQSWG010000021.1 GCA_029266735.1 Ornithinibacter sp.
CACGTCCTCCTGGCCCGCCAGGTCGGCGTCCCCTACATCGTCGTGGCGCTCAACAAGGCCGACATGGTCGACGACGAGGAGATCCTCGAGCTCGTCGAGATGGAGGTCCGTGAGCTGCTCTCGGTCTACGAGTTCCCCGGCGAGGAACTCCCGGTCGTGAAGGTCTCGGCGCTCAAGGCGCTCGAGGGCGACCCCGAGTGGGGTGCGACGGTCCTGGAGCTGATGGACGCGGTCGACACCTACATCCCCGAGCCGGTCCGTGAGACGGACAAGCCGTTCCTCATGCCCGTCGAGGACGTCTTCACCATCACCGGCCGTGGCACCGTCGTCACCGGTCGCATCGAGCGCGGCATCCTCAAGGTCAACGAGGAGGTCGAGATCGTCGGCATCCACACCGGCCCGGCGACCAAGACCACCGCGACCGGCATCGAGTCGACGCCAACGTCTACATCCTCGGCAAGGAGGAGGGCGGCCGTCACACGCCGTTCTACGACAACTACCGTCCGCAGTTCTACTTCCGCACCACCGACGTGACGGGCGTCGTGCACCTGCCCGAGGGCACCGAGATGGTCATGCCCGGTGACAACACCGAGATGTCCGTCGAGCTCATCCAGCCGATCGCCATGGAGGAGGGCCTGCGCTTCGCCATCCGCGAGGGCGGTCGCACCGTGGGCGCCGGCCGGGTCACCAAGATCAACAAGTGAGCTGACCCCGGGTTCCGGCTGGACGAAGGGTCCGGATGCCGCGCGGCATCCGGACCCTTCGCCGTCCCTGCGGGCCGGCCACGCCCCTGCCGACTGCTACACGTCGGTGCGCTGGGTAAGGAAGGGCGCGGGGCCGGTGCCGACGACCCCGACCTGACGACGTGGAGGAGCCCCGCCGATGAGCCAGCGCGATGACGTCATCGCCGGTCGCTACCGGCTGCTCGACGCCATCGGCAGCGGGGGGATGGGCCACGTCTGGCGGGCCCACGACGAACGCCTGGGCCGCGAGGTCGCGGTGAAGCAGCTGCACTCACGGCAGGGGGTCGACGAGGGCGACGCCGAGGTGGCGTACCAGCGGGCCATGCGCGAGGCCCGGATCACCGCCCGCCTGCACCACCCGCACGCCGTGCCCGTCTTCGACGTCGTGGAGCACGACGGCGAGCCCTGCCTGATCATGCAGTACTTCCCCTCGCGCAGCGTGGCCGACCTCATCGCCGAGCGCGGCACCCTCTCGCCCGCCGAGGTCGCCCAGTTCGGCAGCGAGGTCGCCGCCGCGCTGGCCGCTGCACACCGGGTCGGGATCGTGCACCGCGACGTCAAGCCGGCGAACATCCTCATCGCCGACGACGGCACGGCCAAGATCAGTGACTTCGGCATCGCCCACGCGATGGGTGACGTGTCGCTCACGTCCACCGGCATGGTGACCGGTACCCCCGCCTACCTGGCGCCGGAGGTCGCCCGGGGCAACGCCTCGACGCCGGCCTCGGACGTGTTCTCCCTCGGTTCCACGCTCTACACGGCGTTGGAGGGGCTGCCGCCGTTCGGCACGATGGAGAACCCGATGGCGCTCCTGCACCAGGTCGCCTCCGGAGACATCATCCCGCCGCAGCAGTCGGGTCCACTGACCCCGGTGCTGCTCCGGATGCTCTCCGAGTCGGAGTCCGACCGGCCCACGATGGAGGAGGTGGCCCGCGAGCTCCGCGCGCCACTCGTGCCCGAGGCCGGGACCCTGGGCGCAGCCGCCGTCCTCGCCGGGTCGACGGCGGCGCTGCCGGACGAGGCGGCAAGGGCATTCGACGAGCCCACCCCCGCCGGGGCGGTGGTCACGGACCAACCGCTCGCGGATGCCGGGGCCGGCGCGGCGGCGGCCGGCTCGGCAGGTGCGGCCGGCGTGGCGGGCGTGGGTGGCGTCGAGGGCGCCGTCGGCCAACCAGGGGGCCTGGACCTCCTCTGGCCCGGCGACGACGAGCGTCCCACGGAGCCCGAGACCTCCGAACGGGACACCAACGGCCGGCGCACACTGCTCGTCGTGCTCGCCCTGGCCGCTGTCGCGGCCGCCCTGGTGTTCGGCTTCCTGTCCCAGCAGGACGACCCGCCGCTGTCCGCCCAGCCCGGACCGGGCACGACGTCCGAGGAGGGCGTCTCGCCCAGCGCCTCGCCCAGCAGCCCCGCCCCCACCCCGAGCCCGACCAGGTCGAGCCCGGCCCCCACATCCCGGGCACCGGTGCCCACATCGCCCGCGCCCGAGCCGACCCGAGCCGCGCCCACGACCGCCGCCCCGGTCTCGGGTACTCCCACGGCACGCCAGCTGACAACTGCCGTGCGGGACTACTACGCCCTCATGCCGGACAACCTCGACGCCGGGTACGCGCTCCTGACCGACAACTACAAGGACGACCACGCGAGCAGCCGCAGCTCCTATGCGGCGTTCTGGGGCGACATCGACGACGTGAGCGTCAGCAACGTCTCGGGGTCGTCTCCCGGGTCGGTGACCGCGACGATCACCTACGAGTTCGAGGACGGGCGGGTCTACGTGGAGCGACACTCCTACTCCCTCGTCGAGGAGGACGGCATCCTCAAGATCGACGAGTCCGAGGTGCTCAGCAGCCGGCAGCTCTGAGGCCCGAGCGGATGCGTCGAGGCTGCTCGAAGGGTCGGAGGGCCACGCTGCAGGGGCGGGCTCCCGGCATCCCTCCCGCATTCCGCTCGGCGGATCTGCCGATTTGGCCCGTCCCCACAGCGTCTGGCACACTTATCAGGTTGCTTGGCGTGCGATGGCGTCCCGAGAGGGTCGACGTCGCCCACCGCGACGAGGTGACGAACCGCCGACAACGGCGGGGCGGCTCGTTCGCGAAGTGCCGGGCCCCGGTTCCACCGGGACAGCCGATCCGACGGACGACGCGGGAGACCGCATGCCGTCGGGCCGCGGAGCAGGCGCGACACGCCCGACCGCGGGGGTCGGCGGTCGTGAGGGAAGCGGACCACCGACAGATGTACGGCGAGAGAGAGACGGGAACGTCAGATGGCGGGACAGAAGATCCGCATCCGCTTGAAGTCGTATGACCACGAGGTCATCGACAGCTCGGCGCGCAAGATCGTGGACACGGTCACCCGCGCCGGTGCGACCGTGGTCGGCCCGGTGCCGCTCCCGACGGAGAAGAACGTGTTCTGCGTCATCCGGTCGCCGCACAAGTACAAGGACAGCCGCGAGCACTTCGAGATGCGCACGCACAAGCGCCTCATCGACATCATCGACCCCACCCCCAAGGCGGTCGACTCGCTCATGCGTCTCGACCTCCCGGCCGACGTCAACATCGAGATCAAGCTCTGAGGCTGACGACATGACCTCCACCGCCACCAAGACCCAGAAGGGCCTGCTGGGCACCAAGCTCGGCATGACCCAGGTGTGGGACGAGACGAACCGCCTCGTGCCCGTCACCGTGATCCAGGCCGGTCCGTGTGTCGTGACCCAGGTCCGCGACGCCGGAAGGGACGGGTATGCCGCCGTCCAGCTCGGCTACGGCGCGATCGACCCCCGCAAGGTCACCCAGCCGCTCGCCGGCCACTTCGAGAAGGCCGGGGTGACGCCGCGTCGCCACCTCGTCGAGCTCCGCACCGCCGACGCGGGCGAGTACACCCTGGGCCAGGAGCTCGGCGCCGACACGTTCGAGGCCGGTCAGGTCGTCGACGTCACCGGCACGACGAAGGGCAAGGGCTTCGCTGGCGTCATGAAGCGCCACGGCTTCAAGGGCGTCTCGTCCTCGCACGGCTCGCACCGCAACCACCGCAAGCCCGGTTCGATCGGAGGGGCCTCGACCCCGGGTCGCGTCTTCAAGGGCATGCGCATGGCCGGCCGCATGGGCGGCGTGCGCCAGACCACCCAGAACCTCACGATCCAGGCCGTGGATGCCGAGAAGGGCCTGCTGCTCGTCAAGGGTGCCGTCCCCGGCCCCCGCGGCGCGGTCGTCCTCATCCGCTCGGCCGCGAAGGGGGCGTGACCTCATGGCCACCCAGACGCTCGACGTCGACCTCCCTGCGGAGATCTTCGACGTGCAGACCAACGTTCCGCTGATCCACCAGGTCGTCGTCGGCCAGCTCGCGGCCGCCCGTTCGGGCACGCACTCGACGAAGACCCGCGGCGAGGTCCGCGGTGGCGGCGCCAAGCCGTACCGCCAGAAGGGCACCGGCCGCGCCCGCCAGGGCTCGACCCGTGCCCCGCAGTTCGCCGGTGGTGGCGTCGTCCACGGCCCACAGCCGCGCGACTACACGCAGCGGACCCCCAAGAAGATGAAGGCCGCCGCCCTGCGCGGTGCCCTCTCCGACCGGGCCCGCCACGACCGCGTGCACGTCGTCGAGGCCCTCGTCACCGGTGACGTGCCCTCGGCGAAGTCGGCCAAAGCCCTGCTGGCCGGGCTCACGGATCGCCGGAGCATGCTCGTGGTCCTCGACCGCACCGACCTCGTGTCGCTGAAGTCGGTCCGCAACCTCGCGGGCGTCCACGTGCTGGCCGTCGACCAGCTCAACACGTACGACGTGCTCTGCGCCGACGACGTCGTGTTCACCAAGGCCGCCTACGAGACCTTCACCGGCGTCGAGGTCGCCTCGTCGACGACGACCGAGAAGGCGCCTGGGGCCGACAAGAACGCCGCCACGGCAGACACGCCGGCGAAGGCCGACAAGCCGGCGAAGGCCGACAAGCCGGCGAAGGCCGACAAGCCGGCCAAGGCCGACAAGCCGGCGAAGGCGGACATGGCCGACACGGCTGACGTCGAGAAGCCCGCCAAGAAGGCCGCCGCCAAGAAGGCGCCGGCCAAGAAGGCCGCCAAGGCCGATGTGGAGGACGAGAAGTGAGCCAGGGCAAGAACCCCCGCGACATCCTCATCTCGCCCGTCGTGTCCGAGAAGTCCTACGGGCTGCTCGACGAGGGCAAGTACACCTTCATCGTCGACCCCCGCTCGAACAAGACGGAGATCAAGATCGCCGTCGAGCAGGTCTTCGGCGTCAAGGTCGACTCGGTGCACACGATGAACCGTCCCGGGAAGGCCCGCCGCACCCGCTTCGGCATCGGCAAGCGCAAGGACACCAAGCGCGCGATCGTCACCCTCCGCGAGGGCTCGATCGACATCTTCGGCAGCGCCGGCGCCTGAGGAACGTGAGGAAGACAGACCATGGGTATCCGTAAGTACAAGCCGACGACGCCAGGGCGTCGCGGGTCGAGCGTGGCCGACTTCGTCGAGGTCACCCGCTCCACCCCCGAGAAGTCCCTGGTCCGTCCGCTGAGCAAGAGCGGTGGTCGCAACAACAACGGCCGCATCACCACCCGCCATATCGGTGGTGGGCACAAGCGCGCCTACCGCGTCATCGACTTCCGTCGCCACGACAAGGACGGCGTCCCCGCCAAGGTCGCGCACATCGAGTACGACCCCAACCGCACCGCTCGCATCGCCCTCCTGCACTACGCCGACGGGGAGAAGCGCTACATCCTCGCCCCCAAGGGCCTGGAGCAGGGGATGCCGATCGAGAACGGACCGGGCGCCGACATCAAGCCGGGCAACAGCCTCCCGCTGCGCAACATCCCGACCGGCACGGTCGTGCACGCCGTCGAGCTCAAGCCGGGCGGCGGTGCCAAGATCGCCCGCTCCGCCGGCGTCCGCGTCCAGCTCGTCGCCAAGGACGGCGCCCACGCGCAGCTGCGGATGCCGTCCGGCGAGATCCGCAACGTCGACGCCCGCTGCCGCGCCACGGTCGGCGAGGTCGGCAACGCCGAACAGTCCAACATCAACTGGGGCAAGGCCGGCCGCATGCGGTGGAAGGGCAAGCGCCCGACCGTCCGTGGTGTCGTCATGAACCCCGTCGACCACCCGCACGGTGGCGGTGAGGGCCGCACCTCCGGGGGGCGCCACCCCGTGTCGCCGTGGGGCCAGGCCGAGGGTCGTACCCGCCGCCCCGGCAAGCCCAGCGACAAGCTGATCGTCCGCCGCCGCCGCACTGGCAAGAAGCGCTGATAGGAGCCTGGAATGCCTCGTAGCCTGAAGAAGGGCCCCTTCATCGACGACCACCTGCAGAAGAAGGTGGACGCCCAGAACGATGCCGGGACCAAGAACGTCATCAAGACCTGGTCGCGTCGGTCGGTCGTCTCGCCCGACATGCTCGGCCACACCCTCGCCGTCCATGACGGCCGCAAGCACGTCCCGGTGTTCGTCACCGAGGCGATGGTCGGCCACAAGCTCGGCGAGTTCGCACCGACCCGCACCTTCAAGGGTCACGTGAAGCGCTGATGGCCGCCGACAACACCACCACCGAGGTGCGGGCGATCGCCCGCCACGTCCGGGTGACGCCGCAGAAGGCGCGCCGGGTCGTCGACCTCATCCGTGGCAAGAACGCCACCGACGCCGTGGCCGTCCTGCGGTTCGCGCCCCAGGGTGCGGCTGAGCCGGTCCGCAAGGTCCTCGAGTCCGCGATCGCCAACGCGCGGGTCAAGGCCGACCTCGTCGCCGAGCGCTTCGACGAGCGCGAGCTCGTCGTCGCCTCCGCCTTCGTCGACGAGGGACCCACCATGAAGCGGTTCCGCCCGCGCGCCCAGGGCCGCGCCGGACGCATCAACAAGCGCACGAGCCACATCACGGTGGTCGTCGCACCCAAGCCCGCCAAGGCCACGAACGGAGGCACTCGCTGATGGGCCAGAAGGTCAACCCGCACGGCTTCCGTCTCGGGATCACCACGGAGCACCGCAGCCGCTGGTTCGCCGACTCCACCAAGGAGGGTCAGCGATACCGCGACTACGTCAAGGAGGACGTCGCGATCCGCAAGCTCATGTCCGAGGGCATGGACCGCGCCGGGATCGCACGCGTCGACATCGAGCGCACCCGGGACCGGGTCCGCGTCGACATCCACACCGCTCGTCCAGGCATCGTCATCGGTCGCCGCGGCGCCGAGGCGGACCGCATCCGCGGTGAGCTCGAGAAGCTCACCGGCAAGCAGGTGCAGCTCAACATCCTCGAGGTCAAGAACCCCGAGGTCGAGGCCCAGCTCGTCGCGCAGGGCATCGCCGAGCAGCTCAGCGCCCGCGTCTCGTTCCGCCGGGCCATGCGCAAGGGCATGCAGTCCGCCACCCGGGCCGGCGCCAAGGGCATCCGCGTGCAGGTCTCCGGTCGCCTCGGCGGAGCCGAGATGAGCCGCACCGAGTTCTACCGTGAGGGTCGCGTGCCCCTGCACACCCTCCGGGCCCAGATCGACTACGGCTTCTACGAGGCCAAGACGACGTTCGGCCGCATCGGCGTCAAGACGTGGATCTACAAGGGCGACCTCACGGCGCGTGAGCTGGCGGCCCAGCAGGCCACCGCGCCGCGCCAGGGTCGCGGCCCGCGTCGCGACGGCGCGGACCGCCCGGCCAGAGCCCGCCGCACCGACGCCCCCGCCCCCGGGACCGACGCTCCCGCGGAGCAGGCCCCGGCCGCCGTGAGCACCGAGGAGTCCTGACCATGTTGATTCCCCGTCGGGTCAAGCACCGCAAGCAGCACCACCCGGGTCGCTCCGGTGCTGCCAAGGGTGGGACGACCATCGCGTTCGGCGACTACGGCATCCAGGCCCTGGAGCCGGCATACGTCACCAACCGTCAGATCGAGTCCGCGCGTATCGCGATGACCCGGTACATGAAGCGTGGCGGAAAGGTCTGGATCAACATCTACCCGGACCGTCCGCTGACCAAGAAGCCGGCCGAGACCCGCATGGGCTCCGGCAAGGGGTCCCCCGAGTGGTGGATCGCCAACGTCAAGCCGGGCCGGATCATGTTCGAGATCTCCGGCGTCCCGGAGGAGACCGCACGCGAGGCCCTGCGCCTGGCGATGCACAAGCTGCCGATGAAGTGCCGCTTCGTCCGGCGTGAGGGTGGTGACTTCTGATGGCCATCGGATCCAAGGACCTGACCTCCAAGGAGCTGCGCGGCCTCGACGACGAGCGTCTCGTCGACGAGCTCCGCAAGGCCAAGGAGGAGCTGTTCAACCTCCGGTTCCAGTCGGCCACCGGCCAGCTGGACAACCACGGTCGGCTCCGCGCCGTCCGCAAGGACATCGCCCGGATCTACACGACGATGCGCGAGCGCGAGCTGGGCATCGGTGGAAAGGGTGACGCCAAGTGAGCGAGACCACGAAGGATGAGAACGTGAGCGTGACCCAGGCCGCGGACCGCAGGAACCGCAAGGCCCGCCAGGGCTACGTCGTCAGCGACAAGATGGACAAGACGGTCGTCGTCGAGGTGGAGGACCGCGTCAAGCACGCCCTCTACAGCAAGGTCATCCGGCGGACGAGCAAGGTCAAGGCGCACGACGAGGCGAACACCGCCGGAGTCGGCGACCGCGTGCTCATCATGGAGACCCGCCCGCTCAGCGCGACGAAGCGCTGGCGCATCGTGGAGATCCTCGAGAAGGCCAAGTAGGCCCCAGTTCGGCCAGGCTCCGCCGCCCGCCCACGGGTGCCGTGGAGAACCAGCACGACGTATAGGAGACAGAACAGTGATCCAGCAGGAGTCGCGACTGCGCGTCGCCGACAACACCGGTGCCAAGGAGATCTTGTGCATCCGTGTTCTCGGTGGCTCCGGTCGCCGGTATGCCGGTATCGGCGACACCATCGTCGCCACCGTCAAGGACGCGATCCCCGGCGGCAACGTCAAGAAGGGCGATGTCGTCAAGGCGGTCATCGTCCGCACGAAGAAGGAGCGTCGCCGCGCCGACGGCTCCTACATCAAGTTCGACGAGAACGCGGCCGTGATCCTCAAGAACGACGGTGACCCCCGGGGCACCCGCATCTTCGGCCCCGTGGGCCGCGAGCTGCGCGAGAAGCGCTTCATGAAGATCATCAGCCTCGCCCCGGAGGTGCTCTGAGCCATGGCGACGATGAAGATCAAGAAGGGTGACACCGTGCAGGTGCTCACCGGCAAGGACAGGGGCGCCACGGGCAAGGTCATCGCGGTCAACCGCGAGACCGGCCGGGTGACCGTCGAGGGCGTCAACCGGGTGACCCGGCACACCAAGGCCGGCCAGTCCGCCCGGGGCAGCCGCACCGGTGGGCTCGTCGTCCAGGAGTCGCCGATCCACGTGAGCAACGTGGCCGTCGTGGACCCCTCCGACAAGAAGCCGACCCGGATCAAGACCCGCGTCGAGACCGTCGAGCGTGACGGGCGCCAGAAGGCGAGCCGCGTCCGCGTCGGCGCGCGCTCGGGCAAGGACCTGTGAGAGACATGGCAGACACTGCAACGAAGCCGCGGCTGAAGTCGCGCTACCAGGACGAGATCAAGGGCTCCCTGCAGGAGCAGTTCGGCTACGCCAACGTCATGCAGGTCCCCGGTGTCGTCAAGGTCGTCGTCAACATGGGCGTCGGCGACGCCGCCAAGGACAGCAAGCTCATCGAGGGTGCCGTCCGCGACCTCACCGCGATCACCGGTCAGAAGCCTGTCGTGACCAAGGCCCGCAAGTCGATCGCCCAGTTCAAGCTGCGCGAGGGGATGCCCATCGGCGCCCACGCGACCCTGCGCGGCGATCGGATGTGGGAGTTCCTCGACCGCCTCGTCAGCACCGCCCTTCCACGCATCCGTGACTTCCGCGGCCTGTCGCCCAGGCAGTTCGACGGACGGGGCAACTTCACCTTCGGTCTCACCGAGCAGTCGATGTTCCACGAGATCGACCAGGACCGGATCGACCGCGTCCGCGGCATGGACATCACGGTCGTCACGACCGCGACGAACGACGACGAGGGTCGCGCGCTGCTCAAGGCGCTCGGCTTCCCGTTCAAGGAGAACTGAGCATGGCCAAGACAGCCCTCGTCAACAAGGCGAACAAGAAGCCCAAGTTCGCCAGCTGGTGACCAGCGGGTATGCCGGCCGGGCCCCGGCCGCGCATCCCCACCCGCCGCAGTCCCGCGGCATACCTCACACAACAGACCATCTACATCGCAGGTCCGCCGAGTGTTGCTCGGAGGAAACCGCGGTGAGAGAGGGCGGAGAAGCCCAATGACCATGACCGACCCGATCGACCCGATCGCGGACATGCTGACCCGCGTCCGCAACGCCAACTCGGCGCACAAGGACGCAGTCTCCATGCCGTTCTCGAAGCTCAAGAGCCACATCGCCGAGATCCTCGAGGCCGAGGGCTACATCGCCGGCTGGACCGTCGAGGACGCCGAGGTGGGCAAGACGCTCACCGTCAACCTCAAGTACGGCCCCAACCGGGAGCGCTCGATCGCCGGTGTGCGTCGCGTCTCCAAGCCGGGGCTGCGCGTCTACGCCAAGTCCACGAACCTGCCGAAGGTTCTCGGTGGCCTGGGCGTCGCGATCATCTCGACGTCGTCCGGCCTGCTCACTGACAAGCAGGCCGCCAACAAGGGTGTGGGTGGGGAAGTCCTCGCCTACATCTGGTAAGGGGTAGCAGCCATGTCCCGTATCGGACGTCTGCCCGTTCCCGTGCCCGCCGGGGTCGACATCGCCATCGAGGGCCAGACCGTGAGGGTCAAGGGCCCCAAGGGCGAGCTGAGCCACGTCGTCGCCGAGCCCATCACCATCGAGCAGGGCGACTCCGTCCTCGAGGTGAAGCGCCCTGACGACGGGCGCTCGTCGCGCTCGCTCCACGGCCTGACCCGCTCGCTGATCCACAACATGGTGCTCGGCGTCACCGAGGGCTACGAGAAGAAGCTCGAGATCCACGGCACCGGCTACCGGGTGCTCGCCAAGGGCTCCAACCTCGAGTTCGCCCTCGGCTACTCGCACCCGATCACCGTCGAGCCGCCCACGGGGATCACCTTCGCCGTGGAGAACCAGACCCGGTTCTCGGTGCAGGGCATCGACAAGCAGCTCGTCGGCGAGGTCGCCGCCAACATCCGTAAGCTCCGCAAGCCCGACCCGTACAAGGGCAAGGGCGTCCGCTACGCGGGCGAGCAGATCCGCCGCAAGGTCGGAAAGGCTGGTAAGTAAGCCATGGCAGTGATCGTCAAGCGCTCCTCGGGCAAGAACGCCGCGCGCAGTCGTCGCCACTTCCGCGTCCGCAAGGCCGTCAGCGGCACCACCGGACGTCCCCGACTCGTCGTGTCCCGCTCGTCGCGGCACGTCTTCGTCCAGGTCGTCGACGACACCGTCGGCCGCACCGTCGCGTCGGCGTCCACGATGGAGCCGGACGTGCGCACCATCGACGGCGACAAGACCGCCAAGGCGAAGAAGGTCGGCGAGCTCGTGGCGGAGCGCGCCAAGGCCGCCGGCGTCGAGGCCGTCGTGTTCGACCGTGGGGGCAACAAGTACCACGGGCGCGTCGCCGCCATCGCGGACGGCGCTCGGGAAGGCGGGCTGTCCCTGTGAGGTCACCGACGAGCCCCGTGAACTGCAGCATGTCGACTGAGATGAGGAACATCTGATGCCAGGACCCCAGCGTCGAGGCACCGGGCCCGCCACCGGCGACCGCGCCACGCGTGAGCCGCGCGGCGACCGTCGTGACGGTGGCCGGGGCGGTCGTGACTCCCGCGAGGCCGAGAAGAGCGCCTACCTCGAGCGCGTCGTGACGATCAACCGCGTCGCGAAGGTCGTCAAGGGTGGCCGCCGGTTCAGCTTCACCGCGCTCGTCGTCGTCGGAGACGGTGACGGCACCGTCGGTGTCGGCTACGGCAAGGCCAAGGAGGTGCCTGCGGCGATCGCCAAGGGTGTCGAGGAGGCCAAGAAGGAGTTCTTCAAGGTCCCCCGCATCCAGGGCACCATCCCGCACCCCGTCCAGGGTGAGGCTGCCGCCGGTGTCGTCATGCTCCGCCCCGCCAGCCCCGGTACCGGTGTCATCGCCGGTGGCCCGGTGCGGGCGGTGCTCGAGTGCGCAGGCATCCACGACGTGCTGTCCAAGAGCCTCGGCTCGGACAACGCGATCAACATCGTGCATGCGACGGTCGCGGCCCTCAAGGGCCTCGAGCGTCCGGAGGCCGTCGCGGCTCGCCGTGGCCTCCCCGTGGACCAGGTCGCCCCCGCTGCGATGCTGCGTGCCCAGGCCGCCGGCATCGCCGAGGCGAAGGCCGGTGCGTGATGGCCCGTCTCAAGGTGACCCAGACCCGTTCGGAGATCGGCGGCAAGCAGAACCAGCGTGACACGCTGCGCAGCCTCGGTCTCAAGCGCATCGGCGACGTCGTCGTCAAGGAGGACCGTCCCGAGATCCGCGGGATGGTCAAGACGGTGACGCACCTCGTCGCCGTCGAGGAGGTTGAGTGATCATGGCTGACACGACGAAGGCCGCGAAGGCGGCATCCGAGGGTGGCGCCGGCCTGAAGGTGCACCACCTGCGGCCCGCCCCCGGTGCCCGCTCCCCGAAGATCCGCGTGGGTCGTGGTGAGGGTGGTCGGCGCGGCAAGACCGCCGGCCGCGGCACCAAGGGCACGAAGGCCCGCTACCAGGTGCCCGCGGGCTTCCAGGGTGGCACCACCCCGTTGCACATGCGGTTCCCCAAGCTGCGTGGCTTCAAGAACCCGTTCACCACCGAGTACCAGGTCGTGAACCTCGACAAGCTCGCGTCGCTCTACCCCTCGGGTGGCGACGTGACCGTGGACGACCTCGTCACCAAGGGTGCGGTCCGCGGCGGGAAGCTCGTGAAGGTGCTCGGCACCGGCGAGATCGGCGTGGCGGTGAACGTCACGGCACACGCCTTCTCGGCCAGCGCCAAGGAGAAGATCGAGGCGGCGGGCGGGTCGGCGACGACCGCCTGACCCCGCCAGATGACCGTATGCCGTAGGGCTGGCTCCCGGGTTCCGTCGGGAACCGGCCCTGCGGCATACGGCCGTTCCGCCCTCGATGCCGGGCCCTCCGGCGTCGACGGGTATCTTGTGACGGATCGTTGACGACGCGGCCACCACCCCGGCTGCACCCCTGGAGGACCTGTGCTCACCGCTTTCGGCCGCGCGTTCAAGACGCCCGACCTGCGCAGGAAGCTGCTCTTCACGATGGCGATCATCGTGATCTACCGCCTCGGCGTCCACGTGCCGGTGCCCGGGGTCAGCTACCCGCTCGTCCAGCAGTGCATCCAGGGGGCCGACACCACGAACGGCCTGCTCGGGCTCGTCAACCTCTTCAGCGGGGGCGCACTCCTCCAGCTCTCGATCTTCGCGCTGGGGATCATGCCCTACATCACGGCGAGCATCATCGTGCAGCTGCTCACCGTGGTGATCCCGCGGTTCGAGGCCCTCAAGAAGGAGGGCCAGGCCGGTCAGAGCAAGATGACCCAGTACACGCGCTACCTCACCATCGCGCTGGCCGTGCTGCAGTCCTCGACGCTCATCACCTTCGCCCAGAACCCGCAGACGCTCTTCAGCAACCCGGCCTGCACGAACATCCTCAGCGACAACTCGACGGTGACCATCCTCATCATGGTGCTGACGATGACCGCCGGCACCGGCATGATCATGTGGCTCGGCGAGCTCATCACCGACAAGGGCGTCGGCAACGGGATGTCGCTCCTCATCTTCGTCTCGATCGCCTCGGGCTTCCCGGCCTCGCTGTGGGCCATCCAGCAGCGCTCCGGTTGGACCGTGTTCCTCGGCATCATCCTCATGGGCTTCGTCGTCATCGCCCTCGTCGTCTTCGTCGAGCAGAGCCAGCGGCGGATCCCCGTCCAGTACGCCAAGCGCATGGTCGGCAGGCGGGTCTACGGCGGCACCTCGACGTACATCCCGCTCAAGGTCAACATGGCCGGCGTCATCCCGGTCATCTTCGCGAGCTCGCTGATGTCACTGCCGATGCTCGTCGCCCAGTTCAACCAGAGCCCCGACGGCACCAACGCCGGCTGGGTCGACTGGATCAACACGCACCTCGTCAACGGCGGCAGCCCCTTCTACATGGCGCTGTACACGGGACTGATCCTGTTCTTCACGTTCTTCTACGTGTCGATCACGTTCAACCCGACCGAGGTCGCGGACAACATGAAGAGGTACGGCGGCTTCATCCCGGGCATCCGCGCGGGGCGGCCCACGGCCGAGTACCTCAGCTACGTCCTCACCCGGATCACGGTCCCCGGTGCGATCTACCTCGCGCTCATCTCGCTCCTCCCGCTCATCGCGCTGGTGCTCGTGGACGCGAACCAGAACTTCCCCTTTGGCGGCACGTCGATCCTCATCATCGTCGGCGTCGGCCTCGAGACGGTGAAGCAGATCGAGGCACAGCTGCAGCAGCGTCACTACGAAGGGTTCCTGCGCTGATGCGCCTCCTCATCCTCGGGCCCCCCGGCGCCGGCAAGGGCACGCAGTCGTCCCGGATCGCCGAGCACTACGGCATCGCCGCCATCTCCACCGGCGACATCTTCCGCGAGAACATCCGGAACGAGACCGAGCTGGGCCTGCAGGTGAAGGAGGTCCTCGCGTCCGGCGGCTACGTCAGCGACGAGATCACCAACGCCATCGTCGAGGAGCGCCTCGGGCAGGACGACTGTGGACAGGGGTTCCTCCTGGACGGCTACCCTCGCACCCTCGCGCAGGTGGAGGCGCTCGACGGCATCCTCGGCGCCCGAGGGACTGCGCTGGACCACGTGCTCGAGCTGACCGTCGACGACGAGGTCGTCGTCGCGCGTCTCCTCAAGCGCGCCCAGGTGGAGGGCCGGGTCGACGACACCGAGGCGGTGATCCGCGAGCGGATGGCCATCTACCACCAGGAGACCAAGCCGCTCTCCGACACCTATCGTGAGCGAGGCCTGCTGGTGGAGGTCGACGGGCTCGGGGACGTCGACCTCGTGACGAAACGCATCCTCACGGCTCTCACGCCCTGAGCCGGAGGAGGCAGGGGGATCCGTCGGTGGGTCCCGGCGGAGAAGCCGAGATCGGGCAGCCTCCAGCGCACGCGAAGAGGCGGCCTCGACGCCCGGTAGGGTTCCGCGGCATGGGTCTGTTCAACCGCGACCGCTGCGAGGGCAAGACCCCCGAGCAGCTCGCCGGCATGCGCACGGCCGGGCTGCTCGTCGCCCGCACGCTCGAGCTCCTCTCGGCCGAGGTGCGCCCAGGGATGACGACCCTCGAGCTCGACACGATGGCGGAGACCCACATCCGCGACCACGGCGGGGTGCCGAACTTCCAGCTCGTCCCCGGCTACCGGCACACCCTCTGCACCTCGGTGAACGAGGAGATCGTCCACGGCGTCCCGGGCGCGCGCGTGCTCCGTGAGGGAGACCTGCTCTCCATCGACTGCGGGGCGCAGGTCGGGACGTGGAACGGCGACGCCGCCGTGAGCCTCCTGGTCGGCGGACCCGATGCCGGCCGCCCGGAGGACGTCGCCCTCGTCGAGGACACGAAGGAGTCCCTGTGGTGCGGCATCGCCGCCCTGCGCGTGGGCAACAGCCTGTATGCCGTGGGCGCGGCCGTCGAGGACAGCCTCACCGCCTCCGGCCAGCGGCGCGGCCGGGAGTACGGCATCGTCGAGGACTACGTCGGCCACGGCATCGGCACCTCCATGCACATGGACCCGCAGGTGCCGAACTACCGCGTCTCCGGCAAGGGCCCGAAGGTCCTCGAGGGGACGACGATCTGCATCGAGCCGATGGTCGTGCTCGGCGACCAGGACAACATCGTCCTCGACGACGAGTGGACGGTCGTCACGCGCGATGGGTCGCGGGCCGCCCACTGGGAGCACTCCGTGGCGGCCACGTCGACGGGACTGTGCGTCCTCACCGCCCTCGACGGGGGGCAAGCACGGCTGCACGAGCTCGGCGCCTCCTACAGCCCCATCGACGCGGCCTGAGCCCGTCGCACTCCCTGAGCCGGTCCCCGGCCCCGTCCAGCCACCGCGGCAGCGGCTCCATGTGCGCGATGTCTCGCCGGGGGCCCGCTGGGCCGCGGCTAGGGTGGAGATGCAGGCGCCGGCACGCGCTCACGCCGCCCACGGTCCCGCCGGCCACCCGGCATCGGGAGCGACGCAGTGACGGTGGCCCGGCCGGCACCTGTGCCGGATCGAGCGAAGGGAGCACGGATGCCGGATCCGTCGGTCGCCTCCGGGGCCGCAGCAGCCGCCGAGGCGCGGGAGGCCCCTCCAGCCGCGCCGGTCCCCGGCCTCGCCGCCGGCTTCCCGGCCCAGGGCCGCGAGGAGTGGCAGCGGCTCGTGGCCGCAGTCCTCAACAAGACGCGCGCCGAGGACGCCCGACTCGACGGACCCGCGGCGGAGCGGGCCCTCCGCCGTCGTCTGGAGGGGGGCCTCGAGGTCGACGCGCTGTACCTCCGCGAGGACCGCCCCCTGGGGGCGCCGGGCGCGATGCCCTTCACGCGCGGGCGGTCCCTGCGCGACGCGACCCTGCCTTGGGACGTCCGCCAGCTCCACGACGACCCGGACCCGGCAACCACCCGCGCCGCGGTGCTCGACGACCTCGAGCACGGCGTGAGCTCGGTGTGGGTGCACGTCGGCGAGGACGGCGTGGCCGCCGACGACCTGGCCGAGGCTCTCGCCGAGGTCCGGCTCGACCTCGCCCCGGTGGCGGTCTCCTCGACCACGGACCAGGTGGTGGCGGCTCGTGCCCTGCTCGACGTGGCCGGTGACCGACCGTCCTGCTCGGTGTCCCTCGGCCTGGACCCCTTCGGCGCCGCGGCCCGCCTGGGCCGCACGCCCGACCTCGCGCCGCTCGCCGAGCTCGCTCGGGCGAGCGCCGCACGGGAGGGGTGGCACGCGATGACCGTCGACGCGCGGGTCCTCCACGACGCCGGCGCGTCGGAGGTCGACGCGCTCGCCGTCGCCGTCGCGACGGGGGTCGCCTACCTGCGCCACCTCGAGGCCGAGGGCATTCCCGCGGTGCAGGGGTTCGGTCAGGTGGAGCTCCGCGTCGGCGCCACGGCGGACCAGTTCCTCACCGCCGCCTCGCTCAGGGCCCTGCGCAGGGTCTGGGCGCGGGTCGCCGAGGCGTGTGGCGTCCCGGAGCCGGAGCGCGGCGCCTTCACGCACGCCGTGACGAGCCTGCGGATGTTCACCCGCGAGGACCCGTGGGTCAACGTCCTGCGGAGCACCCTGGCCGTCTTCGGGGCGTCACTCGGCGGCGCCGACGCCATCACCGTCCTGCCCTACGACACCGTCTCCGGGCTTCCGGAGCGGTTCGGCCGACGGCTCGCCCGCAACACCCAGATCCTCCTCGCGGACGAGTCCAACGTCGGGCGGGTCACCGACCCCGGCGGCGGCTCCTGGTATCTCGAGTCGCTCACGGACCAGGTCGCGGCGGCCGTGTGGGCGCGCTTCCAGGAGGTCGAGCGGGCGGGCGGCCCGGTCCGGGCCCTCGCCGATGGTCTGCTCCACGAGTGGGTCGCCACCGCGACCGAGGCGCGCGAGCGTGACCTCGCGACCCGCCGCCGCCCGGTGACGGGCGTCTCGATGTTCCCGGCCACGGGTGTCACCGCCCCTCGACGGCGGACCCGCACGGTCCTGTCGACCACCGACCGCGCGCTCGCTCCGCGACGCGACGCGACGGCATACGAGATGCTGCGCGACCGAGCCAGGGCGCTCGGCGACCCGGTCGTCCACGTGCGGACACTCGGCACGCGGCGTGACTTCGGTGCCCGCCGCGCCTTCGTCGACAACGTCCTCGCGGCGGGCGGTATCCGCCCCACCACGGAGCACGCACCGGTCGCGGTCCTGGCCTCCAGCAAGCGCGCCTATGCCGACCAAGCGGCCACCGCGGTCGCCGACCTGCGCGCCGAAGGCGTCCAGCGCATCCTCCTCGCCGGCCGGGCCCGTGAGCTGGGCGAGGACGCTCACCTCGTCGACGGCGAGATCTACGACGGGATGGACGTCGTCGCGTTCCTGGACGGCCTGCTCGACGGGCTCGGCGCCCCCGCCGCCGGCACGGGGGATCAGCGATGAGGACCGTCCCGGACTTCACCGCCCTGGACCTCGGCGACGCCCGACCGGACGGCATCCCTCCCACCCACGCCGACGCCGCCGTGTGGCTGACGCCCGAGCAGGTTCCCGTCAAGGCCCTCTACACCGAGCACGACCTCGCCGGGCTCGACTTCCTCGACACCGTGCCCGGCGCCCCCCCGTACCTGCGCGGTCCGTACCCCACGATGTACACCACCCAGCCGTGGACGATCCGGCAGTACGCGGGCTTCTCGACGGCCGAGGAGTCCAACGCGTTCTACCGGCGCAACCTCGCCGCCGGGCAGAAGGGGCTCTCGGTCGCCTTCGACCTCCCCACCCACCGGGGCTACGACTCCGACCACCCGCGCGTCACGGGGGACGTGGGCATGGCCGGCGTCGCCATCGACTCCATCTACGACATGCGCACCCTGTTCGACCGCATCCCGCTGGACCAGATGTCGGTGTCGATGACGATGAACGGGGCGGTCATCCCGATCCTCGCCCTCTACGTCGTCGCGGCCGAGGAGCAGGGCGTCGCCCCCGAGCAGCTGACCGGGACCATCCAGAACGACATCCTCAAGGAGTTCATGGTCCGCAACACCTACATCTACCCGCCCGAGCCGTCGATGCGGATCATCAGCGACATCTTCGCCTTCACGAGCACGCGGATGCCGCGCTTCAACTCGATCTCCATCTCCGGGTACCACATGCAGGAGGCCGGGGCGACGCAGGACCTCGAGCTGGCGTACACCCTCGCCGACGGCGTCGAGTACATCAGGGCCGGTAAGGCGGTCGGCCTCGACGTCGATGCCTTCGCGCCGCGGCTGTCGTTCTTCTGGGCGACCGGGATGAACTTCTTCATGGAGGTCGCGAAGCTGCGCGCCGCCCGCCTGCTGTGGGCGCGGCTCGTGAGGGACCAGGGCGCCGTCAACCCCAGGTCGCTGTCCCTGCGCACCCACTGCCAGACCTCGGGGTGGTCGCTGACCGCACAGGACGTCTTCAACAACGTCGTGCGCACCTGCATCGAGGCGATGGCGTCCACGCAGGGCCACACCCAGAGCCTGCACACCAACGCCCTCGACGAGGCGATCGCGCTACCCACCGACTTCTCGGCGCGCATCGCCCGCAACACCCAGCTCGTGCTCCAGCAGGAGTCGGGCACGACCCGGGTCATCGACCCGTGGGCCGGCTCGGCCTACGTGGAGCGGCTCACCCACGACCTCGCCCAGCGGGCGTGGCAGCACATCGACGAGGTCGAGGCGGCCGGCGGGATGGCGAGGGCGATCGAGGCAGGCATCCCCAAGATGCGCATCGAGGAGGCGGCGGCCCGCACCCAAGCCCGCATCGACGCCGGCCTCCAGCCGGTCATCGGCGTCAACCGGTATCCCGTGGACGAGGACGAGCCGATCGAGGTGCTCAGAGTCGACAACGCGGCGGTGCGGGCGAGCCAGGTCGCCAAGCTCGAGCGGCTCCGCGCGGAGCGCGACGACCAGGCGTGCCGTGCCGCACTCGCCCGCATGACGGATGCCGCCCGCTCCGGGTCGGACGGGTCGCTCGGCACCAACCTCCTGGCCCTCGCCATCGACGCGGCGCGTGCCATGGCGACGGTCGGCGAGATGTCCGCGGCCATGGAGGAGGTCTTCGGCCGGTACACCGCGCAGATCCGTACGATCGGTGGCGTGTACAGCGCGGAGGCGGGGGAGGACCTGACCGTCCGCCGCGCACGGGAACTCGTCGAGGAGTTCGAGGCCGAGCAGGGGCGTCGCCCGCGGATCCTCGTGGCGAAGATGGGACAGGACGGCCACGACCGGGGCCAGAAGGTCATCGCCACCGCCTTCGCCGACCTCGGCTTCGACGTCGACGTCGGCCCGCTGTTCCAGACGCCGGCGGAGGTGGCCCGGCAGGCCGTCGAGTCCGACGTCCACGTGGTCGGCGTCAGCTCGCTCGCCGCTGGTCACCTCACCCTCGTGCCGGCACTGCGCACCGAGCTCGACTCCCTGGGCCGCACCGACCTCATGATCGTCGTCGGCGGCGTCATCCCGACCCAGGACTTCCCGGCCCTGCGGGCCGCGGGCGCGGACGCCATCTACCCACCGGGCACGGTCATCAGCCGGGCAGCCATCGACCTCGTCACCGACCTCCGCGAGCGGCTGGGGTGACGCCGGTCGACGTCGCAGACCTCGCCGAGGGGGTCTGCGCCGGGTCGCGTCAGCACGTCGCCCGCGCCATCACCCTCCTCGAGTCCAGCCGGCCCGACCACCGCGAGCTCGCGGGTGAGCTCCTCACGCTCATCGCGGACGCCACCGGCGGATCCGTGCGGGTCGGCATCACGGGGGTCCCAGGAGTGGGCAAGTCCACCTTCATCGACGCCATGGGGCGCCGGCTCGTCGAGCGCGGGAACAGGGTGGCCGTCGTCGCGGTCGACCCCAGCTCGCGACGCACGGGCGGCTCGATCCTCGGGGACCGCACCCGGATGGCCGGTCTCACGGCCAGTGAGGCGGCCTTCGTCCGGCCCAGCCCGTCCGGGCGGCAGCTCGGCGGCGTCGCTCGGGCGACGCGTGAGTCGATGCTCGTGCTCGAGGCCGCCGGCCACGACGTCGTCATCGTCGAGACGGTCGGGGTCGGCCAGAACGAGATCGCGGTGTCCGAGATGGTCGACACCTTCCTCCTCCTCACCCTCGCGCGCTCGGGTGACCAGCTCCAGGGGATCAAGCGCGGGATCCTCGAGCTCGCCGACGTCGTCGCCGTCAACAAGGCCGACGGCGACGGGGAGGGACCCGCCCGCGTGGCCGCCCGAGAGCTGGCCGGAGCGTTGCGGCTGATGATGCCCGGTCCGGCGGTGCGGCGACCCCCGGTGCTGACGTGTTCGGCCCGGACCGGCTCCGGCCTCGACGAGGTGTGGGCAGCGGTGCTCGAGCACCGCGAGCACCTCCAGGCGGAAGGGTCGCTCCACGCGCGACGAGCGCGCCAGCAGCAGGACTGGATGTGGGCGATGGTCGACGCACAGCTGCAGGACGCGGTCCGGGACGCGCCGTCGGTGCGAGCGGCGCACGAGGAGATCGAGCGCGCGGTGCGCGCGGGCGAGGTGAGCGCGCTCGACGGCACGGAACGGATCCTCGCCCTGTATGCCGCGGACGTCCGGGCCGGGGACCACGGCGGCGGAGCAGCGGGCCCACGGTGAGGAGGCGCCGTCCTCCGGATTTCGTGCTGGGGTCGCCCTTCCCGTAGCATTGAACGTCGGTCACGTGTGCGCTGTTCGCATGGGTGCAACCCTGCGTGAGCAGCACGGGGCCGATTTCCATGGGCGGATCGACACACGAAGAGTCGCCCAACGGCGGATTGAGAGGGTATGGCCAAGAAGGACGGCGTCATCGAGATCGAGGGCACGATCGTCGAGGCTCTCCCGAACGCGATGTTTCGGGTCGAGCTCACGAACGGTCACAAGGTCCTCGCGCACATCTCGGGCAAGATGCGCCAGCACTACATCCGGATCCTCCCCGAGGACCGCGTGGTGGTGGAGCTCAGCCCCTATGACCTGACCCGTGGCCGCATCGTCTTCCGCTACCGCTAACCCACACATCGACGAGACAGCAAAGGCGACATGAAGGTTCAGCCGAGCGTCAAGAAGATCTGTGACAAGTGCAAGGTGATCCGCCGTAACGGTCGGGTCATGGTGATCTGCGAGAACCTGCGCCACAAGCAGCGCCAGGGCTGACCAGCTCGCCGCCAGACCGCCCCGCGAGGGGTGCACCGGTCCACAGGACTTTCGAGCACACGCACACGGAAATGCAGCACGCAGCACCCGACCCCCGACGGGTCACCTGGAACAGCAGGTGGGCGCGGGACGTCACCCTCGGCCCGGAGGCCGGGGACCGGACCAGGATGGGCCGGACCGGTGACTGCACCAGACCTCCGGACAACAGAAAAGGAACCATCCACAGATGGCACGTCTAGTTGGAGTGGACCTCCCACGCGAGAAGCGCGTCGAGGTCGCACTGACCTACATCTTCGGAGTCGGTCGGACCAGCGCGCACAAGGCCCTCAGCGCGACGGGGGTCAACCCCGACACCCGCGTCAAGGACCTGGGTGACGAGGAGCTCGTCAAGCTGCGCGACTGGATCGAGGACAATCTCAAGGTCGAGGGCGACCTGCGCCGTGAGGTGCAGTCGGACATCCGCCGCAAGGTCGAGATCGGGTCCTACGAGGGCCTGCGTCACCGTCGCGGGCTCCCGGTGCGCGGTCAGCGCACCAAGACCAACGCGCGGACCCGCAAGGGCCCCAAGCGCACCGTGGCCGGCAAGAAGAAGGCCGGTAAGTGACCCGCGCCGCGCGCGCGTCACTGCCTCCGCTTCCGAAGAACTCGTAGGAGAGAGAGACCATGCCTCCCAAGGGCCGTACCGCGGGCGCCAAGAAGGTGCGCCGCAAGGAGAAGAAGAACGTCGCTGTGGGCCAGGCCCACATCAAGAGCACGTTCAACAACACGATCATCTCGATCACCGACCCCGCAGGTGCCGTCATCGCCTGGGCCTCTGCCGGCCAGGTGGGCTTCAAGGGGTCCCGCAAGTCCACGCCGTTCGCGGCGCAGACCGCCGCCGAGGCGGCCGCGCGCCGTGCCATGGAGCACGGGATGCGCAAGGTCGACGTCTTCGTCAAGGGCCCGGGCTCCGGTCGTGAGACCGCGATCCGCTCCCTGACCGCTGCCGGCCTCGAGGTCGGTTCGATCCAGGACGTCACCCCCAGCCCGCACAACGGTGTCCGCCCGCCCAAGCGCCGCCGCGTCTGAGCGCCACGAGACTTCGCGAAAGGTTTCCACAGCAATGGCCCGTTACACCGGACCCATCACCAAGAAGTCGCGCCGGCTCAAGACCGACCTCGTCGGCGGCGACAAGAACTTCGACCTCCGTCCCTTCCCGCCCGGCCAGCACGGCCGCCGGCGGATCCAGGAGAAGGAGTACCTCACCCAGCTGCAGGAGAAGCAGAAGGCCCGCTTCACGTACGGCGTCATGGAGAAGCAGTTCCGCCGGTACTACAAGGAGGCGGCCAACCGCCCGGGCAAGACCGGTGAGAACATCCTGACGATCCTCGAGTCCCGACTCGACAATGTCGTCTACCGCGCGGGCATCGCCCGGACCCGTCGCCAGGCCCGCCAGCTCGTGACCCATGGCCACTTCCTCGTCAACGGCACCCGGGTCGACGTCCCGTCCTACCGGGTGGAGGCGTACGACATCATCACCGTCCGACCGCAGTCGGTCGAGACCCTCCCGTTCCAGCTGGCGCGGGAGACCTACGGCGACCGGCCGGTGCCGGCCTGGATGCAGGTCGTGCCGGACACCCTCCAGATCCTCATCCACCAGCTGCCGTCCCGGGCCCAGATCGACACGGTCCTCACCGAGCAGCTCATCGTCGAGTACTACTCGAAGACCTGAGTCGACGACGCCGGATGCCGTCCGCTCCACGCCCACGCAGAGCGTGGGACCCGGAGCGGGCGGCACCCGGTCTGCGATCCGCACCACGGACAGAGGTGGGGCGGAGCGCCGGGCCACGCACCCGGCATACACGAGGCGTCATATAGCGGTCGCCCGTGGGAAGGAAGAAGTCCCGTGCTCATCGCACAGCGCCCCATCCTCTCCGAGGACGTCGTCTCCGAGAACCGGAGCCGATTCGCCATCGAGCCGCTCGAGCCCGGCTTCGGCTACACGCTCGGCAACTCCCTCCGACGCACCCTGCTCTCGAGCATCCCCGGTGCGGCGGTGACGAGCATCCGCATCGACGGCGTGCTCCACGAGTTCTCCACGATCCCCGGGGTCAAGGAGGACGTCACCGAGATCATCCTCAACATCAAGAGCATCGTCGTCTCCTCGGAGCACGACGAGCCGGTCGTCATGTACCTGCGCAAGCAGGGCGCCGGCCCCGTCACCGCGGCCGACATCGCCCCGCCGGCCGGGGTCGAGATCCACAACAGCGACCTGCACATCGCGACGCTCAACGACAAGGGCACCGTCGAGATGGAGCTGACTGTCGAGCGTGGCCGCGGCTACGTGTCGGCGCAGCAGAACAAGTCGGGCGACCAGGAGATCGGCCGCATCCCGGTCGACTCCATCTACAGCCCGGTGCTCAACGTCACGTACAAGGTCGAGGCGACCCGTGTCGAGCAGCGCACCGACTTCGACCGCCTCGTCGTCGACGTCGAGACGAAGAACTCGATGGCCCCGCGCGACGCCCTGGCGTCCGCGGGCAAGACCCTCGTCGAGCTCTTCGGACTGGCGCGTGAGCTGAACGTCGAGGCGGAGGGCATCGACATGGGCCCCTCGCCGACCGATGCGGCCCTCGCGGCGGACCTCGCCCTGCCGATCGAGGACCTCGACCTCACCGTCCGGTCCTACAACTGCCTCAAGCGCGAGGGCATCCACAGCGTGGGTGAGCTCGTGGGCCGCAGCGAGGCCGACCTGCTCGACATCCGCAACTTCGGTGCGAAGTCGATCGACGAGGTCAAGGCCAAGCTCGCCGGGATGGGTCTGGCGCTCAAGGACAGCCCTCCCGGCTTCGACCCCAGCCTCATCGCCGACCGCTACGACGACTTCACCTTCGGAGAGGGCGAGGACGACGCGGCGTACGCCGAGGACGAGCAGCTCTGACCACGCCTCCCGGCCCGTAACCAAGGAGAACCGCAATGCCCACCCCCAGCAAGGGTCCCCGTCTCGGAGGCGGTCCCGCTCACGAGCGGCTCATCCTCGCGAACCTCGCGACCTCGCTCTTCGAGCACGACTCCATCACGACGACCGAGGCGAAGGCCAAGCGCCTGCGTCCCCTGGCCGAGCGCCTCGTCACCTTCGCCAAGCGCGGTGACCTCCACGCCCGGCGCCGCGTGATGACGGTCGTGCGGGACAAGGGCGTCGTCCACCGCCTCTTCGTCGAGATCGCCCCCGACATGGCCGAGCGCAACGGCGGCTACACCCGCATCACGAAGGTCGGTGCCCGCAAGGGCGACAACGCCCCGATGGCGGTCATCGAGCTCGTGCGCGAGCCCGTGGCCAAGAAGGCCACCGTCCAGGAGGCTGAGGCGGCGACCAAGCGTGCCTCGAAGAGCGACAGTGCGAAGCGCACGGCGAAGCAGGAGGAAGCCAAGGAGGCAGCAGCCAAGGCCAGCGCCGCAGAGGCGAATGCCGCCTCCAGTGCCGCGGCCGACGAGGCGCCCGCCGACACGGCGGCCGAGCTCCCCGACGGCGCCGTGGCTCCCAGGGAGGACGGCACTGCCCCGGAGGGCTACACCGTCAAGGGGAACGCGAACTCCGGCAAGTACCACGTCGAGGGTTCGCAGTGGTACGACCAGACCGAGGCCGAGTTCTGGTTCAAGGACGCCGAGGCCGCCGAGGCCGCCGGCTTCGAGCCGGCCGGTGGCGCCGAGAAGCAGCAGGTCGACGACGAGGCGTGAGCCTGCCCACACCGGTTGCCGAGAACGGCCCCCTCCCGCTGCGGGAGGGGGCCGTTCTGGGTCCCCGATCGGCCACCGCCGCTCAGAACCACTTGGCGAACGACTGGTACTGAGAGAAGCCCGCTGGTGCGTCGACGGTGCCCGCGCGCCAGCGTCCGGCAGCCAACCAGCCGTACGAGTACTGGAAGTCGCCCATGGGGCCGACCCACGGAGCGACACCGGAGGGGTGGCACATCTGGGCGCAGTAGTCCGCGTCCCACGCGCCGACGGCACGGCTCGGCTGGTTGTGCCCCACGGGGTGGTACTGGCTCCCCGGAAGCCCGAAGTCGACGCTGCCCATCACGGTCATGACGGCGACATGGTCGGGGTGGAGGTCGGAGTAGCCCACGGTGGTCTGGTTCACGTAGCCGGCGCCCACGATGTCGCCCTCGAGGGCGCCGGGTGAGAGCTCCTCCCGGAGGTCGAGGGCATTCTCGAGAGCCCAGATCACCTCGGAGGTCGTGAGGTCCTCGTTGCCGAGGTCGAAGACGACCTTGGCGCTGTCCTTCCCTGCGGAGACCTCGAAGGTGTCGCGCACGACCCGAGAACCCGCCGCGTCCAGTCCCGTCGGTGCCGGCAGCGGGGCTCCGTCGACGACGACCTCGCGACCCGAGCGCACCTCGGCGGCTCCGGGCGGTGCAAGCGCGCTACGGCTGAGGAACGTGTCCCAGCTGTCGAGGCGGTGGTGGTGACACCGCTCGGACAGCTTCACGCCGGTCGGTTGTGGCTGTGGCAGGTACTCCTGGTCCACCCAGGCGTTCGACACGGGAAGGCCCGTGCAGTAGGACGTCCGCTCACCCTGGGTGAGGAGGACGTAGACGTCATATCGCCCGGGCTCTGACGGACCGAGCACCGCACGGATCGACATCTCGTCGTCCGGGTGGGCGATGACCACGAACCGCATCACGCGTCCGCTCTCGGGCACGAACCACGACAGGCGCTTCGCCTCATCGACGGTGACCCGCGGTGGCACCGCGCGATCCGAGGCCAGGAGAAGGGGGCCCCCGAGGCGAGCCGCGAGGGCACCGGCACCCAGGGCGTCGGAGAACGTCACGCCGGTCGCCAGGGTGACGTGCGGCTGTAGGCCGCTGTTGAAACGGCGAGACACCGTCTCCGCGACGGCGTAACGGTCGGCACCGCCGAGCCGGACGACCGAGCCACCGGTCGCCGAACGGATCGCGGCCACCACGGCATCCGACACGCTGGCCGGGCCGCCGAGCACATACGTGGTCGCGGGTCGCCGGCGAGCCAGTTCGGTCTTCGTCGCCGCCGACAACCCCGTGCTTCTCGTGAGGAGGACCGGAGCACCCTGGCGCGCTGCCGCCGGACCGCCACTGAGGGCGTCCGGGAACGTCTCACCGGTCGCCACGAACGCCGACGCGGACGTCGTCGTCAGCAGCTTGCCGACGTTGACCGCCACCGCGTACCGGTCGAGTCCTCCGACTCGCGAGACGGTCGCGGCAGGTACCGCGGCGGCGAGTCGGGCGAGAACCGCATCGGACACCGATGCCGGCCCTCCGACGACGTGGATCCGCTGAGGAGCCAGCCGCGCGATCTCCGACAGCGTCGCCGCGCTGACCGAGCCCGCGCGGGTCAGCAGAACCGGCCCTCCGAGGCTACCTGCGACGGCCGAGGCAGACAGGCCATCGGGCCAGTTCTCGCCCGTCGCCGCGAAGACGACGTCGGCTCCGTCCGGGAAGCCTCGCCGGGAGAGCTCGACCGCCACGGCGTACCGATCCGCGCCGCCGTGGCGCCGCCAGGTTCGGTCCGCCACGCCGGAGACGGCAGCGGCGGCGGCGTCCGGGATGCTGGCCGGTCCACCGGCCACCTCCAGCGAGCCCACCACACGCTGGGGCGTGCTCGTCGTGTCTCCCGTCAGCGACGTCGTCGAGCTGGTCCGCGAGTCGACGACGTCGAGTACCCTGCTGCGTTCTCCGAGACGGATGGGGCGGCCCTCCGGGGCGAGCTCGGACCCGGAGGGCTGTGGGGTCGGGCTCAGGGCGCTGGGGGTGGCCGGTGACGTGGCGGTGGGGCCCGTGGCACCTACGGGGGCAGCCACCCCCAGGGCAACACCGGCACTGAGGACCACGAACAGCACACGTCGACGGGACCCCCAGCTCATGACTCTCCCGCTTCCTCGGCGTCGCCCCAGTGGCCCGCATGTCGCGCCACGAGTATGGACCACGCACCCGGAATGGGGTGTGCAATCCCTGATTCCTGCGGGCGGGGACGACGACGGTGCCCCTCGGCCGCGCCACTACGCTGGCGCGGTGGCCCTGCGGATCCGGATCGACCTGTCCTACGACGGGACCGGTTTCGCGGGATGGGCCGCCCAGCCCGGACTGCGTACCGTCGAGGGAGAGCTCAGCGCAGCGCTCACCACCCTGCTGCGGCCCTCGGACGGCGTGCGCTTGGTCGTGGCCGGGCGGACCGACGCCGGGGTGCACGCACGTGGACAGGTCGCGCACGTCGACGTCGACCCGGGCGCGTGGGAACGGCTGCGCGGGCGCTCGCACGGGACAGCCGAGGGAGCGGCCGCAACCCGGCTGCGCGGTATCCTGCCCGGGGACATCGCCGTCCGGCGGGTGCTCAGGGCACCTGCAGGTTTCGACGCCCGCTTCTCGGCGCTGCGTCGCCGCTATCTCTACCGCCTCTGGGACGACCCCGGCCTCGTCGATCCGTTGCGCCGCCACGACACCGTGCTCGTGCGCGGCCCGTTGGACGTCGCGGCGATGGACACCGCCGCGGCCGGGCTGGTCGGGCTGCACGACTTCGCCGCCTTCTGCAGACGACGCGACGGGGCGACGACGGTCCGGACCCTGATGTCTTTCGGGTGGTCACGCGGGGAGGACCAGACCATCGAGGTGACGGTCGCGGCGGATGCCTTCTGCCACAACATGGTGCGGGCCCTCGTCGGGTCCATCGTGCCTGTCGGTACGGGACGGCTGGGGGTGGAGGCGCCGCGAGCGGTGCTCGACGGCGGCCGGCGGGACCCCCGGGTGAAGGTCATGCCCGCCCACGGACTCTGCCTCGAGGAGGTGGTCTACCCACCGGACGAGCAGCTCGCCGAGCGCGCCGAGCAGGCGCGGGTTCGGCGGACCCTGCCCGGGTGAGGGAACGGCCTCCGGATGGCCGCGCCGTCTACCGTGGAGGAATGTCACACCCGCCGCGCTTCACCGAGGACGACCCCCTTCTCGCTCGGGTCCGTGGCATTGCGCTTGCGCTGCCCGGTTCGGCGGAGAAGGTCAGCCACGGGCGCCCCACGTTCTTCACACGCAAGGTCTTCGCCATCTTCGGTGGGGTGGTCAAGGGTGACCACGGCTCCCGGGCGCTCGGGCAGGCTCTCGTCTTCCTGCCCGACCCTGAGGAGAGACCGGCCCTCCTCGACGACGGGAGGTTCGCCGTCCCCGGGTACGAGGGCGCCTACGGCTGGTTGGCACTCGACCTGCGCGGAGAGGTCGACTGGTCGGAGGTGGCCGAGCTGGTGGAGAGCTCGTACCGGCTGACCGCCCCGCCCCGCCTCGTCGCCGAGCTGCCGGCATAGCCGGACTGCCGCCGGTCCGGAAAGCCGGGTGACGACGCGTCCGGCATCCGTCAGACTCGACCATCGTGGGTCACCTCGACGTCAACTCCGTGAGCTTCTCCCTGGCCGACGGGCGCCGACTCCTGCGCGACGTCACCTTCCGGGTGGGCGAGGGTGCCAAGGTCGCTCTCATCGGCCCGAACGGCACCGGGAAGACGACGTTGCTGCGCATCCTGGCCGGCGACCTCACCGCATCCGAGGGGGCGGTCACCCGCAGCGGTGGGCTCGGGGTCATGCGCCAGTTCATCGGCAAGGTCCGTGACGACAGCACGGTGCGAGACCTCCTCGTCTCCGTCGCTCCAGCGCCCATCCGGGGGGCAGCGGCCGAGATCGAACGCACCGAGCTCGCGATGATGGAGCGCGACACGGAACAGGACCAGCTCGACTACGCTCAGGCCCTGGCCGACTGGGGAGACGTCGGCGGCTACGAGTGGGAGACCCTGTGGGACGTCTGCACCGTTGCGGCGCTCGGGACCCCCTTCGAGCGGGCGCAGTGGCGAAGGGTCTCGACGCTCTCCGGTGGGGAACAGAAGCGGGTCGTCCTCGAGGCCCTGCTCCGCGGGCCGGACGAGGTGCTCGTCCTCGACGAGCCGGACAACTACCTCGACGTGCCCGCCAAACGGTGGCTCGAGGAGCGGCTCGTGGAGTCACCGAAGACGGTCCTCTTCGTCAGTCACGACCGCGAGCTGCTCGACCGCGTGGCGACGCGCATCGCGACGCTGGAGCCGAGCAGCACCGGCAACACCGTCTGGGTGCACCCGGGCCGCTTCTCGACCTACGAGCAGGCGCGCTCCGACCGCAACGAACGTCTCGAGGAGCTGCGCCGCAGATGGGACGAGGAGCACGCGAAGATCAAGGCGCTCGTCGTGATGTACCGGCAGAAGGCGGCCTACAACTCCGACATGGCGGCGCGGCTCCAGGCAGCCGAGACGCGGCTGCGCAGGTTCGAGGAGGCCGGCCCCCCGGAGGCGGTGCCGCTGCGCCAGAAGGTCTCCATGCGACTCGCCGGGGGTCGCACGGCGAAGCGCGCGGTCGTCGCCTCTCAGCTCGAGCTCCGCGTCGACGGTGGCCAGCTCATGCGGCCGTTCGACACCGAGATCTGGTTCGGCGAGCGCGTGGGCGTCCTCGGCAGCAACGGCTCGGGCAAGTCACACTTCCTTCGACTGCTCGCGGCGGGTGGGAGCGACCCGGACCGCGAACACGAGCCGGTCGGTGACATCAGGCCGGCGCCGGTCGAGCACGCGGGCCGTGTCGTGCTCGGCTCGAGGGTGCGACCCGGCTGGTTCGCGCAGACCCACGACCATGCGACGCTGCACGGGCGGACCCTGCTCGAGATCCTCCACCGCGGCGACGAGCACCGGGCCGGGATGCCGCGTGACCTCGCCGCCCGCGCGCTGGACCGCTACGGCCTGGCCCGGGCGTCCGAGCAGACCTTCGACTCCCTGTCCGGTGGCCAGCAGGCGCGACTCCAGATCCTCCTCCTCGAGCTGTCCGGGGCGACACTGCTCCTCCTCGACGAGCCGACCGACAACCTCGACCTGCACTCGGCGGAGGCGCTGGAGGACGCGCTCGAGGCGTTCGAGGGCACGGTGCTCGCCGTGACGCACGACCGGTGGTTCGCGCGAGGGCTGGACCGGTTCCTCGTCTTCGCGTCCGACGGCCGGGTCGTCGAGAGCGACGTCCCGGTCTGGGACGAGGGGCGAGTGGTCAGGCAGCGATAAGCCGCTGGCACGGCCGATGCCCCTCGAGACCGCGCTCCCGGAGCAGCTGCGGTCCGGGCAAAGGTAAAGGGATGGCAATTTTTCCGGTCAGCCCCTCGATGTAAAGCGTTTACGCAACTAGCGTCACGCGCGGATACACCCGCCCGCGCGCCGTCGTTGTCGTGCGGAGACACGAGGAGCAACGATGCCCGGTCCACGCCGCCTGTATGCCGTCGCGGTGGGGGCCGCACTCGTCGCCGCACCGGCAGTGGTGGCCGCCTCGCCGGCCGCTGCCGTGACCGAGTCGGTCGCCCTGGTCGGCAGTCTCCAGAGCGAGCTCGGTTGCCCGGGTGACTGGGATCCCGCCTGCCCCGACACCGAGCTGTCCCAGGTCGGTGACACCGCGCTCTACCGGGCGACCTTCGACGTGCCGGGTGGCACCTTCGCGTTCAAGGTCGCACTCAACGACTCCTGGACCGAGAACTACGGGGCGGGTGGAGAGCTCAACGGGACGGACATCCCGCTCCTGCTCGCCGGCCCGGCGAAGATCACGTTCACCTACGACGACGAGTCGCACCTCGTGTCGTTCTCACCTGTGGTTGACGAGGACACCGTGCCCGCCGACCGCGGGCTGGCCAGGGACTCGCTGCGCTCGGCGCTCACCCGCGAGCGCTTCTACTTCGTCATGGCCGACCGCTTCGCGAACGGGTCGACGGCCAACGACGCCGGCGGTCTGACGGGCGGCCCGCTGACCACGGGGTTCGACCCGACCCACAAGGGCTTCTACCACGGGGGTGACCTTCAGGGCATCACCCAGAAGCTCGACTACATCAAGGACATGGGCACCACGGCGATCTGGCTGACGCCGAGCTTCAAGAACAAGCCGGTCCAGGGCGGTCCCGGCCAGGAGAGCGCCGGCTACCACGGCTACTGGATCACCGACTTCACGCAGATCGATCCCCACCTCGGCACCAACGACGACATGAAGGCCCTCATCGACGCGGCCCACGCCAAGGGCATGAAGGTGTTCTTCGACATCATCACCAACCACACCGCCGACGTCATCGACTACGAGGAGAAGCAGTACACCTACCGCTCCAAGACGGCCTTCCCCTATGTGGACGCTGAGGGACAGGTGTTCGACGACCGAGACTTCGTCGACAAGCCGGCCTCGGAGTGGCCGGAGCTCGACCTGGGCTCCTTCCCGTACACGCCCTTCCTCCACGAGGGCGACGACGACGCCAAGACGCCGACATGGCTCAACGACCCGACGATGTACCACAACCGCGGCGACTCGACGTTCGCCGGCGAGTCGTCGACCTACGGCGACTTCATCGGCCTCGACGACCTGTTCACCGAGCGGCCCGAGGTCGTCGACGGCATGGGCGAGATCTACAAGCAGTGGGTCGACTTCGGCATCGACGGCTTCCGCATCGACACCGTGAAGCACGTCAACCTCGAGTTCTGGAAGAGGTTCGTCCCCGCCATCCTCGACGAGGCAAAGGACGTCGAGAACCACGACTTCTTCGCCTTCGGCGAGGTCTTCGACGGCAACCCGGCGGTGATGTCGGAGTACACGACCGCCGGCAAGCTCCAGGCGACGCTCGACTTCGGCTTCCAGCAGCAGGGCGTGGACTTCGCGAAGGGCAACGCCGCGAACGTCCTGAGTGACTTCTTCGCCAAGGACGACTGGTACACCGACACCGACAGCAACGCCTACCAGCTGCCGACGTTCCTCGGCAACCACGACATGGGGCGCGCGTCCATGTTCCTCGACCGGCAGGGACAGAGCGAGGCCGAGCACCTCGCGCGCGTCAAGCTCGCCGAGTCGCTGATGTTCACCACCCGGGGCAACCCGGTGACGTACTACGGCGACGAGCAGGGCTTCGTCAGCACCGGCGGTGACCAGGCGGCCCGCGAGGACATGTTCGCGAGCCAGGTCGAGCTGTACAACAACGAGAAGGTGCTGGCCGGGCCGGAGGGTTCCCTGGACCGGTACAACACCGAGCACCCGCTCTACGACCACATCCGAGACCTGTCGGCTGTGCGCGCGGAGCACCCCGCCCTGGCGGACGGCGCCCAGGTGCACCGCTACGCGGATGAAGGTGCCGGCATCTTCGCGGTGTCGCGCATCGGTGCGGGTACCAAGGGCGGCAAGAACGCCGGAAGGGTCGAGTACCTCGTCGCCGCGAACAACAGCACGCAGGCAAAGCAGGCCTCGTTCGGGACCTGGACGACCTCCGGGGTGCTCACGCCTGTCTACGGGACGGACCAGCCCGTCCAGGCCTCGGCGGACGGTTCCGTCACGGTCACCGTCCCGCCGCTGTCCCTCAGCGTGTGGAAGGCCAACAAGCCGATCGCGACCACGGGCGCTGCCCCGACGGTCGAAACCGTGCTCGCCGAGGGTGGGGCCTACGGCCGCACCGAGGTCCGCGCCGACGTCACGGCGAGCACCTTCGCGCAGACGTCGTTCATGTGGCGTCCGGTCGGAGCCACGGTCTGGGAGCCCCTCGGCACCGACGACAACGCGCCGTTCCGCGTGTTCCACGACGTGTCCGCCATCCCGCTGGCCACCCCGCTCGAGTACCGGGCGGTCGTCAGGGATGCGGCGGGACGGGTCGCCGGTGACTCCTCATCGGTGCAGGTGGTCTCGCGGCCGTCACAGACCGTGCCCGAGATCGGGGATCCGGTTGCTCAGCCCACCGCCGTCTCCGTGCCTGGGACGCACAACTCCGAGATGGGGTGCCCCTCGGCACTCGGCGTCAACGGGGACTGGGCACCCGACTGCGACCAGGCGCAGCTCGTCCTTGACGCCAACGACCGGATCTGGAAGAAGGCGTTCACCCTCCCCGCCGGACCGTACGCCTACAAGGCAGCGATCGACCGGGCGTGGACCGAGAGCTACGGTCGCGGCGGTGGGTCCGACAACATCGACTACGAGACCGACGGCACGGTGACGTTCTACTACGACCACGCCACCCACTGGGCGACCTCGGACGAGGAGGGCGTGATGATCACCGTGCCCGGCTCCTTCCAGACCGAGCTCGGGTGCAGCGCCGACTGGGATCCTGCGTGCATGCGACCATGGCTCCAGGACAAGGACGGCGACGGGATCTACGCGATCGTCACGACGATGATCCCGGCGGGAACATGGCAGTTCAAGGTCGCGCACAACCTGTCCTTCACCGAGAGCTACCCCGCGGAGGACCTCAGCGTGACCGTCCCTTCGGACGGGGCGCGCACGACGTTCCTCTACGACAAGGCCACCCACGAGATCACCGTCACCAGCGAGTGACCGACATCAGCCCATGACGGGCCCCGCACCAGCCGGTGCGGGGCCCGTCCGGTTCGAGGCGGATGCCGTCAGCGGCTGATCGTCACGTCGGTGCCGGTCAGGCTTGCCGCGAAGCCGGCATCCGTCACCTCGACGTCCGTGAGCGACATGCCCTCCGGCACGCCCGCGACGTCCTGGCGGATGGTGACGAGGCGTCGTGCGAGGGCGCTCGCCGTGCTGTCGAGGAATGCCGGCCCACCGAGGTCGATGGTCTCGGGCTCGATGAGAAGCTGGCCGGCGTCCGCCTCCACCGTCCCGGTCGCCCGGACGGTCACCTCGCGGCCGAGCAACGACACGGTGCGCTCGATGCCGGCGCGCCCGCCCTCGGCCGGGAAGATGCGCACGTCCTGGCCGACCTCCGCGGCGACGGTGGCGAACGGCACGGTCGCGTCGAGGTCGAGCCGCTGCGCTCTCAGGCCCGTGGGCGAGAACCTCACTCCGGTCCCGGAGGCGACGACGTCGGCGAGGTCGCCGTCCGCGGAGACCACATCGGCGCTACGGAGGTCGACGGAGCTGAGCCATGTCTCCTCCGTCGTCAGGTCGTCGGGAGGCTGGGGAGCCGGGCCGGATGCCGTCGGCGAGGGCACCGCAGCCGGGCCATCACCTCCTGAGCCGAGCACCAGGAGCAGGACGAACACCCCGACGACGAGGACGGCGAGGGTCGTGCCGACCCCGAGGAGGAAGTGCTTCACCGGGACAGCCTCCCACCCGCGGGATCAGGGGGCCGAGGAGGTCTCCACGACGCGCGAGCCGTCGCGTTCGAGCCGGCGCTCCTTGCGCCGGGCAGGGAGGTAGAAGAACGCGCCGAGGATGCTCACCGCACCGGCGGTCACCATCGCGGCAGCCAGGCTGACCCGGTCGGCCATCAGGCCGAAGACCGGCCCGGCGACCCCGAAGGCGAGGAAGGCCATCATCGAGTTGATCGACAGCACGGTGGAGCGGTTCTTCGCCTCTGCCTCGCGGTGCAACAGCGCCTCGTGCGGCGGGCCGTTCAGCCCGTGCATCGAGTAGGTGAAGAGGTACGCCGCGATGAGCCCGACCGGGCCCATGACCAGGCCCATGACGACGGCTCCGAGGGCGTTGAGCACCCGGCCCACGACGGCGGCCCGCGCCACCCCGATCCGGCTCGACGTCGTGCCCGCCAGCCACGCGCCGACGCTGAACAGCCCCCAGCCGGCGGCAGAGACCGGGCCGACCAGGGCGCCGGCCTCCTGGGCGGATCCGACCATCTCCTCCAGCCGCAGCGGCATGAACGCCTCGAAGGTGATCATGCCGATCGACCAGAAGACCTCGGCCAGGACGATGCCCATCAGGACCCGGTTGCGGCCCAGGAGCACCAGGCCGCTCTTGATCACGACCGGGGTCTGGCGGGCCTCGATGAGGGCGTGCGCGACGCGGGTGCGCTCTGAACCCGCGGCGGGGCGCGGCTCCTTCATGACGACCCACGCGGCGACGAGGTGCACGACGGACAGGACCGCCGACACCCAGACGGCGACGTCGAGGGCGGAGGCGTCCTCGTCGCCGAACACGGTGGCGGCGGGGTTCCACCAGATGAGCAGGCCGGAGAGCACCGCGCCCAGGGCGATCGCCCCGCCGAGGATCGACCCGGCGCGCGAGAGGGGCCCGTCGACGTCGACACCGGGCGTCGTCGTGTGCACGGTGTCGACGAACCACGCCTCCAGGGGGCCGGAGTCCAGCGCCCGGAAGGCGCCCATCAGGGCGCCCGCGACGACGAACGCCCAGAAGCTCTGCGCGACCGCGTAGGCCGTGATCGCGACGACGTTGATGACCGCGGCCGCGACGTAGACCGGGCGGCGCCCCACGGCATCCGCGAAGCCGCTCGTGGGCAGCTCGAGGAAGAAGCAGGTGAGGCCCATGACCGAGCCGATCGTCGCGGCCTGGGCGATGGACAGGCCGCGGTTGGTCTGTACGAGGATGAAGATGCCGACGACGAAGCCCACCGGCAGCCACCGGGTGGTCGTCAGCAGGTAGAAGCGGCGCTCGGCCGCGCGGGGGCTGAGGTGCGTGGCGCTCATCGCGCCGGCACGTTCTCGAGGTCGAGCGCGTAGGCGAACAGGTAGACCGCGATGCGCTTGGCGTCGGGGTTGCCCTGGCCGACGCGGCGGTAGCGGGCCACGATGTCGCCGATCTCGTCGCGCATCGCGCTCAGCTGCTCGGCCGTGAGCAGCACCATGTCGTCGCTGCTCCCGCAGGCGTCCTGCCAGGCCGCCGGCCAGGCGGGGGAGGCGTCGACCCAGCGCTCGGCCTGCTCGGAGAAGTGACGCACGTAGTCTCGGGCCAGCCAGTTGAGGGCGGTCTCGGAGTCCTCGTCGCCGACGAAGTCGCTCGGGTAGTAGGAGTGGAAGTCGGTCGCCGCTCGCCACAGCCGGCGCTTGCCCTCGCCATCGCCGGTGTCCGTGACCAGACCGACCGCCTCGAGCTTGCGCAGGTGGTAGGACGTCGCGCCGGAGTTGGTGCCCAGTGCCGTCGCGAGGTCCGTGGCGGTGGCCGGACCGCCGATACGCAGCCGCGAGAGGAGGCGGGAGCGCATCGGGTGCGCCAGCACGCGCAGGCTGCCGGCGTCGAGGCGGATGCCGGTGAGGTCGGCGGACGCCTCGGTCCGAGACGTGGTCGGGGTGGTCGGTGTCGCCATGGTGTGCACAATACCTGTGCATACTCTCTTTGCACAAGAGACGTGCATGAATCGTGTGCAATCGGTGTCGTCGCAGGTCAGCGCGGATGCGAAGAGCGTCGGAGGGCGATTTGGGGCGTTCTCCCCCTGCCCGTAGACTTGACCACTGTTGTGCCGTGCGCCCTCGGCAGGGGCCGTCGGTCCCTCTCGGGAGCACGCGGCATACGCCAGCCCCACCATCCTCGACGACCCGGGACACCTCATGCGTACCTACACTCCGAAGCCGGGCGAGATCACGCGCTCGTGGCACGTGATCGACGCGACCGACGTCGTGCTCGGCCGCCTCGCGAGCCAGACCGCGATCCTGCTCCGCGGCAAGCACAAGCCGACCTTCGCCCCCCACGTCGACGTGGGCGACTTCGTCATCATCATCAACGCCGACAAGGTGGCGCTCACCGGCGCCAAGGTCGAGCAGAAGAAGGCCTACCGCCACTCCGGCTTCCCGGGTGGTCTGACGTCACAGTCCTACACCGAGCTCCTCGCGAAGAGCCCGGAGAAGGCCGTCGAGAAGGCCGTTCGCGGCATGCTCCCCAAGAACACCCTCGGCCGTGCCCAGCTCAGCAAGCTCAAGGTCTACACCGGTGGCAAGCACCCCCACGCTGCCCAGCAGCCCCAGCCCTTCGAAATCACCCAGGTGGCCCAGTGATGTCCGAGAACGCCCAGATCGACGAGACCGCGGGGACCGACGTCGACGACGCGCTCGTCACGGAGTACACCTCCGAGTCCGACACCGCCGCCGCGGGCGAGCCGGCCCGCCGCCCCAGTGCCTCGGCTCCCGGCGCTGCCACCGCGGCGCTGCCACCGGGCGTCGCAAGCAGGCCGTGGCCCGCGTGCGCATCGTGCCCGGAACGGGCGAGTGGACGATCAACGGCCGCACCCTCGAGGGGTACTTCCCCAACAAGGTGCACCAGCAGATCGTCAACGAGCCGCTCAAGGTCCTCGAGCTCGACGGTGCCTACGACGTCCTCGTCCGCGTGCACGGTGGTGGCCCCTCGGGTCAGGCCGGGGCGGTTCGACTCGGTGTCGCCCGCTCGCTCAACGGTGTCGACGCCGAGCTCAACCGGGCGACCCTCAAGAAGGCCGGCTTCCTCTCCCGTGACGCCCGCGTCCCCGAGCGCAAGAAGGCCGGTCTCAAGAAGGCCCGCAAGGCGCCCCAGTACAGCAAGCGCTGACCCGGCCCCACGGCCTCCTCTCGGATGCCGTGCCCGCACCGAAGGCGGCACCTCCAGGTGCCGCCTTCGGTGCGTCCGGAGTAGGTTCGTCACCGGCATCCCCGCGAAAGGCACTCTTCATGTCACGACTCTTCGGCACCGACGGTGTCCGCGGCCTCGCCAACGGCCCCGTCATCACCGCGGAGCTGGCGTTGTCGGTCTCCGTCGCGGCCGCGCGGGTCCTCGGCGAGGCCGGAGGGGACCACGGGCGCCGGCCCAAGGCGGTCGTGGGTCGCGACCCGCGCGCCTCCGGGGAGTTCCTCGGCGCCGGGGTGGTCGCCGGGCTCGCCTCGGCCGGGGTCGACGTCTACGACGTCGGGGTGCTTCCGACCCCCGCGGTCGCCTACCTCACCGGTGACACCGGCGCCGACTTCGGCGTCATGCTCTCGGCGTCGCACAACCCGATGCCGGACAACGGGATCAAGTTCTTCGCCAAGGGCGGCCACAAGCTTCCCGACGAGGTGGAGGACCGGATCGAGACCACGATGGGGGAGCGGTGGGCGCGTCCCATCGGTCCCGAGGTGGGCCGGGTCGTCTCGATGCCGGACGGCCACACCCGATACATCTCCCACCTCCTGCGTGTCCTGCCGAACAGGCTCGACGGGCTGCGCGTCGTCATCGACGGTGCCCACGGCGCCGCGAGCCAGGTGTCCCCGGAGGTCTTCCGCCTCGCCGGTGCGGAGGTCGTGGAGATCGGCACGGCCCCCGACGGCCTCAACATCAACGACGGCTTCGGCTCCACCCACCTCGACCCGCTCAAGGCGGCGGTGGTCGCCCGTGGCGCCGCCCTCGGTATCGCCCACGACGGGGACGCCGACCGCTGCCTGGCCGTGGACGCCACCGGAACCGAGGTGGACGGCGACCAGATCATGGGCATCCTCGCGGTCGCGCTCAGGGAGCGCGGCAGACTCGCACACGACACCCTCGTCGCGACGGTCATGAGCAACCTCGGCCTGCTCCAGGCGATGGAACGCGAGGGGATCCACGTCCGGCAGACCGCCGTCGGCGACCGCTACGTCCTCGAGGAGATGCGGGCCGGTGGGTTCTCGCTCGGCGGGGAGCAGTCGGGCCACGTCATCCTCCTGGACCACGGCACGACCGGTGACGGCGTCCTCACCGGCCTGCTGCTCGCGGCCCGCGTCGTCGCCAGTGGTCGCAGCATCGCCGAGCTCGGGGCCGTCATGAACCGCCTTCCGCAGGTGCTCCTCAACGTCCGGGGTGTCGACAAGAGCCGGGTGGAGAGTGACGACCACCTCCAGGCCGCCGTGCGCGACGAGCAGGCCGCGCTCGACGGGTCCGGGCGCGTCCTGCTCCGAAAGTCGGGGACCGAGCCGCTCGTGCGCGTCATGGTCGAGGCGCCGACCCAGCAGCACGCCGACGAGGTCGCCGCGCGGCTCGCCGGGGTTGTCCGGGAGCGCCTCTCCTTCTGAGCCGTCACTCGAAACCGATGGGGCACGATCGGTCGGTCTGTTCGAGCAGCTCGCCGCTCACGGCCGGTTCGGCAACCGGGTGTCGATCACGCCGGTCGCTCCCGCGCCCCAGCACGGTGCCTCCCCGTTACGCTGACCGGACCGGGCAGACGCACAGTCGACAGCGCTGAGCGTCGCTCATCCGCGCGAGTCAGGAGAGCATCATGGAGTCAGGCACGGTCATCGCGATCATCGTGGCGATCATCATCGTGGGCGCCATCGTGGCCTTCGTCCTCTCACGCTCCGGAGCGCGCCGGACCGAGGCCGACCGGGCCAAGGCGGCGGAGATCCGGGAACAGGCCGACCAGCACGACCGTGAGCTGCGTGAGCGGGAGGCGAGCGCCGCGGAGACGAAGGCTCGCGCCGAGATGGCACGTGTCGAGGCCCAGAAGCGGGAGCTGGAGGCGGAGCGGCTGGCTGCGGAGGCCGACAGCCGGTCGGAGAGCGCCGCTGCGGTGCGCGAGGAGCGCGACGAGCAGCTCCGCCGCGCCGACCGCCGCGATCCCGACGTGCTGACGGACAAGGAGGGCTACCGCATCGACGAGCACGGCAACCGCATCGGGGGGGAGGGGCAGCTCGGGGACGGGCGGCTCGGTGACGGAACCGTGGACCCCGACCCCGATCGAGGTGACATGACCGGAACTCGTCCGGTCGATCGCGGGGCCGATGGCGTGAGTGAGCGCGGTGACGGCCTCGCAGATCCGCAGGACGACCGGCTTCGATCCAGCGACGACATGAGGAACGACCCCTACGAGGAGGGCCGCTCCGATGCAGAGCGAGCGGAGGACCGCAGGACCCCGTGACGGCGGCGGTATCTGAGCGGGGACTGCCCGATCGGGCGGTTCGACGGCGGGTGCCGGGAGGCGGCATCCAGAACGGTCACGTGGCCGAACGTACCGAACCGTACCGGCTGAGCCAGACCCGCAGCGGCCACTGGTCCTAGGAACCCGGTAGACATCCGAAGGCCCCGCCGCACCGTGACCCGCCTGGTCCTCACGTCGGGAGCTGGCGGACCACCTGTCGGGCTATCTCCAGCGCCGCCGTGGCGGCGGGCGAAGGGGCGTTGAGCAGGTGGACCACGCGACCCTGCCTCTCGAGCAGGAAGTCATCGACCAACGTGCCGTCCGGTTTCACCGCCTGAGCACGCACTCCAGCCGAGGAGGGGACGAGGTCCTCGGTTCGCACCTCGGGAACGAGCCGTCGCACGGTGTCGGCGAAACGTCGCGCCGACACCGAGCGCAGGACCTCGGCCGCGCCGCTGCGATGGTGTCGTCGAGCAAGGCGCCAGAAGCCGGCGAAGCCGGCTGTCTCGAGGAGGTCCATGGCCCGGGCGTCGCGCCAGGTGTAGCCCTCGCGGGAGAGGGCGAGCACGGCGTTCGGGCCGGCGTGGACGTGACCGTCGATGCCGCGCGTCAGGTGCACCCCGAGGAAGGGAAGGGCCGGGTCCGGCACGGGGTAGACCAGCCCGCGCACGAGGTGGGCCGCCGACGGCTGCAGTTCCATGTACTCGCCGCGGAACGGGACGATCCGTGCCGACGGCTGGTGTCCGAGGGCTCGAGCGAGCCGGTCGGCGTGGAGACCCGCGCACACCACAGCGACGTCGGCGACCACCTCCCCCCGAGTCGTCTCGAGCACCACTCGGTCAGGTCCTGGGTGCCCGCCCACCACGGCGGTGCCAGGCAGCAGGGTGGCGCCGGCGTCCTGGAGGCGTCGGACCAGGACGCGGCTGACCTCCCGGTAGTCGATGACGCCGGTCTGCGCGACATGGATCGCCGCGACGGCCGAGACGTGTGGCTCGAGCTCGCGCACCTCCAGCGCCGTCAGCCGGCGGACCGTGAGGCCGTTGGCCAGACCCCGGTCGTACAGGGCGCCGAGCCGGGCCAGCTCAGTGGTGGAGGTGGCCACGACCAGCTTGCCGGTCCGCGCATGGGGCACCCCTTCCTCCCGGGCCAGGTCCAGAAGGGCTCGAGCCCCCGCTGCGCACCAGCGGGCCTTGAGGCTGCCGGGCGGGTAGTAGAGGCCAGAGTGCACCACGCCGCTGTTGCGGCCGGTCTGGTGCAGGGCCCAGTCATGCTCCTTCTCCAGCACCGTGACCCGGGAGGATGGTTCGTCGCGCACGACGCGCTCTGCGACCGCCAGCCCGACGATGCCGCCGCCGACGACCACCACGCGGCGCCCGAGTGCAGTCATCTCGAGTGGTGCTCCGCGATGATCCGTGCGTACTCCCGGCCCGAGTCCTTCACGGTGCGCTCCAGGGTGTCGTAGTCGACGTGCACGATGCCGAAGCGCTTCTCGTAGCCGTATGCCCACTCGAAGTTGTCGAGGAGTGACCACGCGAAGTAGCCACGGATGTCGACCCCGTTCTCGATGGCGTCGGCCACGGCCTCGAGATGCCCGTGGAGGTAGGACACCCGCTCCGGGTCGTGCACCTCGCCGTCCTCCGACACGGTGTCGGGCCACGCCGACCCGTTCTCGGTGATGTAGATCGGCAGCCCCGACTCCCGTGCGGACCGCTCGAGGATGAGGCGGTGGCTCTCCGGGGACATCTCCCATCCCATGTCCGTGAGCGGAGGGCGAGGATCCGTCTCGACGACGCTGGAACAGCCCGGCATCCGGTTCGTGGACTCCTCGCCGTTCCGGGCCGCCCGCACCCGGGTGGGGAAGTAGTTGTTGACCCCCAGGTTGTCCAGCGGCGCGGACATCGTCGAGAGGTCACCGTTCCGGATGAAGGCGTGGTCGGTGAGCCGCGCCGTGTCGTCGAGGAACCCGTCGGGGTAGGCGCCGTGGAAGATCGGTCCGAAGAAGAGCCCGTTGAGGGCGTTGTCGGCCCGCCTCACCGCGTCGGCGTCACGCTCGTCGCCGTCCTCGGGTCCCCACACCTGCGACGGGTTGAGCGTGATCGAGACCTCGGCGTCGGGGCAGTGCTCGCGGATCACCGGCACGGCGGTGCCGTGCGCCAGCATGAGGTGATGAGCCGCGACCATCGCCTCGAGGGGGTCCTGGTGTCCCGGGGCATGTGCACCGATCGCGTAGCTCAGGATCGAGGAGCACCAGGGCTCGTTCAACGTCGTCCAGTGGGAGACCCGGTCACCGAGCGCTCCCACGACGGCCGCGGAGTAGTCCGCGAACCACCGCGCGGACTCGCGGTTGAGCCAGCCGCCCCGGTCGTCGAGGGACTGGGGCAGGTCCCAGTGGTACAGGGTGACGACGGGCCGGATGCCGTGCTCGAGCAGGCCGTCGACGAGCCGAGAGTAGAAGTCGAGGCCGGCGCGGTTGACCGCCCCCGTGCCGGTGGGGATGACGCGTGGCCAGGCGACCGAGAAGCGGTAGGCGTCCAGGCCCAGGTCGCTCATCAGCGCGATGTCCTCGGCATACCGGTGGTAGTGGTCGCACGCCACGTCCCCCGTGTCGCCGCCGAGCACCTTCCCCGGGGTGCGGGAGAAGGTGTCCCAGATGGACGGGCTGCGGCCGTCCTCGTCGTGGGCGCCCTCGATCTGATAGCTCGCCGTCGCTGCCCCCCAGATGAACCCGTCGGGAAACGTGCGCGTGAAGGTCGCCATGCCGGTCACGCTACCTGTCGGGCTGCACCTGGTCGCCGAGGCGGATCGCCCCGGCGGCGTCGGGCACGAGCTGCACGGCGAACCAGGTCGCGCCGTCCCACGTGCGATGCCGGGCCAGGGTGCGGATCGGCTCGGGACCGCGGTCGAGCGTCGCCGGGTCGACCGTGGTGAGGACACAGCGGTCGACCGGCTTGACGACTCGGAACGTCACCGGTCCGACCTTCACGCTCGTCCACCGGTCCTCCTCGAACGGCTCGAGGTCCCCCTCGACGACGAGGTTGGGGCGGAACCGCTCGACGGCGAGAGGGAGGCCGGGCTCCTCACCGCGTTCGAGCGCCGTCTCCGTCACCCAGCCGCGGAGGCGCTCGAGCGACGCCGCAGACGCGAGGGTCACCGGGTAGGCGTCCGCGAATGCCGTGGCGTCGCCGGGGCGGGAGTGAGCCGGGTTGAGGGCACGCGGCCGGTGCACGTGGACCAGGGTGAGATCGGGGCGGCGCAGCACCGACTGCATCCATGCACTGGCCCACGCCGGCCCGTCGACCGCCTCGAGCGACCGCCGGTGCACGGTGACCGGCCGGGGCAGGCCCTCTGGAACGTCCAGCTCGATCGTCTCGTGGTCGCGCGCCCGGAGGCGCAGGGCCGCCGAGAGGGCCGGGTCGGTGGCCGGCGTGTCCGCGGTGATGGCCAGCAGCGCGCGCTCCTCGCGCGCGGTGACGCACTCACCGTCGGCGTCCACCACCATCCAGCGCCGGTCGCCACGCAGCCCCCACGGCTCGACGTCGGCTCGCGTCACCGGTCGCACCGCGGTGCTCTTCACGGGGTGGACGTGGACTGCGGAGAGCCCGATCACGCCGTGACGCCGACGTCCCCGAGGACACGCAGGACGCGGGCCTCCCCATGGGCAAGGTCGTACTCGGCTCCGACGATGCCGAGCGCACCGGCGCGCAGGCGGTCCGCCACGACCGTCGAACGCTCGGCGATGAGGGCGCAGGTGCGCTCCACGTGCTCCCTCTCGATCTCCTCCGTGGAGGGCGAGTGGCCGCCGCGCGAAGCCGCCAGCACGCTCGGGGTCACGCGCTCGACGATGTCCCGGAGGAAGCCGCCCGGGACCTCGCCCGTGCGGACCGCCTCGCTCGCAGCCGTGACGGCCCCGCACGAGTCGTGGCCGAGCACGACGATGAGCGGGCAGTTCAGGACAGCGACGCCGAACTCCAGCGACCCCAACACGCTCGGGTCGACGACGTGCCCCGCGGTGCGCACGACGAAGAGGTCGCCGAGGCCCTGGTCGAAGATGATCTCCGCCGCCACCCGGGAGTCGGCACAGCCGAAGAAGATGGCGAAGGGGTTCTGCTGGAGGGCGATCCGATTCCGGAAGTGCACGTCCTGGTTCGGGTGGGCCCGTTCGTCAGCGACGAACCGCGCGTTTCCCGCAGCAAGCACCCGCCAGGCCTCGTTCGGGGTCCGGGGGCGCGTCCCGGCATGAGCCGGCTGCCGCTCGATCACGTCGAGGACGCTATCAGCGCGCCCCTCGGTGACGGCAGGGCGTCCGAGGATGCCGGGTGCGGCGGCGGACCGTCGCTCAGATCTCTTCCCGGGTGGGTGCGTAGGCGCCGGCACGACGCACCGTGAGCCCGCTCGTCGCGAGGGCACGGCCGATCGCAGGGGCGACCTCGGCCAGGCCGGCGGCGTGGAGCCTCTCCCGGGCGGCGCCCCCACCGAGCAGCCCGTCGTCCAGCAGCCCCGAGACCAGACCGGCCATGAAGGAGTCCCCGGCACCGACGGTGTCGACGACGTCGACGGACGGGGCCGCCTCGGACGTCTCCTCGCCGGTGGGCGCCCGCCACGCCACACCGTCGCCGCCGAGCGTCACGACCACGAGGGCGGCGCCGAGTCCTGCCCACCGGGCCATGACCTCGGACGCCGCCTGGCCGGCATACAGCCAGGAGATGTCGTCCTCTGAGCACTTGACGACATCGGCGAGGGCGACGAGCTCCTCCACCCGGGCGCGGACGGTGTCCGCATCGCCCATGATCGACGGCCGCACGTTCGGGTCGTACGAGGTCGTCGCGCTCGGTCGTGCCCTTCGGAGGGCGTCGGTGACCTCCGCCTCCCCCGGCTGGAGGGTGGTGGCGATCGACCCGGTGTGCACGTGCCCCGTTCCCTCCGGCAGCTGCACGGGCGGGAGGTTCCAGTGGAGGTCGAAGACGTACGAGGCGGCGCCGGACTCGTCGAGACTCGCGACCGCCGTCGACGTGGGGTGCGCCGGGCTCGTGCTGCCGGGAAGCAGCCGGACACCGCCGGCCTCGACGTGCTCGGTGCAGCGGACGCCACGGTCGTCCGTGCCCACGAGGGTGGCGAGCCAGGTGTCGTGACCGAGGCGAGCGAGGCCGAGCGCGACGTTGGCGGGTGAGCCGCCGACGTGCTCGGCGGTGGCGCCGTCAGGGGTGTGGACGATGTCGACGAGCAGCTCGCCGACGACGACGACGGGGGCGGTGCTCACGCGGGCTCCTCGGTCATGGTCTGCCATGAGGTCAGTGCGGCTCACCCTAGCGTCGCGGCGATTCGGCGTCCCGGGCGCGGGTGGGCGACGATGGGTCGCGTGACGACGCCCGCTCGGCCCGGTAACCGGTACTCCCTGGGGTCCACGAGGAACCTCGTGTTCTCGCTGCTCGCGGTCCTCGGGATGGTGGCCGTCCTCGTGCTCGTCGTCCCGCGGGTGAGCTCGGTCAGTGGACCGACCGTCGACATCCAGTCCACGGCGGCGGACGTTCGGGATCGGTCGGGCTGGCCGATCGTCACCGCGGTCGGCCTGCCGGACGGATGGACCGAGACCTCGGCGCGCTACGTGCGCGTGACGGACGGCTTCATGACGTGGCACGCGGGCTACCAGACGCCCGCAGGCACCTACGTCGCCGTGGAGCAGACGATCGACCCGAACCGCGCCTGGGTGGAGGCGCAGACGAACCGCGCGCCGAGGGTCGGCACCCTCGAGGCGGGGGGTCGCACCTGGACGAGGTACGAGCGGGACACCAAGGTGCAGAACAGCCTGCTCGACGACCCGCAGACCTCCGGGGACCTCACGACGCTCGTCACCGGGACGGCGACCTTCGAGGAGATGGCGGAGTTCGTCACCTACCTGGAGCCCGTCGGGCCCTGATGGCGCCCGGGGCTGGTTTCTGAGTCCTCGGCGGTGATGCGCGCCTCTGCCCGGTCGAGCCATGACGCGCAGTGGGCCGCGAGGGCCTCGCCGCGCTGCCACAGCCCCATGCTCTCCTCGAGGCCCGACTCACCGTTCTCCAGGCGCGCGACGATGTCGACGAGCTCGTCGCGGGCCTGCTCGTAGGACATCGACGCGATGTCGGCAGAGGCGTCGTCGGCTGTGCCGCCCATAGCGTCGGGGGATCCGGCGGCATCGGTGGCGTCGGCACCGGGTCTGCTGGGCCTCGCCGCCTCCTTCTGTCCCATGCCGCCGAGCCTAGTGGTCCCTTCGGACGGGGGGCTTGCAGTCCGGCCGACACCCGTGCCCGGACGCTCACTGGTCGCCGACCCCGACGGTCCGCACGCCGAAGTTCCCGCGCGCGACGCGCACCCGGAGCAGCTGGCCCACCTGGAGGTCGGTGGGGTCAGTGACGACGGAGCCATCGGGTTCCTGGACGATGGCGTACCCACGGTCGAGGGTCGACTGCGGTGAGAGGGTCCGCAGCTGGGCGTGCAGGTATGCCGTGTGGTCCCCGGCGCGGTGCAGCCTGCCCTCGACTCGTCGCCGGGCCCGGTCGCGCAGCGCCTGGACCGCCTCCCGCTGCCCACGCACGAAGGCTGCCTTGTCGGTGAGGACCGGTCGGGAGCGGAGCTCGACGAGCCGCCGCCGCTCCTGCTGCACCCGGGCGATGACCGCACGCCGACCACGGCCGAGTGCCGCGTCGACGACGGCGCGCTCGGCCACGGCATCCGGCACCACGGCCTTCGCGGCATCCGTCGGCGTCGAGGCGCGGTGGTCGGCGACGAGGTCGAGCAGCGGAGTGTCGACGTCGTGGCCGATCGCGCTCACCACGGGCGTCGTCGCGGCGGCCACCGCTCGAAGGAGCGTCTCGTTGCTGAACGGCAGGAGATCTTCGACGCTGCCCCCACCACGCGCGATGACGACCACGTCGACCTCCGGGTGACGGTCGAGCTCGACGATGGCGGCGGTGACCTCCTGGACGGCGTTCGAGCCCTGGACCGCGACCTGGCGGATCTCGAAGCGGGTGGCCGGCCACCGGCGCAGGGCGTTCTCCACGACGTCGCGCTCCGCGGCGCTGGCCCGTCCGCAGACGAGTCCGACGCTGCGCGGAAGGAACGGCAGGGGCCGTTTGCGGTCACGGTCGAAGAGCCCCTCCTGCGCCAGGTGGCGCTTGAGGTACTCCAGCCGAGCGAGCAGCTCTCCGACACCGACGGGGCGGATCTGGCGTGCGTCGAGGACGAGGCTGCCGCGCTGGGTCCAGAAGACGGGCTTGGCCTGCAGCACCACCCGGGCACCCTCGCCGAGCGGGCCGGGCATGGCGTCGAGCGCGTTGACGTGGATCGAGACCGACAGGCTCATGTCGACGTCGGGGTCACGCAGGGTGAGGTATGCCGTGCGGGCGCCGGGTCGGCGGGTGAGCTGCACGACCTGGCCCTCGACCCACAGCACCGACATCTTCTCCACGTACTGGGAGATCTTCAGGGCGAGCAGGCGCACCGGCCAAGGGTGCTCCGCCGTCGTGTCTAATGCTCGCTCCGGCATCGGGCCCCGACCGGCGGACGCGGGCGTGCTCATGCCCTGCACTCTAGGAGGCGGTGCGGTCTGCGGCGGTTCAGCGGGCGGTCAACGCGCCTGGCGGCGACGCGCGGACCGGGTCCTTCGCGGCCAGGGCTGGCCCGCCGCGCCTCCCGCGATTCGGGCCGGACGCGGGCGCCACCTACGATGGTCCACATGGCGAACTCCACCAAGCGCGTGCTCCTCGCGGCCCCTCGCGGATACTGCGCGGGTGTGGACCGAGCCGTCGTCACGGTCGAGAAGGCGCTGGAGCTGTACGGCGCCCCGGTCTACGTGCGAAAGCAGATCGTCCACAACGTCCACGTCGTCACCACACTCGAGAAGCGGGGCGCGATCTTCGTCGACGAGACGGACGAGGTTCCCGAGGGCGCCACGGTCGTGCTGTCCGCGCACGGCGTGGCACCTGTGGTGCACGAGGAGGCGCGAGCCCGCTCGCTGCGGAGCATCGACGCGACCTGCCCGCTGGTGACGAAGGTGCACCGCGAGGCGGTGCGCTTCGCCGACGCCGACTTCGACATCCTGCTCATCGGCCACGAGGGACACGAGGAGGTCGTCGGGACCGCCGGTGAGGCACCCGAGCACATCCAGCTCGTCGACGGCCCCGGCGACGTCGCGAACGTCACCGTGCGGGACCCGGACAAGGTCGTGTGGCTCTCCCAGACGACGCTGTCCGTCGACGAGACGATGGAGACGGTGCGTCGCCTGCGCGAGCGCTTCCCCAGCCTCCAGGACCCACCCAGCGACGACATCTGCTACGCGACGCAGAACCGGCAGCTCGCCGTGAAGCAGATGGCGGCCGACTGCGACCTCATGATCGTCGTCGGGTCGCGCAACTCCTCCAACTCCGTGCGCCTCGTCGAGGTCGCGCTGGAGCACGGGTCGCGCGCCGGACACCTCGTCGACTACGCGGACGAGGTGGACGCGGCGTGGCTCGAGGGCGTCTCGACCGTCGGGGTCACCTCGGGCGCCTCGGTGCCGGAGATCCTCGTCCGTGAGGTCCTCGACCTCCTGGCCCGGCAGGGGTTCGGGGACGTGGTCCCGGTCGTCGCCGCGGAGGAGTCGCTGATGTTCGCGTTGCCGACCGAGATCCGCCGCGACCTCAAGGCGGCCGGCATGTCGGACAAGATGCGCCACGACGCCAGCTTCGCCGGTGCCGGCTCCGGCCTGCACTGACGGCCGGATGCCGGCCAGTCGAGGGTTGCCGTGGACGCGCCGGTGACGCTTGCCGCGAGTCGGGCCGAGCACGTAGTCGCCGGTCGGTTGCTGCACGACTTCAACACCGAGTACGAGGACCCGAGCCCGGGTGCCGATGCACTGGCGGCACGGCTCGGGGTACTCGTGGCCGACGGCTCGACCGAGGTTCTGCTCGTCGGGGACGCGGACGGCGTCGCGGTGCTCCGTTTCCGGCCGTCGCTCTGGAGCGAGGCCGACGAGTGCTACCTCGCCGAGCTCTACGTCGTGCCGGATCGGCGGGGGAGTGGCCTGGGTCGGGTCCTGCTCCGGGCGTGCGTTGCCCGCGCGCGAGCGCGAGGGTGCGACTTCATGGACCTCTCGACGAGCGAGGACGACGTCGCTGCCAGGCACCTCTACGAGGCGGAGGGGTTCCGTCGCACCGAGGGTGAGGGCGGCCCCCTCACCTTCCACTACGAGATGGACCTGGCGCCCGACGGGCCGGCCTGAGCCGACGATCCCTTCACCCTCATCCCGCCTCGCGGGTGACGGCCACTCCGGGCGACTCGATGCTGGGGAGCTCGGGGCGCCGGTCGTCCTCCGTCACGGCGTCGATGAGCTCGTGGGCCGTCATTGGGCGGGGAGCGATCTCGACCGGTGTGAGCACGGGCAGCGGGTCACCGACGAGGTCGAGGTCGTGCATCCGTCGAGCCGTCACCAGGACTCTCGACTCCAGCGCGCCCACCATCGCGTTGTACGCCTCGACGCTCCCCTGCAGACTGCGGCCTACCTTCGCGGTGTGGCTTCCGAGGGTGCCGAGCCGCCGGTACAGGTCGCTGCCGAGGTCGAGCAGCTCCCGCGCGCTGGTCGAGAGCGCGTCCTGTTGCCACGTGAAGGCCACCGTGCGGAGCAGGGCGATGAGTGCTCCCGGGCCGACGAGGACGACGCGCTGCGCCATCGCACGCTCGTGCAGCCCCGGCTGGGCCGCCAGCGCGGCGCCGAGCATGGCGTCACTGGGCACGAAGCACACGACCATCTCCGGGGTCTCCCGGAACCCCGACCAGTACTCCTTGGCCGCCAGCGCGCCGATGTGCCGGCTGAGGCGGACCGCGTGGTCGCGCAGCAGGGCGGACCTCTCGTCATCACCGATCTCGTCGGACTGCGCGTCGAGGAAGGCGGTCATGGGCGCCTTGGAGTCCACGACGAGCAGCTTGTCGCCAGGCAGCCGCACCACGACGTCGGGGCGAACGCCGCGGCCGTGGGCGCTGACGGCGCTGACCTGCTCGTCGAAGTCACAGTGGCTGACCATGCCTGCGGCCTCGAGCACCCGCCGCAGCTGCACTTCACCCCAGGCGCCGCGCACGCTCGACGAGCGAAGCGACCCGGCGAGCGAGGCCGTCGCGCGTCCGAGGTGCTGGGTCTCACCCTCCACCCGAGCGAGCAGCGAGCGGATCGAACCGAACTGCGCCATCCGGTCCCGCTCGAGGGACCCGACCTGGTGCTCCACGCGCAGAAGCGCGTCCTTGAGCGGAGCGAGAAGGGCCGCCGTCTCCAGGTCCTCCGCCAACGAGGTCTCGAGGTCGACCACTCGCTCGCGGAGCAGGTCGCGCTCCGCGACCACGGCGGCCGAGCGCGCGGCATACAGCAGCCTCGCCATGACGACCGCCAGGCCCCAGCCGACCACGACCCCCAGGACGCCCCACACCCATCCGTTCATGGCGCGGACTCTGCCAGCGGGCACCGACAGGGCTCGCAGGTAGCCTCGGGACATGCCGAGCGGAGACGAGAGCGAGGAGGAACGGTTGCGCCGCATCGCGATCCTCAACTCCCGGCTGCCGAGGAAGCGCACGATCGCCCAGGGGCTGCTGCGGAACCCGCTGGGCAAGGTGCTGCTCTGCGAGCTGAGCTACAAGCGTGAGTGGGACCTCCCTGGGGGCGTGGTCGACCCCGGCGAGTCCCCGGCGGCCTGCGTCGAGCGAGAGATCCAGGAGGAGCTGGGCCTGGAGGTGGCCGCGGGACGACTCCTCGCGGTCAACTGGCTGCCGCCGTGGCGCGGCTGGGAGGACGCGATGCTCTACCTGTTCGACCTCGGCCGGCACGAGGACGGAGAGCTGGACCCGGCCCTCTTCCTCCGCCGGGAGATCTCCGGCGCGCACTGGCGGACCGTGACGGACGCCGGCGCCCACGTCGCTCCCTACACCGCACGGATGCTGGAGGTCGCGGCGGACGCCGAGCACACGGCATACCTCGAGAACAGCGAGCCGATGGTGCGCTGAGGCCCTCGGCCGGGGCGTTCAGCGGGGGACCGGCTCCAGGAGGAAGACTCGCAGGCGGCGGCCGGTGATCCGGTCTTGATACCGGCGGTATCCGACGTAGACCCGCTCGGACAGCGTCATGACCTCGGCCAGCTCCACGTCGGTGGCTGGTCGCGCGACGACCTCGATCGTGGTGCCGCGGTACGACACCGTCGCCCGCGGCTGGGCCTCGAGGTTGAACACCCATGCCGGTGTCTCCCGGCCCCCGAAGTTGCTGCCGATGAGGGC
>JAQSWG010000159.1 GCA_029266735.1 Ornithinibacter sp.
GCGCGCGAACCCCGAGGAGGCAGAGGGCCTCGACGGGGCGCTGAAGACCCTCAACGAGCAGGCCTTCGGACCGGCCCTGCTGACCCTCGTCGCCGTGGGAATCGCGGCCTACGGGATCTACTCCTTCGCCCGAGCCCGCTACGCGCGGCTCTGAGCCGTCTCGCCGGCTCGCTCGGCGCCAGGGTCCCGTTCCTCGGCGCCCTCGCCGTCTCGGCGTAGGTAGCCCCACGCGAGCGCAGTGCACGCCAGGCCGTTGACGATACCGACGAGGATGTCCGTCGTGTGGTGGGCACCCCGGTAGAGCCGGGCGTACGCCACGCTCAACCAGGCCAGCACGCACAGGGCGATGACGAGGCGGCGCACCAGCGTGTTCCGGATCCGCGTCGCGGCCATGAGCGCGAACGTCGTGTAGAGGGCGGTCGCCGCACCCGACGACCAGGCAGACGCCGATGATGTACTCGGTGTTGCCGATGCTCGACATGAAGAGCGTGATGCTCTCACCGGTCGCCGTCCGGCCGTCCTGGAACCAGCGGCTCGGGTTGTTCTCCCACTCCGAGAGCTCGAAGAGCGGCCCCTTGAGGACGAAGCCGAACGCCACGATGAGCCCGAACAGCAGGATCGCGGGCACGACCGCGCGCACGGCGAGGTCGCGCAGTGCGGCGCCGAAGGTGGGACGGCTCTGGTCCGTCTCCCAGCGGGTGAGGAACGACATCAGCTCTCCTGGGGTGTGTGGATGGTGCCGCTCGTCGGGCCGGCGTCGTCGATGAACTCGGGGTGCTCCGGATCGTCCGGATCGTGCGCCTCCGTCGGATGGGGCGGGTTCCACCCGGCGTAGCCCGCGTACGAGGCGAGCGCCAGACCGACTCCGGTGAGCACACCCACCGTGACGTCAGTCGGGTAGTGGACCCCGAGGTACACCCGGTCGAGCGCGGTCACGGCGATGACGACGATCGCAGCCGCCACGAGGATGACGTGGCCGACGCGGGACCGCACCACCGGCCAGAGGAGGATGACGAGGATCGTCGCCCAGGCCGCGGAGTTGAGGGCGTGGCCGGACGGGAACGAGTAGCCGGGAGCCTCGGAGACAGGCTCCTCGACGAGCGGCCGGGCGCGTTGGAAGAGGTACTTCGCACCGAGCCCGATCATCCAGGCGAGCATCATCGTGCCGAAGGCCCACCAGGCCCGGGTCCGCAGCCCCTTGGCCAGCCACACCCACAGGCACACCAACGTGCCGACGAAGTAGAGCCGGATGGGCTGGGTCAGCTCCTGCCAGAGGATGAGCGCCTCGCGCAGCTCGGGGCGGGGCCGGGTGACCGCGGTCGCGCGCTGGATGAGGGCGTCGTCGAGGGACAGCAGCGGCTGCCAGCGGCTGCGGACGAGGAACCCCACCCCGAAGAGGACGGCGCCGACGACGAGGGTGTACACCGCGGCACGAGCCAGCCGGCGGGTTCGGCTCGGTGCCGTCACGGGCGCGAGGGTGCCGGTCATCCGAACTTTGTACCGTACGACAAGCGCCTCGACGGCTCTGCGTGGCAGTGGGGTTGGACGTGTGACACCCGTGCGATGCTGGGCCGCCATGGCCGAGCTGCACGTGACGTCACCGTCCAACCCGCGTCTCAGGGGGGTGATCGCCCTCCGGCGGCGTCGCATCCGCGAGCAGCAGGGCCTCACGGTGGTGGACGGTTACGAGGAGCTCTCGCTGGCGCTCGACGCCGGGGTGGTCCCCCACTCGGTGCTCCACTGCCCGGAGCTCATGCTCGCCCCGTCGCGGCAGGGCGGCCTGGTGCAACGCGCGCGGGACCTCGGGGTGACGACGATCCGGCTGAGCAGGCCGGCGTTCGAAAGGGTCGCGTACCGGGAGGGCCCCGACGGGTTCCTCGCGGTGGTGCCCGTCGCCGGCGTCGGGCTCGACGACCTCGAGCTGCCGGCCGACCCGCTCGTCCTCGTGTGCGAAGGCGTCGAGAAGCCCGGCAACCTGGGCGCTGTGCTGCGCACCGCTGATGCCGCCGGAGTGTCCGCCGTCGTGGCCGCCGACCCCGCCACCGACTGGGGCAACCCCAACGTCGTGCGGTCGAGCAAGGGAACGGTCTTCTCCGTGCCGGTCGCATCGGCGACGACGGAGGAGGTGCTGGGCTGGCTGCGCCGCAACGGCATCCGCCTGGGCTGGCTGCGCCGCAACGGCATCCGCCTTCTCGCCACCACTCCTGGTGCCGAGACGGTGCACACCGCCGTGGACTACCGGGGCGCGGTCGCCCTCGCGGTGGGCACGGAGAAGGAGGGGCTCAGTCCCCGCGCGCTGGAGGCCTCCGAACGGCGGGTGCGCATCCCGATGGTCGGGCGAGTCAACTCCCTGAACGCCGCCACGGCGGCCGCGGTCGTCGTCTACGAGGCGGTCCGTCAGCGGTCAGGGTGAGGTGTCCGCAGGGTGCTCCGGGGTGCGTCAGGAGCACCCCTGGCCGTGTGCGACGATGAACGGCATGCGAGTTGACCATGTCGTCTACGCGGCAGAGCATGACGGTCTGCGGGCCACGGCTCAGC
>JAQSWG010000022.1 GCA_029266735.1 Ornithinibacter sp.
AGGTATGCCGTGATGGTGGTGACGAACCCCGGTGTGCAGAAGCCGCACTGGAGCCCGTGACACTCCGCGAACGCCTGCTGCACGGGGCTCATCCGCTCGGGGTCGTGGCCCAGGCCCTCGATCGTCGTCACCTCGTGGGCCTGGGCCGTCACGGCGAACGTGAGGCACGACCGCACCGGCTCACCGTCGAGGAGCACGGTGCACGCGCCACACACCCCGTGCTCGCAGCCGACGTGGGTCCCGGTCAGCCGGAGGTCGTGGCGAAGGAAGTCGGACAGCAGCCGCCGGGCCGGCGCCCATGCGGATCGGGTGACCCCGTTGACCCGGATCCGGATGTCGATCAGCTGTTCCGCCGTCGGCTCGCTCACGCCGCCCCCTCGTCGCGCGAACGGGTGGCGGCGAGCGCCCGGCGGGTGAGCTCTGCGGCGAGCATCCGACGGTAGTCGGCGCCGGCGTGGATGTCGGACTCCGGGTCGACGTGCGCCCGCACGAGGTCGAGGAGCTCGTCGGGAACGGGCGCGGCCGCCTCGGTGCCCGCGAGGACCGGGCCGAGGTCGAGCAGCGTCGGAACCGGCGTCACCGAGACGAACGAGGCCCGGGCCGCCCGGACGAGCCCGTCCTCCACCTCCACCGCCACGGCGACACCGGCGAGTGCGTAGTCGCCGGAGCGGCGCGCGGACTCGACGAAGGCCGTGAGCGTGCCACTCGGGAACCGGCCGAAGCGCACCGCCTCGACGAGCTCGTCGTCGGCGAGGGTCGTCTCGAGGGGGCCCTCGAAGAAGTCGCAGGCGGCGATCTCCCGGCGACCGTCCGGCCCGACCGCCTCGACGACGCCGCCGGTGAGGACGGCGACGGCGGGCATCTCCCCGGCCGGATCGGCATGGGTGATCGACCCGACCGTCGTGCCGCGGTTGCGGATCGCTGGGTGTGCGACGTTGCGGAGGGCCTGCCGCAGCAGGGGGAGGGCGGCACCCGCACCCGCGTGCCGCTCGAGACCCGCGTGCCGGACGAGGGCACCGACCCGTACCCACCGGTCGTCGACGTCGACGCCGGCCAGCCCCGCGACGCCGTTGATGTCGACGAGGTGGCCGGGGCTGGCCAGGCGCATGTTGAGCACCGGGATCAGGCTCTGCCCACCGGCGAGGACCTTGCCGTCGTGGCCGACCTGCGCCAGCACCGCGACGGCCTCGTCGACGGTTCTCGGCGCGTGGTGCACGAACGGTCCCGGTTTCACCTGCTCGATCCTGCCTGCTCGCGGGGTGTGGGGAAAGCCGCGCCCCGCCCGGGGTGGAGCCCCGGGCGGGGCGACGTCGGACGTGACCTACCGGCCGTCGGGCCGGCCGGAGTGGTCGGGCTCCCCGGGGTTGTCGCGATGGGCGGCCTGGGGGGCGGCCTTCCTGCCGTCCGCGTCACCGGGGTATCCCTCCTGGTACAGGTCGTCGACGCCGTCGCTGTCACCGTACGTGTAGTCGCCCACCGCGATGGCGGCACCGCCGGCGCGGTCCCGTACCTCGGCCGGCGCGATCGCCCGGGCGATGTGGTACCCCGCGATGGTGACGATCGTGCCGAGCGCGATGCCCTCGAGCGAGAAGTTGTCGCCGAGGACCATCTTGACGTTGCCGATGCCGATGATGATGCCCGCGGCGATCGGCACGAGGTTGATCGGGTTGCCGAAGTCGACGCCGTTCTCGCGCCAGATCTTCGCTCCGAGCAGGCCGATCATGCCGTAGAGGACGACGGTGATGCCGCCGAGGACGCCGCCGGGCACCGAGGCGACGAGAGCGCCGAACTTCGGCGAGAGACCGAACAGGATGGCGACCGCCGCAGCGACCCAGTACGCCGCGGTGGAGTAGACCCGCGTGGCAGCCATGACGCCGATGTTCTCGGCGTAGGTCGTCGTGGGCGAGCCACCCACGGAGGACGCCAGGGCGGTGCCGACACCGTCGGCGGCGATGGCGCGTCCCATGACCGGGTCGAGGTCGTGCCCGGTCATCTCCGCGACCGCCTTGACGTGTCCGGTGTTCTCGGCGATGAGCGCGATGACTGCCGGGAGGACGAGCAGGATCGCGGCGATGCTGAAGCTCGGCGTGTGCCAGCCGACGACCTCCTGGCCGTCGGCGGCGATCATCGTCCGGTCCGGGAAGCCGAACCACGCGGCCTCGCCCACCTGGGCGGTGTCCCACCGGAAGTGGGTCGTCGCCTCGGTGGCACCGCCCAGGACGGAGGTGATCTGGCCGACCGTCACGTCGAGGAGCCAGGAGAGCAGGGTGCCGAAGATCAGCGCGAGGAACACCGCGATCCGGCTGATGAACCCGCGGAAGGCGACCGCACAGAGGATCGTGAACGCCATCGTCGCGAACGCGACCCACTGGTCCTGCGGCCAGTAGATGCCGGCCACGACCGGCGCGAGGTTGAACCCGATGAGCATGACCACGGCGCCTGTCACGACCGGCGGGAGGACCTTGTGCAGGACCGAGGACCCGGCGAAGTGGATGGCGGCACCCACGGCCGCAAGGACGAGGCCGGCGACGAGGATGGCGCCGGTCACCTCGGCCGAGTCACCGCCGTTCGCGCGGATGGCTGCGACACCGCCGACGAAGGACGCGGACGTGCCGAGATAGCTGGGCACCTTGCCGGCGACGATGAGCAGGAACGCGATGGTCGCGATGCCGCTCATCATGATCGCGAGCTGGGGGTTCAGACCCATGACCAGCGGGAACACGAACGTCGCCCCGAACATCGCGACGACGTGCTGGGCGCCCAGGCCTACCGTCTTCCCCCAGGAGAGGCGCTCGTCCGGTGCCACGACCTCGTCGGGGCCGAGCGTCCGCCCGTCCCCCTTCAGCGTCCAACCCACACCCAGCGCCATTGGCATGACCTCTCTCGACGGTCCGCGTCGACGGTGACGCGGCTCACGTGTCCGTGATACCCGGAACCTAGTGACCGCGTCATGCGACACCCTCGGCAATCGTTGACAGCCGGACCCCGTGCCCTTTGGCAGCCCTCAGATACCGCGCATCTGGTGGATGCGGAGCGCGAGCGCCAAGGTGAGCCGCAGCTGCGGGTCCGAGGTGAAGGGGCCCAGCATCCGCTCGAGCTTGGCGATGCGGTAGCGCAGCGTGTTGTAGTGGAAGAAGAGCCGGCGGGCGGTCTCGGCGACGTTGAGGTTGGTGTCGATGAGCACCGAGAGGGTGCGACGCAGGTCGGCGTTCTCGGCGGAGTCGTCGGTCGCGAGCTCGCCGAGGGACTCGTCGACGAAGCGGCGCAGGTCGGCCCCGTCGGGGATGAGCGCCAGCAGCCGGTAGATGCCGAGGCCGTCCACGTGGGTGAGGGCCGACTCGCCGTGCATCTGCCGACCCACGTGCACCGCCTTGAGTGCCTCGTCGTAGGCGACCGGCAGGTCGGCGACCGACGTGACCGGGCGGGAGACGCCGGTCGAGAAGGTCCGGCGGCCACCACCGCCGTCGCCACTGACGACCCGGGCGATCTCACCGACGGTGCGCATCACCGCGTCGGCATCGGCACGCGGGGCCACCGGCAGGAGCGTCACGACCTCCTGGCTGAACCCGGCGACCGGGACGCTGGCGTCCCGCGCCCGCACGGCCTGCACCCACGCGCGGACGAAGCGCTCCTGGAGGGCGCGCACCTCGTCGGCGGACCGGGTGGTCTCGGCGTCGTTCTCGTCGGTCTCGGCGACGACGACGACCATGGGACGCGCGAGGTCCCAGCCGAGGGACGTCGCGTGCCAGATCGCGTCCGCCGGCTCTCCCGCCCGCCCGGCGAGGGCATCCCGGAGGAACTCCGCCCGGTACTTCCCCTCGACCGCGGCGACCGCCTGCTCCTTGGTGATGGCGAGGGCGGCGACGGTGGCGGCCCGCTCGAGCATGTGGACGTCGGGAGCGCTCAGTGGGCGCTCCGGCGAGAAGGCGCCGAGGAGCCCGTGGTCTGAGGCGCCCGCCACGATCTTGACGAAGGCCCGGGTCGGCTCGTGGCCCCCGGTCTCACGCGGCCCCACCGGCTCGTTCTCGACGACGAGCCGCCCGGTCCTGTCGAAGCAGTCCAGCGCGCGGGCCCGCTCGACCTGACCTTCGCCGCCGGCCATGGCGAGCACCCGCCCGTCGGTCGTCGTCACCACGGCAGAGCCGCCGAAGAAGCCGGCGACGGCCTGGCACAGCTCGGCGAGCGAGCCGCCGCCCAGCACGATGCGCACGAGGACGCGGTGCACCTCGTCCTCGCGCTGGAGCAGGGCTGCCTGTCGCTCGACGACGCCCGCGAGGACCTCGGCCCGCTCGGTCGGGTCGGCGGGCAGGTCCGCGGGCAGAGCGGCGGAGGAACCCTGCGCCCCGCTGGTCGATGGCAAGGTCTGCGCGTCTGGCGGCAGATCGTTGGCAACAATGACCACCCGGTCACTGTAGACCCCTCGCTAGCGTCGGCTCATGCCGTCGCCCAGCCCCCGGCGGACCGCTGTGCCGGTCGCGGTGTCGAGCCTGAGCGCCGGGCTGGTGGACGGCCCACCGACGGCGGGCACGGTGGTGGCGACCTACCGGTTCGGCCTGTACCTCGACGTCGCAGGTGACGTGCTGCCCGTCGTCACCTCGGATGCCGTGCCGGTTCCGACCGCGCTCCGGCTCGCCGGCCGCTCCGGCTCGCTGGTCTGGGGTGTGGCACCGGGTGACCGCGTCGTGGTGGGCCTCCGTCGGGTGGTGCTGCCGCGACTCGACCTCGTCGCCGCCCGAACCTGGCGTCCAGCCCGGGTGGCGCGAGCGTCGGCAGGGGGGTCGTGGAGCCAGGACGTGACAGGCGCGACCCTGGCCGACGCCGTGCCGGCGACGGGATGGCTGGCCGACGGCATCCGGGATGCCGTCCTCGCACAGGACCCGTTGCCGCACGTTCGCAGGCTGGTCGGCCGGGGCCGGGGTCTCACGCCCTCCGGCGACGATGCCCTCGCCGGCGCGCTGCTCGTCGCGCAGGCCCTGGGGTCGGACGGCCGGCTCGCCGCCGCCGTGCGATCGCGGCTCGGCGCCACCACGGCGGTCTCCTCCTCCCTGCTGCGGGCGGCCGCCGACGGGTACGCCGCCCGCCAGGTGGTCACCCTCGCCGACGCCGTGGTGGCGGGCGACGGGCCGACCGTCCGCGCCGCCCTTCCGCCGGTCCTCGACATGGGGCACGGCTCGGGCCACGACCTCGTGACCGGCATCCGCGCGGCGCTCGACGTCCACCCCGGCCAGCCGAGCGTGACCTCCGTGCGATCGGTCTCCGCCGTGTGGGCCGCCGCATGACCACCCACGTCGAGCTCCGCCGGGGGACCTACCACGACTCGGTGAGCCTCATGCAGGTGTCACGGTCCGTGGCCGGCACCGACGGCGTGACCGCGGCCCAGGTCGCCATGGCGACCGAGCTCAACGTCGATGTCCTGCGCGGCATGGGGTTCGACGTCCCAGACGAGGCAAGCCCCAACGACCTCGTCGTGGCCCTGCGAACCGAGTCCGACGACGTGCTCCCAGCTGCCCTCGCCGCGGTGGAGTCCACCCTCGCGGGGCTGCGGGGGCGCCCGGACACCGGGGGCGGTGAGGACGAGGTCCCTCCTCGGACCGTCGGTTCTGCCGCCCGCCGGAGCGGTGCCACCCTGGCGCTCGTCTCGGTGCCCGGACCGCACGCGGTGACCGAGGCGTTCGACGCCGTCGACTCGGGCCTGTCGGTGATGCTGTTCTCGGACAACGTCTCGGTGGAGGACGAGGTGCGCCTGAAGGACGCAGCGGCCGCCGCCGACGTGCTCGTCATGGGGCCGGACTGCGGCACCGCGCACATCGGTGGGGTGGCGCTCGGCTTCGCGAACGTCGTGCGCCCGGGATCCGTGGGCATCGTGGCGGCATCCGGGACCGGCGCCCAGCAGGCGATGTGCCTCCTGGACGCGGCCGGGGTGGGCATCAGCCACTGCCTCGGCGTCGGTGGGCGCGACCTCCAGGCGGTGGTCGCCGGCCGCTCCACCCGGCAGGCCCTGCGGGCACTCGCCGCAGACCCGGCGACCGACGGGGTGCTCCTCGTGTCGAAGCCTCCGGACCCTGTGGTGCTCGACGAGGTCGAGCGGTATGCCGCCGCGCTCGGTCTGCCGGTCCACTGGGCGGTGCTCGGTGCAGGGCGCCCAGACCTCACCGAGGCGGTCGAGGCGTTCCTCACCGGCCAGGGCGTCGCCGTCCCGCCCTGGCCGCACACCCCGGCCCCTCGCGAGGATTCCGCGCTCTCCCGGGGGACGGCACTGCGAGGTCTCTTCTGCGGAGGCACCCTCGCCGACGAGGCGATGACCGTCGCCGAGGCCGAGCTGGGCGGCATCCGGAGCAACATCGCGCACTCGGCCGACCTACGCCTCGGGCCTGACCTGCGGGACGAGGGGCACGTCGTCATCGACTTCGGCGACGACGGCCTCACCAGGGGGCGCGCTCATCCGATGATCGACCCCACGTTGCGGATGGAGCGGATCGCTGTCGAGGCGTCCGACCCGACGTGCGGTGTCCTCCTCCTCGACCTCGTCCTGGGCCATGGTGCCCACCCCGACCCCGCAGACGAGCTCGCCGACGCCGTTCGGTCCGCCCGGCGGGCCGCCCACGACCAGGGCCGGGCGATGCCGGTCGTCGTCTCGCTCACCGGCACGGACGGCGACCCGCAGGACCGCTCGCGGTGTGAGCACGCGCTCGCGTCCGCCGGTGCCGGGGTGTTCCTCTCCAACAGCCAGGCGGCCCGGCACGCCCTCGGACTCCTCCGGGGCACGGCATGACCGCGTCGGGTCGGCCCTTGCGCGGGCTCCTCGACACCGAGCCGGTGGTCGCCACCGCCGGCGTGTCGCTGCTCGCCGACGCCCTGCGCGACCAGGCGGTGGAGGTCACCGAGGCCGAGTGGCAGCCGCCACTGCCCGGTGCGGAGCGGGACCTCGCGCGGGTCATGGGGGACCCCCGCCGGGTCGCCGCCAACGCGGTGGCGTTCGAGCGGATGACGAGCGCGCACGCGGCACTGGTCGACGTCGTCCCTGCCTCTGAGGCCCTCGGCCTGGAACGAGGCACGTTCCTCCACGCCGGTCCCCCGCTGGAGTGGGATCGGGCGTCCGGCCCCATGCGGGGCGCGCTCATCGGGGCGGTGCTCTTCGAGGGGCTCGCGGCATCCGCCGACGAGGCCGAGCGTGACCTGGCGGCCGGGACCTACGACCTCGAGCCGTGTCATCAGCGGGGCGCCGTGGGGCCGATGGCGGGAGTCGTCAGCCCGTCGATGTGGATGTACGCCCTGCACGACGACGTGTACGGAAACGACGCCTGGTGCTCGCTCAACGAGGGCTTGGGCAAGGTGCTGCGCTACGGGGCGTACGGCCCCGAGGTCGTCGAGCGCCTGCAGTGGATGACCCACGTCCTCGGCCCGATCCTGCGGCAGGCGGTGCGCACCACCGGGCCCATCGACGTCAGGTCGGTCATCGCCCAGATGCTCCAGATGGGGGACGAGGGGCACAACCGGAACCGGGCCGGTTCGCTCATGCTCCTTCGCGAGCTCCTGCCCGGCATGATCACGGCGGACGCGTCGTCGTCCGAGATCGCCGAGGCGGTGCGCTTCTCCGGCGCGAACGAGCACTTCTTCCTCAACCTCGGGATGCCGGCCTGCAAGCTGGCCACCGTCGCGGCCGAGGGAGTGCCGGGCTCGACGGTGGTGACCGTCATGGCCCGCAACGGAACGGACTTCGGCGTCCGCGTCTCGGGCACCGGCGACCAGTGGTTCACCGGGCCGGCCAACACGCCTGAGGGGCTCTTCCTCGGGGAGTACGGCCCCGATGACGCGAACCCGGACATCGGGGACTCGGCCATCACCGAGACCGGTGGCATCGGTGGCTTCGCCATGGCGGCGGCGCCCGCCATCGTCCGCTTCGTCGGGGGTGACGTGCCGTTCGCGCTCCGGGCGACCCGGACGATGTACGAGATCACCACCGGGGAGCACCCGTCATTCCAGGTCCCGATCCTCGGGTTCCGCGGGACGCCGACCGGGATCGACGTGACGAAGGTGGTCCGCACCGGCATCCTCCCGCAGATCAACACCGGCATGGCCGGACGCGTCGCGGGCACCGGCCAGGTCGGGGCCGGGCTCGTCACCCCACCTGTCGAGTGCTTCCGAGCGGCGCTCGCCGCCCTCGCTGCGGCCGTCCCCGCCTGACCACACCTTTCTCGCCCGATCCCGGCACCTTCACCTCGACACGCCTTCGTTTCCGGTGCCGAGGCGAAGCTCGGGGGGTGAAGCACCGGGGGGATGGGTCGCGCTCGGCTTGACGCGCCCCGGGAGTGGGTCTAGGTTCAGGTGACGACTTGGGAGCGCTCCCATCCACCGACTCGTCGTTCCGAGAGGGAACCGATGCGATCGATGACACGACTGGCGGGGGTGGCCGCCGCTGGCGCCGCGCTCCTCCTGGGCCCCCTGACCACCCCGGCCGCTGCGGCGGGCGAGGCCATCCCCGACGGCACGCAGTTCTACGTGCCGCAGCTGCAGCACTACCAGGACGCCCTGAGCCAGGTCGCCGAACTCCGCGCGTCGGGCGACACTGAGGCGGCCGACGACATCTCCGCCATGATCCGCACACCCCAGGCCGTGTGGCTGACCGGCGCGAGCCCCGAGCAGGTCGAGCAGGAGGCGCGGCAGGTGACGCACCGCGCCGCCGGCAAGGGAGAGCTGCCGGTGCTCGTGGCCTACAACATCCCCTTCCGGGACTGCGCGCAGTACTCAGCCGGTGGGGCAACGACCGTGGCGGAGTACCACGAGTGGATCGACGCGCTGGCCGCCGGGATCGGCGACCGCGAGGCGGTGGTGATCCTCGAGCCGGATGGCCTCGGCATCATCCCCTGGTACTCGCCCAACACGGGTAGCGGCCTGGAGTGGTGCCGGCCGGCTGAGGCGGACCCCGACACCGCGGCAAGCGACAGGTTCGCGATGCTCAACTACGCGGTCGACGCCGTCGGGGCCAACCCCGGCACGCGCGTCTACCTCGACGGGACTCACAGCGCCTGGCTGGGAGTGGGGGACATCGCCGACCGCCTCCACCAGGCGGGCGTCGAACGGGCCGACGGCTTCTTCCTCAACGTCTCCAACTACCGCACTACCAGCGACTCTCTCACGTACGGCAACTGGATCTCCCAGTGCCTCTGGTACGGAACCAACCCGGCCGAGGGCGGTTGGCGGCTCGGTCACTTCGAGTACTGCGCGAGCCAGTACTACCCGTCGAGTGGGTACGACGACACGACGGCGACCGACCAGTGGTATCTCGACAACGTCACCAACGCCGCCAACGCACCGCAGGGCCCGCAGGACCTCACGCACTTCGTCGTCGACACCAGCCGCAACGGCCGGGGCCCATGGACCCCGCCGGCCGGCGTCTACCCCGATCCGCAGGACTGGTGCAACCCACCCGACCGCGGCCTCGGCGTGCGCCCGACCACCGACACCGGCGACCCGCTGGCCGACGCTTTCCTGTGGGTCAAGGTCCCAGGCGAGTCCGACGGGCAGTGCTCCAGGGGCCTCACGGACAACGGCGGCGTCGACCCCGAGTGGGGGCGCGTCGACCCGGCGGCCGGGCAGTGGTTCCCAGAGCAGGCCCTCGAGCTGGTCCGCCTGGCGCAGCCCCCGCTCTGAGGCCGCTGCTCCACGTCATCGGTCGGGCCGTCACCGCTCCCGTGGAACAATCGGGCGGGTGAGGGCGACCGCGTTGGACGGCAAGGCGATTCTCAGCACGATCAAGGACGAGCTCAAGGTCCGGGTCGTGGCTCTCGCCGAGCGCGGGGTGGTTCCCGGTCTGGGCACGGTGCTCGTCGGCGACGACCCGGCGAGTCACTGGTATGTCGGTGCCAAGCACCGGGACTGCGCCGAGATCGGCGTCACCAGCCTGCGGCGTGACCTGCCGGCTGACAGCTCACAGGAGGCGGTGCTCGCCGTCGTTCGTGAGCTCAACGAGGACCCGACGTGCACCGGGCTCATCGTCCAGCAGCCGACCGGCCTTGACGAGAACGTGATTCTGTCCGCCGTCGACCCCGCCAAGGACGTCGACGGACTGCACCCCATGAACCTCGGGTGGCTGGTGCTCGGGCACCCCGCCCCGCTTCCGTGCACTCCCGTCGGGTGCCTCGAGCTGCTGCGCCGGTATGCCGTCCCGATCGCGGGTGCCAAGGTGGTCGTCGTCGGCCGAGGACTCACGGTCGGGCGGCCCCTGGGACTTATCCTCACTCGTCGGTCCGAGAACGCGACGGTCACCCTGTGCCACACCGGAACTCGCGACCTGGCACGGGAGGTGCGCCAGGCTGACATCGTCGTCGCCGCGGCAGGGGTCCCCGGCATCATCTCCCGGGACATGGTCAAGCCGGGTGCCACCGTGCTCGACGTCGGGGTGTCACGGGTGGTCGACGAGTCGACGGGGAAGTCGGTGGTGGCGGGCGACGTGGCCAAGGACGTCTGGGACGTCGCGGCCTTCGTCAGCCCCAACCCGGGAGGGGTGGGGCCGATGACCCGAGCCATGCTCCTGACGAACGTCGTCGAGGCGGCCGAGCGATCACTGGTGGCGGCACCCGTCGCGGTGGGCCCCTGACGATGCCGGACACCGGCACGGCGACGGCCGTGCTCTGGCGGGTCCTGCCTGTGGTGGCGCTCGTCGCGCTCGTCGCCGCGTGGGGCCGCGAGCTGGGTGCGGCCGTGGTGGCCGTCGTCGCCGTGCTGCTCTCCGGCGCCGTGCTCGCGGCGGTCCAGCATGCCGAGGTGGTCGCCCACCGGGTGGGGGAGCCGTTCGGCTCCCTCGTGCTCGCCGTGGCCGTCACCGTCATCGAGGTCTCGCTCATCGTCACGCTCATGCTCTCGGGGGGTGACGAGGCGTCGACGTTGGCCCGCGACACCGTCTTCGCGGCGGTGATGATCACCGTCAACGGCATCCTCGGGCTCTCCCTGCTCCTGGGCAGCAGGCGTTTCGACATCGTCACCTTCAACGCCGAGGGCACCGGCGGTGCGCTCGCCACCGTCGCCACCCTCGCCACCGTGTGCCTCGTGCTGCCGACGGTGACCACCGGGGAGGTGGGGCCGTTGTTCACGTCCGGCCAGCTGGCCTTCGCCGCGGTCGCGTCGCTCGCGCTCTACGTCTCCTTCGTCGTCACCCAGACGGTGCGGCACCGGGACTTCTTCGTGCCGGTGGCCGCGGACGGCCAGCCGCTCGACGAGGACGAGCACGCAGCCCCGCCGACGACGCGTGAGGCATGGACCTCGCTGGGGTTCCTGCTGCTGTCCCTCGTCGCCGTGGTCGGTCTGGCGAAGCTCGAGTCGCCGGCCATCGAGAGCGCCGTGCGGGCCGCCGGCCTGCCGCAGGCGTTCGTCGGCGTGGTCATCGCGCTGCTCGTGCTTCTGCCGGAGACCCTTGCCGCCGTCCGGAACGCTCGCCGCGGGCGCATCCAGACGAGCCTCAACCTCGCCCTCGGGTCGGCGATGGCGAGCATCGGGCTCACCATCCCGGCGCTCGCGGTGGCCTCCATCTGGATCCCGACGCCGCTGCGGCTCGGGCTGGGCGCCACGCAGATCGTCCTGCTCGCGATCACCGTCGTCGTGGGGGTGCTGACCGTGGTCCCCGGCCGGGCGACCCGCCTTCAAGGAGCCGTGCACCTCACCCTCTTCGCGGCGTTCGTCTTCCTCGCGATGTCCCCCTGAGTGAGGGCTCAACTTTTTCGCCCGATGCGGGAACCTTCACCTCCGCACCGGATCCGTAGCACTCCGAAGGTGAAGCTCCCCAGGTGAAGTGCTCACCTCACCGCGCGCCGAGCGTTCGTCCACAGACCCGGATGCCGTGCTGCCCGTCCACAGGTCACCGTGCGGTCTGGTCCTGGGTGGGTCGGCCGGCGAGCCTTCGCGATCATGACCATGGCACGCCACTCGACCACCGTCGCATCCGCGCTCGATGTGGGCCCTCTTGGCCAGAAGCACCCGCCCGGCGAGGACCTGTCCATCACGTCGTTGGATGCCGCCCTGGTCGCGACCGCCCGCAGCCAGCACGGCATGATCACCACCGCCCAGGCCGCGCAGGCAGGCCTGTCGGCACCTGTGCTCGTCAAGCTCGTCAAGGCCGGGGTGCTGCAGCACCCGGGGCGGGGCCTGTACGCCATCGCAGCGCTGCGCGAGTCCGACCCGAAGGCGTGGCACCGTCAGCTGTGCGCGGGTGCGTTCCTGCTCTATCCCGACGCTGTACTCGCCGGAACGACGGCTCTGCTGGCGCACGGCATCCCCGTGTGGGGAGCGCCGCTCGGGGTGCCGACCATCCTGCGCCCCATCAAGCGCGCGGGCGGCATGACGGCGTTCTGGGTTCGCCCTGCCCGAGGTGAGACGCTCTGGACCGAGTGGGGTCCGGCATCCCCGCCGGCATCGGCTCTGGTCCAGCACGCGGTCGACCACGGGATCGTGACCGGCGTGGTGAGTGCGGATGCCGCACTACGCGAGGGGAGTGTCACCCTCGACCAGCTCACGGAACAAGTCGATGCAGTCGCGACCTGGCCGCACAGCAGCCGAGCGGCATCCATGCTCCGACTCGTCGACGGTCGACGCGAGTCAGTGGGGGAGTCGAGGTGCGGAGTCGCGCTAGCGCTGGCGGGCGTCGACGTGACGCCACAGGTGACTCTTCGTGACGAGCGCGGCCACTTCGTGGCGAGGGTCGACTTCCTGGTCGACGGCACGAAGGTCGTCATCGAGTTCGACGGGAAGGTCAAGTACGCCGCTGGCGACCCGAGAGTGTTGTGGGGTGAGAAGCGACGCGAGGACCGGCTCCGTGGGCTGGGTTATGTCGTGGTCCGCATCACCTGGGCGCAGCTGGAGCGTCCCGGCGACGTTGCCGCGGCCGTCCGCGCCGCCCTCGCCACCCGGTGAACTCGTAGCGGCTGCGGACCGGGACCTTCACCTTCGCACCGGGACCGAAGTGGTGCAGAGGTGAAGGTTCTCGCATCGGGCGGGAAAGTTGTGTCGCGGTGGTGGTCAGGCGCCCCGCTCCTCCGGGGTGGCCCGGCGCACGACGATGCGGGTCCAGCCCCCGACGTAGATCCGGTCGTCCTCGGACAGCTCGCGGCGCTGACCGGGTGGCACGGGGTCGGTCGGCAGCGGCCCGCTCGCGGGGCCGACGTACGTGCCGTTCGACGACTGGAGGTCCTCGACCCACCAGCGCTGCCCGTCGGTGGTCAGCTGGGCCTGGCGCCGGCTCACCCCCGGGTCACCCGTGCAGTCGATCTCCGGGTGGATGTTCCGGCTCGTCGACGGGCGGCCGATGAGCACGCTCCGGGCGGCCAGCTCGACGACCGCGGGCAGGCCCGGCGAGGGGCAGGGGTCCTCGCTCTCCTGGCCCTCGTACCAGTCGGGGTCGACCCAGACCTCGGCCACCCAGTCGACGGCGATCGCAGGGGCCAGTGGCGCCGGTTCCTCGCCACCCGTGGCGACGGCGACGGCATCCGGGCTGGGGGAGGGGTCGGGCGGACGAGGCATCGTGCCGGTGGTGAAGTCGTAGCCGCAGGCCTCGCAGAAGAGTGCCGCCGCATCGTGCGGCGAGCCGCAGTTCGGGCAGGGCTGCGGGTCGGGTGCGCTGCCCGCCGTCACCGCCTCACCAGCCGCAGCGGGTACGGATGCCGTGGCACCGGCCGGGATGGGCACCCCGCAGGTGTCGCAGTAGTCGCTCGCCGTCGAGGCGTGCCCGTTGGGGCAGGTGAAGGTGCTCACGTGGCCAGCCCGCGCCATGGCCGCGCGCTCGCGGCGCCCGCCGCGGTCACTTCTTCACCCGCGTCGTCTTGGTGGATGCCGTGTCGAGCGCCATCTCGTCGAGCTTGCTCACGCTGCGCTTGAGGCGCACGGTGCCGGTGCCGGCATCCTCGATCTCGACGATCTTGCGCAACCGGGTCGTGGCCTCCTCGTTGCCCGTCTCCTCCGCAAGCTGCACCGCCCGACCGAGCTTGACGGTGGCGGTGTCGGTGTCGCCCGCCGCCTTGGCCGCCAGGCCGTCCTGGATGGCCTCGGCCAGCTCGGCCTGGCCGGTGTAGTGCGCCACCGCCGGGTCGATGCGGGTCGTCAGGGTGTCGTCGTTGGACCACATCGCCTTGACCAGGCCCTGCGCGACCACCTCGTCGCCGAGGGCGACCTGCACGCGCGCGGCCAGCTGCTCCTGGCCGACGGCCTTGGCCGGCAGCCGGACGGCCACGTGGTAGTCGCGCGACTCGTCACCCCAGGCGCCGGTCGGGTAGGCCGCGGTCAGGGCGTTGACCTCCTGGCGCCGGGTCGTGAGGTCCTCAACGGTCGGCGACACCTGGCGCACGAACAGCACCTGGGAACCCTGCGGCGCCCACACCCGCACCGCGGCGTCGGCCACGCCCCGCCCCATGGACTGGCGCATGATCTGCTCGAAGTCGGCGGCCATCGCCTGGGGCTGCGCGATGAGGTCGACGCTGCCGAGCAGCGCGGTGGCGATCCGGCGCACCTCGGCCACCTGCCACGCCGAGCCGACGCCGCGGCAGTCGCACTGAAACCGGCCCCGGGCGGCCTCGATCGCGGCGCTGAGCTGCTCCGGGCTCTCGTGCTGGTTGTAGCCGTCGGTGAGCAGGATGGCGTGGCGCTGGGTCGCGCTCGGCACCGCGGCGAACAGGCGGGTCGCCAGGGTGAGCCAGGTGCCCATCGCGGTACCACCTTGGGCCCGGAACCCGGCCACGGCGGCCTTGGCCTGAGCGCGGGTCGTCGCGTTCATCTGCACCATGGCGGAGCGCCCGTCCTGCGGGTAGGCCAGCCACGCCTGGTTGCTGCCGGCGACGACCGCGAACCACACCCCGTCGAGCACCTGGTCCAGGGCGGCCGATGCGGCGACCTGCACCGCCGCGATGTTCTCGCCGCTCATCGAGCCGGAGGTGTCGACGATGACGATCTCGGCGGCGTCCCCCGACCCGGACCGACCGGCCTCGCCCGCCCCGGAGCACGCCACGGTGACGATGGCGTGGACGTCGGTGCCGCCGTCGGGCAGGAACTCGTTCTGGTAGACGTCAGCTGAGAATGTTGCCATCGGTCTGGACTTCCTCTCGGGATGGGACGGGCTCCGGGGACGACACGGCGATGGGCCGGGTGGTACCGGCGGTGGAGTGGGGCGGCCCGGCGCCTACCCGTGCCAGGGCCACCGTGATGTTGTCCTGACCCCCCCGGGCGTTGGCCCAGTCGACCAGGGCCCCGGCCAGTGCGAGCGGCTCGGACCCGGCCGACCGGGTCTGCGCTGCGACCACGCCGGCGAGGTCCTGCGCCTCGGAGCAGTAGTTCCACAGCCCGTCCGAGCAGACGAGCAGCCACCCCGGGCCGTCGAGGTCGAGCGACACCGTCCGGGGGGTGTGGTCGGGCGCGTCCGTGCCCAGCCACCGGGTGATGGCGTGCGCCTGCGGCCCGCTCTCGGCGTCGGCACGGGGCACACCGTTGGCGATCTGCTCGGCGGCGAAGGAGTCGTCGACGGTCAGCAGCCGCGGGGCCCCGGACTCGGGCAGCCAGTACGCTCGGCTGTCACCGACCCACCCCACGGTGAGCTCCTTGCCGTCGATCACGGCGGCGACGAAGGTGCACGAGGCCGGGTTGCCCGGGCCGGCAGTCGTCGCGGCGACCACCGCGTCGTTGGCCGCGTCGGCCGCCAGCACGAGGGCCTTCGTGCTCGCCGCGACCCGGGTGCCGACGCTGTCGGTGTTCCCGATGCGGGGACCGCCCGCCAGGAGGTCGCGCGCGGCCCGGGCGGCGGCCAGGCTGGCGACGTCCGAGTCCGTCGACGAGGAGACACCGTCGCACACGACCAGCACCGCGTGGCCGCCGGCGTGCGGCCCCGCGGCGAGGGCCACCGCATCCTCGTTGCGGACGTGCCGGACGCCTCGGTCGCAGACGGCCGCGACCCACGGCGCCGGCTGCTCGGTGAAGTGGTGGCGTGCGTTGGCGGCGGCCGCCCCGCACTGCGTGCAGTAGCCGTCGGCGGCGACCTCGCCGCCGCACTCGTGGCACGCCGCGGCAGCCGCCTGCGGTGCGGCCGGGGCCGGCGCTTCGGCCACCGGCGCGTCGGCGGCAACTGCCGCCGGTTGCGGTCCGAGGTCGGCACCGCAGGCCTCGCAGAACCGCTCGCTGCTCGCGACCGGGCTCTGGCACGACGGGCAGAGCAGTGCCGCGCCCGCCGCGCGTGCCGGGCCCGCCTGGTCAGCGACCCGTGGCGCCACGGCCTCGTCCTCCGACAGCGAGGTCATCGCCACGTCCAGCGGCGCACCGCGTTGGCGCGGTCGACAAGGTGTACCCGCTCCTCACGGGTGGGAGCGTGGCCGGCGAGGTCGCGGTAGGCCGCCTCGAGCCCGTCACGCAGCGCGGGCTCGGCCGCCGGGCGCCCACCGATGACCACGGTGGTGTCGGCGCCGTGCGACTCCACCAGGCCCAGCGCCGCGCCGAGCACCTCGACGCGGAAACGGGACCGGTCGACGGGGTCGATGGTGAGGCTCTCGATGCTGTCCAGCGCGGCGGCCAACGAGGGCAGCCCTCCCCCCGACCCGGCGAGCAGCCCCGCCCGGCGTCGGCGGGCCTGGGTGAACGCCCGGCTGGTCACGGGCACCAGATCCAGGGCGCGCACGGCACCGGCGACGTCGCCGCGGGCGGAGCGGATCCGGGCCAGCCCGAACGCGGCCGGAGCGATGTAGTTGGCGTCGGTGCGCGCGCACACGACGTAGAGCGCCTCGGCGACGTCGGCGTCGCCACCGGTCTCGCAGGCGAACGCCAGGGCGAGCTTCGGCGCCAGCTCACCGGGAACCTGTCCGTAGACGGCGTTGAACGCGCTCTGCGCCTCGGCGGTCTGCCGTCGCGCCAGGGCGACCAGCCCCGACATCCACACGGCGCGCCACTCCCACGGGTCGTCGGCCAGCAGGGCCCGCACCGCGTCGTCGACCCGCTCGAGCTGACCGGCCTCGAGCGCGGCCCTGGCCCGCGCGAGCAGCACCTCGGGGCTGGTCGCGGGGGCGCCTTCGAGGGCAGCCAGCCGCTGCACGGGGTCGTCGATGCTGACCGTGCGCAGCCACGGCATCTGCGGGTCGCCGTCGTCCGTTCGCAGGCGGGGGAGGTCCTGCCAGTCGAGCGAGTCATCGGACACCGTGGGCACGTCGAACAGCAGGGAGGACGTGGAGTGCTCGGCCGCGCCGTCGCGCCCGGCAGCGACGACCTCCCGGAGCACCCCGAGCAGCTGCACGCGCAGCTCGTCGGCGGAGACGAAGCGGTCCGCCGGGTCGGGCGCACAGGCCTTGAGCAGCAGCCGGTAGAACGAGTCGTGCTCGCGGAAGAGCGGAGTCTCGTCGACCGGTGGCAGCGAGGCGACGTAGGTGCTCTGGTAGCCGCGGAACTCCATCGCGAGCACGATGAGCGTGCGCCCGATGGTGTAGATGTCGGAGGCGACGGAAGGGCCGACGAGCGGCACCTCCGGGGCCTGGTAGCCGGTCGTGCCGTAGATGGCGGAGTCGAGGTCGTCCAGGCGACGCACGCCGCCGAGGTCGATCAGCTTGATGCCGTCGCCCACCTGGATGAGGTTGTCGGGCTTGAAGTCGCAGAACACCAGGCCGAGGTCGTGCAGGTACTGGAACGCCGGCAGCACCTCGACGACGAAGGCCATCGCCTGGTCGACCGGGAGCGGGTCGTAGCGACCGCCCGCCGCCTGCATCCGGTCCTTGAGCAGCTGCTTGAGCGAGGTGCCGCCGACGTACTCCATGACGATGTAGCCGGCACCCTCGTGCGTCACGAAGTTGTAGATCTCGACGATGAGGGGGTGCTCGACCTGGGCGAGGAACTGCCGTTCGGCGATGGCCGCGGCGAGGGCGTCGGGGTCACCGGAGTTCAGCAGGCCCTTGAGCACCACCCACCGGTCGGACACGTTGCGGTCGCGGGCGGCGTAGATCCAGCCGAGGCCGCCGTGGGCGATGGCGCCGGCGACGACGTACTGGCCGCCCACGACGTCACCCTCCTTCAGCTTGGGGGTGAAGGAGAACGGGTTGCGGCAGGTGGGGCAGAAGCCCTCGGTGCGCCCGGGCTGGCCGTCACGCGAACGGCCCACCGCCGAGCCGCAGTTCGGGCAGGTGCGCCGGTCCTCGGGCACCATCGGGTTCTGCAGCACCGCCTTGGCGGCGTCGACAGCGGGGACCGCGGGGATGGAGGTCAGGCCCGCCCCGAGGCGGGCGCCGCGCAGCCGGGTGGAGGACGTGCCGACCCGCCGGGTGACCTTGCTGCCGCCCGCGGTGGCGCGCGCGGATCCGAGCGCGGTCGATGCGAGCTGGTTGGAGGCGCGCGACACGGTCGACGGCGACTGGGCGATGCCGGCCGGTGACGTCGCGACCGACACCCCGGTGGCTGAGGGCGCGGCGGCTCCCTTCGCCGCGGGCGTCGAGGAGCCCGCGGGGCCGGGCGTGCCGCACACATCGCAGTAGCCGTCGACCACCGTTCCGGAGCATCCCGGTTCGGCACAGCGGCCGGCCACCCCGCCGACCGACGGGCCGCCGGTGGAGCCGGTCGGTGGAACCGAGACGGCCGAGGGGGAGGGGCCTGACGCCGGCCCCGGTGACCCGCAGACGTCGCAGTAGCCGTCGAGGATGCTTCCGGTGCACCCGGGCTGCACACAGGCGGTCGTGCTCACGAGGGCGTCCCTCCGTCGGGGCGTGGGTGCTTCGGCTGCTGTGTGGTGCTGCCGAGGTAGGCCACGTATGCGGCGAGCAGGGCACGGCCACGCACCAGGTCGGCCGGCTCGCGGTCGAGGGCCTCGCCGGCCCGGCGACGCAGCTCGACGAGGTCGGCGTCGGCCTGGGCCGAGCCGCCGGGCGCGCGCCGGTGGGCGGCCGTGGCGGCGTAGGCACCGAGCGTCATCCGCAGCTCGTCGCGCTCGGACAGGGCCGACGCGTAGGCGTCCTGGGCCATCGTCATCGCCCGCCCGACGGCGTCGAGCCGCACCAGGTAGGCGTCGACGGCGGCAGGGTCGGTCGGCACCGGTCCGAGCGCCGACACGTCGGGAACGGCGAACCTGGGGGCCGGAGCGACCTGCGCCACGCACCGTGCCGCGAGGTCGCGCAGCGCAGCGCCGCGTGCCTCCAGCTCCGAGCGCAGCGCCCTGGCCCGGGCCTCGTCGTGGGCGTCGGCGCGGCGGTTCGACGCACCGACGATGAGGTCCCGCTCGGCGCGGGCGGCGTCCTGCTCCAGCGGCCCGAGGAGGCCGCCCACGTCGGCGCCCCGCCTCGCCTTGGCGAGTACGTCGGCGATGCGACTGTCGAGCCGTTCGAGCAGCGACGAGGCGGCGGCGTGGTGCTGCGCCGGCTCGCGGTCGACGAGGTCACGCACCCGTTCGACCGAGGCGCGCAGCGCACGAAGCCGTGCCTGCTGGTCGGCCTCCGACGGGTCGATCCCCAGCCGGGCCCGCAGCGAAGCCGCCAGCGCGTCGGACAGCCGGCAGGCCTCCGGGAGCGAGACGGCCAGGGCCCCGGCCGGGACGGGAGCTGCTCCAGCGGAGGAGGATGCGGGGCCCCGCAGGGCGTCGAGCCGCCCCCAGACCAGGGTCGACAGCCGCGCCAGCTCGGTGGCACCGACCCGCCCCGAGTCCCAGGTGGCCACCAGGAGGTCGTGGCGGTCGGCCACCGCCTTCCACAGGGCCATGGAGAGCAGCAGGTCGCTGGTGTAGGTCGCTCCGTCAGCCGCGCCGAGCGCCGCCTCGTCGATCGCGTCGAGCTCTGCCTTGCGGGCGTCACGCCAGGCGCCGAGCGCCTCGAGGTAGCGCAGCGCATCCTGGGCGACCAGCGGCTGGCCGAGCCGACCGGGGGCGGTCGGCGCCGTGGTGCCGTGGGTCGCGGAGATCACGGGGCCCGTCCGTAGACCGGCTGCGGCGGGGCGGGCGCCTTGCCGAGGGAGTCGGCCAGCCAGGTGTTGTAGCTCTTGGCCCACCGGCCGTCGGCCTTCATCTCCTCGAGCACGCCGTTGACGAAACGCACGAAGTCGACGCTCTCCGAGTTGACGCCCAGGCCGTAGGGCTCGGCGGTGAAGGCCGGCGCCTGCACGACGTCGGCGTAGGGGTCCTGGGCAGCCAGGCCCGCGAGGACCGTGTCGTCGCCGGTGATGCCGTCGACGGCCCCTTGCTGGAACAGCACGAGGCAGCCGGTGTGGGTGTCGGCCCCCACGGCCTCGATGTCCGTGAAGGTGCGCAGCTTGTCCATGCTCGTGGACCCGTTGGGGGCGCAGACCTTCCTGCCCGCGAGGTCCTCGATGCCGCTGATCGGGCCGCCGCTGTCCGTCGTCTCGCCCAGCCGCACCAGCACCTTCTGGCCCGAGCGGTAGTACTCGCTCGAGAACGCGATCTCCTTCCAGCGGGCACAGGTGATCGTCATGTTTCGCGCCACGATGTCGACGGTGCCGTCCTGGAGGGCGGGCAGCCGCTGCGCGGCGGTGATCACCTTGAGCTCGATCTTGGTCGGGTCGCCGAAGATGGCCTGTGACACGCCCCGGAGCATGTCGATGTCGAAGCCCTCGATGCGGCCCGAGACCGGGTTGCGGGCCCCCAGCAGCAGCGTGTCCGCCGAGACGCCGGCGATGAGGCGACCACGCTTGCGGATGGTGTCCATGGTGCTGCCGGCCGGCATCCGGGCCGGCTCGGGCATCACCGCGGGTGGCGCGTACGACTGCAGGCAGTTGGCGGTGGCGACGTCGGTGCCCGACGGGGCGGGCGAGGGCGTCGGGGTTGCGCTGGCGGACGTCGCGGCGGGGCTCGACGGGGTGTGCAAGGGGGTCGGGTCGTACGCTCCGGCCGTGGTGCAGGCCCCGGCGGCCAGGGTGGCGGCCACCGCCAGGACGCCCAGGAGAGAGCGCTGCCGGTGGCGGCTCATCGGTACTCCTCCAGCCGCATCGAGACGCCCCACCACGCGAAGAGGGCCGCGATCACTCCAGCCAGCAGACCCAGCACGCCGGCGAACGGCAGCCACCCGCCGGTGTCGTCCAGCTGGTTCGAGGTCTGCTCGCTCAGCGCCGACAGCTGGTCGTCGGAGGCGGTGTCGAAGGCGGCGAAGGTGGTGTTGCCCGTGTCGGCGCCCTCGCCGGTGGCCAGCTCGACCGCACCCTCCCAGTCACCGCCGTCGTCGAGGGCACGGATCTCCTGGTGGGCCGTGGCGTAGGCGGACCACGGCAGCGGGTCGCGGCCGGCGGATGCCGGGCCGGCCTCGAGCTGGGCGATCTCCGTGCCCACCGCCGCGGAGGACGCCTGCCAAGCCTTCTCGAACGCCGCCCCTGAGCCTCGGGCGATGAGGGTGAGGCTCTCGTTCGACTTCGCGTCAAAGCCGGCGATCCGGGCCCGCGCCGTGGACAGGGTGTCGGCGTAGACGCCGGCGCGCGTTTCGTCGACGTTGCCCTTGACGGACAGGAGCCCCACCGTGCCGACGACCAGCGTCACCAGCACCACCAGCAAGGCAGCGGCCAGGGGCACGTTGACGATGCGACGGGTGCGCCGTGCCAGCCACACCACGGACAGCGCCAGCACGACCAGGGCGAGCAGCCCTCCGGCCACGAGCCAGAGGGCCGAGCGCGCGGCCCGGTCGAACTCCTCGGTGACCCGGGCGTTGTTGGCCTCACCGAGGTTGGCGAGCAGCGGCAGGGCGTCGGCGCGCAGGTCTGCGCTGGCTGACCTGAGGTACTGCGCCCCGATCGGCAGCGCCTGCCGGTTGTTCGCCCGGGCCTGCTCGACCTGGCTGGTGTACGACACGAGCGACTGGTTGAGCGCACTCAGGGCGGCCCCGTCGGCCGGCTGGTGCTGTGCGGCCTCGGCGATCAGCCCGGATGCCGAGGCGATCGCCTCGGTGTAGTCGGCGCGTTGGGCGGCCGGCTCCAGTCCGCCGACGAGGAAGGCGTTGGTGGCGTCGGCATCCGCCTGCACGACGTTGGTCTGGATGGCCTGGATGCGCACGAGCTGGTCGGAGTTCGCGGCGGCACGCCCCAGGGCGCCGTCCGCGGAGCGGAAGGCCTGGCCCGCGGCGAGGCCGAACAGCAGGGTGGCGACCACGCTGACGATCCCCACGGTCCGCAACCGGCCGGGCGTGCCGGCCATGGCTGCCCTCGTCGAGGCCAGCACCGCGTCGATCCGGCCGCGCAGACCACCGGCAGGCGTCGCCGCGGTCGGTGGAGCGGCGGGCAGCGACGTGGGGGACGGTGACGTCGGGGTACCTGCGGGCGGGCTGGCGTGAGCCGGCACCGCGGATGGCGGGGCGGGAGCCACGGCGCGGGCCGCCGTGGGGGGCGGTGTGGTGGTCACGAGGTGCCTTCGGCGTCCGTGGTTCGATGACCGGGGTGCGGGTCCGCAGGCACCGGTTCCCGGTCTGACGCGGCAGCCACCGTGGCGGCCCCCTCGTCGAGTGGTTCCTCGTCGAAGTCGCGGGCCACGAGCAGGCGGAGCTGCTCGACCGTCGGTGCTGCGGTCTCGCGCAGCCGCCAGGCGTGGTGGCCGATCGCCGCCTCCAGGGCGTTGCGGGCGTAGCGGCCGTTTCCGAAGGAGCGGCCCCGCGGGATGCGGCCGAGCACCTCGCGGAACCGTTGCTCGGCGGCGGGCTCGAGCTCGTAGTCGGCACCCTGCGCGAGGTGGCGCAGGATCGCGACGAGCTCGTCGTCGGTGTAGTCCTCGAACTCGATGGTGGTGCGGAACCGGCTGGCGAGGCCGGGGTTCGCGGCGATGAAGGCCGCCATCGGGGCCGGGTAGCCGGCCACGATGACCACGAGGTCGTCGCGCCGGTCCTCCATCTCCTTGACGAGCGTGTCGACCGACTCCTGGCCGTACTGGTCGCCCGCCGGGCCGGTGCCGGTGAGGCTGTAGGCCTCGTCGATGAAGAGCACGCCGCCCGCTGCCGAGGCGAGGACCTCGGCCGTCTTGGTCGCGGTCTGGCCGAGGTAGCCGGCGACCATCTCGGAGCGGTCGACCTCGACCAGGTGGCCACCGGACAGCAGCCCGAGGGCCTGGTAGATGCCGCCCACGAGGCGCGCCACCGTCGTCTTGCCCGTTCCGGGGTTGCCCGTGAACACGAGGTGGCGGGTCATCGTGGGGCTCTTCAGGCCGGCATCCATGCGCAGCTTCTCGACGCGCAGAAGGGCCACCTGCCGGTGGATCTCGCGCTTGACCCGCTGCAGGCCGATCAGCGCGTCGAGCTCGGCCAGCAGTTCCTCCAGGCTGCGTGGCGGTGCTGCCGTCCCTGCCGGGGTTGCCGTCCCTGCCGGGGTTGCCGCCGCTGTCGGCACTGCCGCCGCCGGCACACCGCGCTCAGGCTCCGGTCGGGTCGCCGTGGTGCCGGCACCCCTGGTCCCGCCACCTGTCGAGGCACCGTTGTCGGATGGGTCCCCGACGAGCTCGGCGACCGAGGTCCCGCGAGCGGGCTCGGGCTGGACCGCTGAGAGCTGTGCGGCGGCGGCGACGGAGGCATTGCCGATGACGCGCATCGTCGGCTCGCCGAGCTCGCAGGCGGCCGCGGCCACCTCGGCCAGCGCCTGGGCATAGGCCGAGGTGTACGGGGACTGCTGGGCCGCGAGCAGGCTGAGGGTTGCCGTGGGGGCCCCGCGCCAGCGGCGGCCGCGGCTGGCCGCGTCGAAGAAGTCCTGCGTGGTGGCCCCACCCCCCGCGGCGCGCCAGTCGGCAGCGGCACCGGGAGCGGACTCGGCCACGGCAGCCGCGAGGACCAGGGCTTCCTGGCGGGCGGACGTGTCGTCGGCGCCGGCGGCCACCGCCACGGCAGCCACGGCGTCGGCGGCCTCCGCCAGGGTGACGGGGCGGGTCGAGCTCCGCGGGCTCGGTGGCCTCGACGCCCTCATGTCGCGTCCCGCCCGGCCGGCGGCTGCAGGCGACCGAGCCCGCCGGCATCCTCGCCGGTCTGTGGCGATGCTGGTGTGCCGGGGATCGGCGGGATCGGCGCCGACCCCACGTTGAGCGCACCACCGGTGGAGGCCGACCCGAACTTCTGCGACAGGAACCGGCCGTGGGCGACGAGCGCGTCGGCGTCGGCCCGGCAGACGGCGTCGAAGACCTTGTCCATGGTGGCGGCGAGCAGGTCGAGCTGGTCGATGAGCACCATGAGCGAGGACTTGCCGTTGTCGACGGGGCGGTTGTCGGCGAACTGGCGCGGCAGCCGGAGGTAGCCGCCCACCGCCTCGGGCAGGTAGTCGGTCGCGGTCGCCATCACCGAGTAGGCCTGGGGGCTGCCGGCGCCGAGGCTGGGTAGGCGGGGGATGGTGTCGCGCACCACCTGGTCGACCCGGCGCACCCGCGACGCGACCGGCGCGGGTACCGCCCCGGCGGCGACCATCGACTCCACCCGGTCGAGGGAGGCGAGCAGGTCCCCGCTGGTCGGCGGGGCGGGCACGACGAGCCGATCACCCTGCTCGTTGTTCTGGCCGCGGCCGAAGAGGCGGCCGAGGAACCCACCCGACATGTGCTCACTATGCCCGAGCGGTTTCTCAGCGCCCAGCCCCCGGGGAACGGTCGAGGTCGAGCGACCCGCTGGCCACCCTGTCGTCGTGCTGCTGCACGCGCTCGAGGTAGGCCTGCGACTTGCCCACCTCCGTCTCGAGGGTGCCGATCGTGGCGGCCATGGTGTCCAGGGCCTGCACCTTGAAGGTGTCGATGGCGTCCATCGTCGCGTAGATGTTCTCGAACGCCGCCTGCAGCTGGGGCAGCCCGATCGTCGCCGATGCCGCCTGCTGCTGGATCAGCACCGAGTTGTCGCGCAGCATCTCGCTGGTGCGCTCGATCATCCCGCTGGTCGTGGTGTTCAGGGCGGTGATCTGGTCGAGCACGAGCTTCTGGTTGCCCAGCGCCTGCGCCACGATGACCGCGGTGCGCAGCGCCGACACCGTGGTCGTCGACGCACGGTCGACGCCCTTGATCAGCTCGATGTTGTTCTTGATGACGATGTCGATCGCGAGGTAGTTCTGGATCGACACGGCGAGCTGCGTCAGCAGGTCCTGGTGCTTCTGGCGCACATAGAAGAGCACGTCGTCGCGCAGCGCCTTGGCCTTGTCGGGGTCGGTCGCCTCCAGCTCGGCGATGCGGGCGGACAGGCGCGCGTCGAGCCGCTCGGCGACGTACACGTACTGGTTCAGCCGGGCCATCGCGTCCCAGAGGTACTGCTTCTCCAGGTTGAGGGCGGCGTTGTCCTTGCCGAGCTCGTCCTGGCCGTCGCGGAGGGCATGCAGGATGCCGTCCAGGTGGCTCTGCGCCGACTGGTACTTGCGGAAGTAGTCGGTGACCTTGTCGCCGAACGGGACCATGCCGAGGAACTTCTTGGCCCCGGCCGCCTCCTTCGGGTCGAGGTCCTCGATGGTGCGTCGCAGCTCGAGAAGCGTCGAGCCGACTTTGGACCCCTGGGCCAGACCACCGTCCTGCAGGGCCTTGACCGGAGTGCTCAGCAGCCGGTTCGACGTCTCGGCTGCCTGCCGGATGTCGATGTCGCCCATGGTGCGCACGTCGGTGGCCTTCGCGGCGAACTCCGGTGACCGTGGGGCTGCCGCCATCAGCGACTCGAGGTAGCCGTCGACCTTGGCGTCCAGCCCGGGAAGGGCCGCGGCCTCGACGGCGGGAGCCATCCGCGGTGCCGCGGTCGCCGCGACCGGCTGGGGCGGCGGCGGCGCGCTGAGGGTGAGTGTGGCCGCGGCAGCGGGCGGCTGGAGGGGGGAAGGCTGTTGGTCGGTCATCGTGCTCCCTTGGGTTCGAGCGGACCACGGGCGTCGCTCGCTCCGGGTGGACGGATCGCCAATCTACGCGGTTCCCATCGCGAGCGTGGGTGGGTCAATAGCCGTGCGATCTCAGTTACGCACCGGACCTTCACCTTCGCACCGGGAATGAATCGGTGTGGAGGTGAAGGTTCCCGGATCGGGCGAGAAAGTTGCGCTGGAGGTCAGATCAGGCCCAAGGCCTTCACGGCGTCGCGCTCCTCGACGAGCTCGGCCACCGACGCATCGATCCGGGCCCGCGAGAAGTCGTCGATGTCGAGGCCCTGGACGATCTCCCACCGGCCCTCCCGCACGGTGACCGGGAAGGAGGAGACCAGGCCCTCCTGCACCCCGTACGAGCCGTCGGACCGGACGGCCATCGACACCCAGTCGTCCTGCGGGGTCCCCTCGCGCCAGGTCCGCGCGTGGTCGATGGTCGCGGAGGCGGCGGAGGCCGCCGACGACGCGCCGCGAGCGTCGATGATCGCCGCGCCGCGCTTCGCCACGGTGGGGATGAAGGTGTTCTCCAGCCAGTCCTGGTCGCCGACGGCCTCGGCGGCGTTCCGCCCACCCACGAGGGCGTGGAAGAGGTCGGGGTACTGGGTGGCGGAGTGGTTGCCCCAGATGGTCATCCTCCGGATCTCCGTGACCGGCACGGCGAGCTTCGCGGCCAGCTGCGAGATGGCGCGGTTGTGGTCGAGCCGGGTCAGCGCGGAGAAGCGCTCGGTGGGGATGTCCGGAGCGTTGCTCATGGCAATGAGGGCGTTGGTGTTGGCCGGGTTGCCGGTGACCGTGACCCGGATGTCGTCGGCGGCCACCTCGTTGAGTGCCTTGCCCTGCGGAGCGAAGATCCCACCGTTGGCCTCGAGCAGGTC
>JAQSWG010000107.1 GCA_029266735.1 Ornithinibacter sp.
TGCACCGTGAGCCCGGCGCTCCGCAGCTGCGCCACGAGGTCCTCGTACCGGTAGGGCCAGATGGACAACCGCTCCGAGCAGGCTCGCACTGCCCCATCCAGCTCGATCTGGGCGACCACGATCTCGAGGAAGTGCTCCTGCTCCCAGCGCTGCTCGATCTGCCAGTAGTAGCTGACGACCGCATCGCGGTCGTGGCGGCGGATGAGTCGATCGCGGACGTCCACCCGTGAGCCGGCGGCGCGCACGAGCTCCCAGTTGCGTGACGTGAGCACGAGGCGTCCGCCGGGTTTCAGCAACCGCGACATCGCTTCCAGTGCGCTCAGCCGCCCGGCTGCGCCCTCGGCGTGACCGAGCGAGTTGCCGACGCAGAACACCAGATCGAACGTGGAGTCCTCGAGGTGGTCGGGCAGCTCGTCCCAGCTCGCGCGGAGGGCTCGAAGCGACACACCCTGCTTGCTGGCGACCTTCTCGGTCCGGCGAACCATCCCATCGCTGGCGTCTGCGGCGACCACGTCAAGGCCGAGACTCGCCAGACCGACGGCGAGCTGGCCGGTTCCACACGCGCAGTCGAGGACGCGCGCGTGGGGCAGCAGAGAGCCCACGACATCGCTGTAGTAGACCGTGGCTGCCTTGGCGGGGGTCAACTTGTCGTCCCCGATCAGCCACTCGTATACGTCGGAAAGTGCCCCATAACCAGCCACCGCGATCACCTCCATCACACGACGACACGCGGGTTAGACCGCGCCTGCGACTAGTACCTTGCACCTCGCGCTGTGCCGGGCCGTGTCAGCGCAGCACTGAGCAGGACCCAACCACTTCCGGCCGCTGAGACTCCACCGGATATCCAGTGGGAAACCGCCACACGCCGCACCGACGCAGATCCCCACTCCACCGGCGCCCCATCTACTTCTCGTGTGCTCTCGGGATGGCGTGGTGGGCACGTCTCCTGTTGATCGCGCTCTGGGTCGCTCTTTCCGCCGTGGTGATCTCGGTACGCGCGACGTTCATCGCCGAGTAGACACGCACCCTGACGTTCGCGAACCGCGGCATGAGCGTGCCGTCGGCGATAACGTCCAAACCATGGCGGAGGGGTGGAGCCTTGTTGACGAGGATCGGGTCCTCAGCGGGAGCGAGATGAGCGGGCGGTTGCCAGCACGCGCAGCCGTGATGTGGGTCTAGTGTCGTGCCGTGAGAAGCGGTGTCGCCGACTTGCTTGCAAGGCAATGGGAGGTGTCTCGGGAGCGCTTGAGTGAGCGCTGCGCGGGGCTCACTGATGACGAGCTGCTCTGGGAACCAACGCCGGAGTGTTGGAATCTCTATGTCGATCCTGACCATCCGGGCGGATGGTCCTATCCGTACGACCCTGATCCGCCCAAGCCACATCCGATGACTTCGATCGGGTGGCGTCTCGTGCACATCGCGGCCGACAACTGGATCTACATGGAGCATGCGTTCGGGCAGAGGGAGCGCGACTTTCCCGATCTGGAAGTGCATGGCACCGCTGAAGAGGTACTGGCCGACTGGCGGGCGAGCACCGAGCCGGTGTCTCGCTGGTTACGCTCCGCCACCGATGAAGCCCTGGGACAGATCCGACCTTCCCACCTCGGCGACCCGCTCATCGCCGGCGAGGTGATGCGCATCCTCATCGACGAGCAGACGCATCACGGCGCGGAGGTGGCATTACTTCGAGATCTCTACCTGCGCCGGGCCTGATCCACTGAACCGATTGAGCGTTCCACGGCAGACGCCGCGCAGTCGAGTGCCACCAGGCGAAGCACATGACCGACAGGGAGAGGCGGTTGGCGACACTTCACATCGGCAGATCCGGACGGAAAGAGGGGCACCTCATCACCGCGTGTGACAGGGCCCCAGCGTCTGCATCTGCCGCAACCCGCGTGCACGCGTGGCGGGAAGGCCTGCTCGCCGACGTCCCACCAACCGTGTGGCTCGAGGATGCGGACACGCTTGAAGCCGATCGGTTGTTCAAGGTCGAGCCGACGGGGCTCGCTGCAACCATGGGGCCATGACCGGCAACCTGCCCGAAGTGTGGTCCACCGTGACTACCCCGTTCTTGTCGAGGCCGTCCGCCTGATCGATGGCGGTGAGCGCAGCGTGGACTGGACCACCATTGCCGACAGCACCGGTATGCCGCCGGAAGTCGTGAAGGCAGCCTTCCGCGCCCTCGAACGTCGAGGCCTGGTGCGGATAGGCGACCGGCGCATGAGTGACGCGACCGGCGCCATTGGTGATGTGGCCGGTGAGGCGTACTTGCTCACCGGCCTCCACCCCAACGGGGACGAAGCCATCAGCCGCCTCATCGACGCCCTGCGCCAAGCTGCCAATCAGGTCGACGACCCCGAGGAGAGATCCCGGTTGAGTCGCTTGGCGGACAACGCCGGATCTGTGTCGTGCGACGTGCTCGCCGCGGTTCTCGCGACGGTCATCACGGGCGGCATCGCGGGCTGAACTCCACGGTTGCTCTGGACCGAGCAAGGGGTTGGAGCTCCCCGCCGAGGGCGACGAGCCGGCCCAGCTCCGGGCCGCCAACTAGCTCGAGTCCACTCAAGGGGCGTTGCTCAACGCCCTGCCGCGCGTGGCCACCATCAGTCTGGCGGCTGATCGCCGAGATAGGACCGCTGCTCGAGCGATGCGAACCCCCGAGCAGGTCGCTGCCATGTGCGGCGCCGCCCCGGTGACCAAGGCACCCTGCAGTCCCGCGACGTCGCCTTCCTACACCGGCAACAAGCCCGCCCGTGTCGCCATCACCACTTCCGCCGACAACTCCCGACACTGCTCCGCCTGGGCCGCCGACACCTACCGTCGAGCACGGGCACGGGGTGCTCGACACCCACACGCCACCCGGATACTCGCCCGCGGCTGGGTCCGCGTCATCTGGGCGGCCTGGACCCTCCGACACCCCTCCCGACACCGCGGCGAAATGCGGCTCCTCACCGCCGGACGCGAGCGACGCATCTCCAGGCGAAACTGTCACGCAACTGTCACGAATAGGACCGGTCCCGTGTCTATGCAGTTCAGAGCGCCGTAGAGGAGATTTCCGCCACATCCACCACGGCTCACCCCTCCTGTCATCGGCCCGGCTCCGCCCCCCGCGGAGCCGGGCCGCCGTGTGCCCGCCCTCCGTTTGCTTCAATGCCGTATGCCGTTCACCTCGCAGGCGCCCGATCGCGGCCGCGGTCGGGGTTCCGGTCACGAGAAGGCCTGGCACGACGTCGACGAGCGCGTCGCCGTGCCGGACGAGGAGCGCATCGGTGAACGGGAGCTCGCGCAGTGGCGGACGCGCTGGGGTCGTCCGAGGCGGTCGTCGAGCGCGACGGGCTCTCGGGGCTCGACGAGCCGGTGCTCGAGGCCGCAGTCGCCTCGCGAACCCCGGTGACCGAGCAGCTCGTCACGCACTTCACGGACCTCGGCGGCACGGTGGGAATGCCGGTCATCGCGCTCGTCGCCACCGCGGTGCTGGCGGTGACCCGCCGGTCATGGCTGCCGGTGGTGCTCATGCTCGTCGCTGCGACCGGCTCGGTGCTCCTGACAGTCCTCGGCAAGGACCTCGTGGGACGCGCCCGGCCCCCCGTGAGCCTCGCCGTCCCCCCGCTCGAGACGTCCCCGGCGTTCCCGTCGGGGCACGCGCTCAACGCCACCGTCGTCCTCGGTCTGGTGGCCTACCTCGTCATGCTCGGTCGGCGCCACCTCCGCCCCAAGCTGCTCCTGGCGTCGGCGGTCGCCGTCGTCGTCCTTGCGATGGGGCTCTCGCGGGTCTGGCTCGGGCACCACTGGCTCACCGACGTCGCGGCCGGCTGGCTCATCGGGCTCGGCTGGCTCGCCACGGTCGTCACGGGGCACCGAGTCAAGGTGACCGTCGACCGGCGGGAACGGATCACACCGTCGAGCCCTCAACCGTCCGGTCCGAGCACGGCCCGGCCGGCCTCGAGCCGGGCGACCGGCACCCGGAACGGGGAGCACGACACGTAGTCGAGGCCGCGTTCCTCGAAGAAGCGCACCGACTCGGGGTCACCACCATGCTCACCGCAGACCCCGACCTTCAGGCCCGGCTTCCGTCGGCGTCCCTCGTCGGTGCCGATGCGCACGAGCCGGCCGACGCCGACCCGGTCGATGGTCTCGAACGGCGACACCCCGAGGATGCCGGCCTCCATGTAGCGCGAGAAGAAGCTGGACTCGACGTCGTCGCGGGAGAAGCCCCACGTCGTCTGGGTGAGGTCGTTGGTCCCGAACGAGAAGAAGTCCGCCGCCTCGGCGATGTCACCGGCCGTGAGGGCTGCCCGTGGGAGCTCGATCATCGTGCCGACGAGGTGGTCGAGGTGCACCGAGTGCTGGACCCTCACCTCGTGGGCCGCGTCGTCGATCTCGGTGCGGATGCTGCGCAGCTCCTCGACCGCGCCGACGAGCGGCACCATGATCTCCGGCTGCGCGTTCCCGCCCCGCTCGTTCACCAGGGCCGCGGCCTCGAGGATCGCCCGGGACTGCATCTGGAAGAGGCCGGGGATGGCGATGCCCAGCCGGACTCCCCGCAGGCCCAGCATGGGGTTCTCCTCGTGCAGCCGGCGGACCGCCAGGAGGAGCAGCGAGTCGGTGTCGTGGGGGCGCCCCGTCGCCTCTGCGACCGCCACCTTCACCGACAGGTCGGTGAAGTCGGGGAGGAACTCGTGCAGCGGCGGGTCGAGGAGCCGAACGGTGACCGGCAGGCCGTCCATGGCCTCGAAGATCTCGACGAAGTCGGCCCGCTGGAGGGGCAGCAGCTGGTCGAAGACCTCCTGACGCCGTTCGTCGGTCTCGGCCAGGATGAGGTGCTCGACGAGCTCGCGCCGTTCGCCGAGGAACATGTGCTCGGTGCGGCAGAGGCCGATCCCCTCGGCCCCGAAACGGCGAGCGCGAGCGGCGTCGACGGCGTTGTCGGCGTTGGCGCGGACCTGCATCCGCCGGTGCTGGTCGGCGACCGTCATGAGCCGGTCGACCGCGGCCACGAGCGGCCCGCCCTCGTCCACGGACATCGTGCCCTCGAAGTAGCGGACCACGGGGGAGGGGCGCACGGCGACCTCGCCGAGGAAGACCTCGCCGGTGGAGCCGTCGATGGAGAGCGTGTCGCCCTCGCGCACGACGCTGCCGTCCGGGGTGGTGAACTGCTTGGCCTTGGTGTCGACCTCGAGGGTCTCGGCGCCGCACACGCAGGTGCGGCCCATGCCGCGCGCTACGACGGCGGCGTGCGAGGTCTTGCCACCCCGGCTGGTGAGGATGCCGGCCGCGGCCACCATGCCGTGCAGGTCGTCGGGGTTGGTCTCGCGCCGGACGAGGATGACGGGGGTGCCCTCGGCGGCGATCCGCACCGCGGCGTTCGAGTCGAAGACCGCCACGCCCACGGCCGCGCCAGGGGAGGCGCTCATGCCCTTGGCGAGGAGCGAGCGCGCGCCCTCCGGGTCGAAGTGGGGGAACATCAGCTGGGCGAGCTGGTCACCGGTGACCCGCATCAGGGCCTCCTCCTCGGTGATGACACCCTCGTCGACGAGGTCGACCGCGATGCGGAACGCGGCCTGGGCGGTGCGCTTGCCGACCCGGGTCTGGAGCATCCAGAGGCGGCCCTCCTCCACGGTGAACTCGATGTCGCACATGTCGCGGTAGTGGGCCTCGAGCCGGGCCATGATCTCGACCAGCTGGTCGTAGCTCTTCTTGTCGATGCCCTCGAGGTCGGCCAGGGTCAGGGTGTTGCGGATGCCGGCGACGACGTCCTCGCCCTGGGCGTCCTGCAGGTAGTCGCCGTAGACGCCCTTGGCGCCGGTCGACGGGTTGCGGGTGAAGGCGACGCCGGACCCCGAGGACGCGCCGCGGTTGCCGAACGCCATGGCCTGCACGTTGACGGCGGTGCCGAGGTCGGTGGGGATCCGTTCCCGGCGGCGGTAGAGAGTCGCGCGGTCGGAGTTCCAGGAGCCGAAGACGGCCAGGACGGCGCCGCGGAGCTGTTCACGGGGGTCCTGGGGGAAGGGGGTACGTGTCTCATCCTCGACGATGCCCTTGAACGTCGCGACGAGGGCCCGGAGGTCTTCGGCGCCCAGGTCCACGTCGGCCGTGACCGCCTTGGCCTCCTTGCGGGCGTCGATCGCGTCCTCGAAGGCGTTCCCGTCCACACCGAGCACGGTCTTGCCGTACATCTGCACGAGCCGTCGGTAGGAGTCCCACGCGAACCTGGGGTTGCCGGTCTGGCGCGACAGGCCCTCCACCGAGGCGTCACCCAGGCCGATGTTGAGGACCGTGTCCATCATCCCGGGCATGGAGAACTTCGCTCCGGAGCGCACCGACACGAGCAGCGGGTCCTCGCCGTCTCCCAGCCGGCGGCCCGTCCGCTCCTCCAGGCGGGCGAGGTGCTCGTCGACCTGCTCGAACAGGCCCTCGGGCACGTCGCCGGCACCGAGGTAGGCGCGGCACGCGTCGGTCGTGATCGTGAACCCCGGCGGCACCGGGATGCCGAGCCGGGTCATCTCCGCGAGGTTCGCGCCCTTGCCCCCCAGGAGGTCCTTCTGCTCCATGCTGCCGGTCTCGAAGCCGTGGACGAATGGTTCCACTGGGTGCCTCCCGTGTCTGCGGTACTACGTATCGTAGTACCGCCGGTCCCGACTGCCGACATCGGCCTGTCGGCCCACGCGCCGCCGGCGGCGGTCGCCAGTCAGCCCAGCGCGAAGCGCACGGTGACGTGAGCGGTGACGGTCGACTCGCCCGCCTCGACCGGCATCCCGCCGCCGGCGTCCATCGCCTGAAGGGCACGGAGTCTGGGTGCCGGACCGCCCCGCTCGTCGGCTTCGACGACCCTCAGAGCCGGACCCAGGGGGCGACCGGCCAGTCCGGCGTACTGCTCGGCGACGGCCCGGGCGTCCTCGAAGGCGGCGGAGCGCGCCCGCTCGAGGAGGGGGCCGCGGTCCGCCACCTCGAGGGTGACACCGTCCAGCCCGAAGGCGTCACCGGCCGCACCGGCCAGCGCGCTGATGAGCGCACCCACCCGGTCGCGGTCGCGCACGACGAGGCGCAGGGTCTGGTGGGCGGTGTAGCCCACGACCTCTCGCCCCTCCCGGTCCCAGCGGGTGGTGACGCCCAACCCCGTCGTGCGTCGGTCGGGCTCCTCGACCCCGTGGTCGAGCACCGCCTGCAGGGCGGTCGTCACCCGTTCCTCGGCTGCGGCGAGGGCACCCGCGACGTCGGGCGCCTCGCACTGCACCCGCGCGTCGAGGACGACGACGTCGGGGACGGCGCCGGCCGTGCCGGTGCCGGTGACTTCCACGTGGTCGGACATGCGCGTCACTGTAGGGGCGCCACCTCGCCGCGCGTCGGCAGTTCTGTCTACCTGTCGGTAGCGGGTTGAATCGTCGGTATGCCGTCCGCGCCCTCCGTCGCCAACTCCGTCACCGTCCGCCTCATCCTTCCGGCGCGCGCGACCGCCGTGAGTGAGATGACCCATGTGATCGAGGCGGCCGGCGGGGTGGTCACGGGCCTCGACGTCACGGCCTCGGGCGCGACGAAGGTCCGCATCGACCTCACGATGCACACCCACGACCCCGAGCATGCCGACGCGATCGTCCAGCGGATGAGAGAGGTCGAGGGCGTCGAGATCGGTCGCGTCTCGGACCGCACGTTCCTCATGCACCTCGGAGGCAAGCTGTCCGTGGAGTCCAAGGTGCCGATCCGCACTCGTGACGACCTCTCGATGGTCTACACACCGGGCGTCGCGAGGGTGTGCCAGGCCATCGCCGCCAAGCCGGAGGACGCCCGGCGCCTCACCATCAAGCGCAACACGGTCGCCGTCGTCACGGACGGGACGGCAGTGCTCGGACTGGGCGACATCGGGCCGCTCGCCGCACTGCCGGTCATGGAGGGGAAGGCGGCGCTCTTCAAGCGGTTCGCCGACATCGACGCGTTTCCCATCTGCCTCGACACCACCGACGTCGAGGAGATCATCCGCACGGTGAAGGCGATCTCCCCGGTCTTCGCGGGAATCAACCTCGAGGACATCTCGGCCCCACGCTGCTTCGAGATCGAGGCGCGGCTGCGGGATGAGCTCGACATCCCAGTCTTCCACGACGACCAGCACGGGACGGCGATCGTCGCGCTCGCGGCCCTGCGCAACGCTCTGCGGGTGGTGGGCAAGCGGCTCGAGGACGTCCGCATCGTCATGAGCGGAGCCGGTGCAGCGGGGACCGCGATCCTCAAGCTGTTCCTCCACGCGGGGGCCCGGCACGTCGTCGTGGCGGACCTCGACGGGGTCGTCCATCGGCAGCGGGCCGACGTGCTCTCGGGCGACCACCCGAACCACACCTGGATCGCGGAGAACACGAACGCCGAGGGAGTGACCGGCACCCTGTCGGACGCGATGCGCGGGGCCGACGTGTTCCTCGGTGTGTCCGCTCCACGCATCCTCTCCGAGGCGGATGTCGCGTCCATGGCTCCGGACAGCATCGTCTTCGCAATGGCCAACCCGGTGCCGGAGATCGACCCCGATGTCGCCGCACGGCATGCGGCGGTCGTCGCGACCGGACGTTCCGACTTCGCGAACCAGATCAACAACGTCCTCGTCTTCCCCGGGGTGTTCCGGGGGCTCATCGACTCCGGCGTCTCCCACGTGACGATGGACGTGCTGCTCGCGGCCGCGGACGCACTGGCCGACGTGGTCCACGAGGACGAACGCAACGCGACCTACATCGTGCCGAGCGTCTTCCACCCGGATGTCAGCACGGTCGTGGCGGACGCGGTCAAGGCGGCAGTGCGCGCTCGGCCCGAGGCATGACCCGCGCAGCGCCGCCCGACACGGAGCGCGTTGCGGCAGGCACGGTCCTCTCGGGGCGGGCCATGCTGTGGGTCCTGCTGGGGATTGCGGTTCTCGTGCAGCTCGTGGTCCTCTACTCGCCCAGCAGCCCCGGGGAGCAACCGTTCCCCCACTCCGACAAGGTGGTCCACCTGCTGGTGTTCCTCGTGCCGGTGACGGTCGCGCTCCTCGCGGGTGCTGCTCGATGGCTCGTCCTCGTGGCATTCGGTGCGCATGCCGTCGTCAGCGAGGTCATCCAGGCACTCCTGCTGCCCACGCGCTCGGGGAACGTCGCGGACGCGGTCGTCGACCTCGTCGGCGTCGCGCTCGGCGTGGTGCTGTGGCGCGCACTCGTCCGACGTGGAGCCGTACTGCCCGACGCGTGATGGCCACGCCCAACATGGGTGGCCGGGCTGGCCGGTCCACCGGCGTGTCGGTGGCCTGGTCCGGCCGATGTCGGCCCGCTGGTAGACTCGACCCTCCACCGAGGTGATGGACGCATGGCTGCGTCCACCAGTGGTCGCAGAGCGTGACCCCGTCCACCCCGCCCGGTGCGCCGGTGACACTCCCAACGTCGAACCGGCCCCACGGACCAGAGCGCCCGCACGACCGTGCGCACGAACGACTGTGTCCGAGGCTCGTCTTGCTTGCCCGTTCGCCGCCGGCCGAAGACGCGTCTGTCTCCGAACGTCGAGAACAAGAACAGGTGAACAACGCCATGCCCAAGAAGGCATCCGGGCCGAAGAAGGCCCGCTGGACCTCCGCCCAGAAGATCGAGGCCCGCAAGGCCCCCAAGA
>JAQSWG010000108.1 GCA_029266735.1 Ornithinibacter sp.
CGCTCCCTCCAGGGCTGACCATCGTGGGCGGAGCCCTCACCGACTGGACCACGCAGGACTTCCGCGAGCGCATGGCCGAACGCCTGCGGGAGCACTCGCCGGCGCCGGCATCCGCGCAGGATCAGGTCGTGCGCATGCTGGACTTCGCGCCGGCCGACGCCACCGATCCGGCGGATGTCCGACGGGTGATCGGAGAGGACGGTCTCAGCACTCTTGTCTACCTTGCCCTGCCACCTGCGCTCCTGGAGTCGGCCCTCGAGGCCCTCGCCACGGCAGGGCTGCGCGCCGACGACGCCGTAGCCATCGAGAAGCCGTTCGGCACCGACCTGGCATCGGCCCGCCGGCTCAATGAGCTCCTGCGGACGCGGCTCCCATCCCCCATGATCTTCCGGGTCGACCATTTCCTCAGCGACGAGCTGGTGCGCCGAGTGGTGTCCCTGCGCTTCCTGAACCGAGTGTTCGCACCGGCCTGGGACACACAGAGCATCGAGCGGGTCGACATCAGCTGGCTGGAAGACCTCACCCTCGAGGGGCGCGCGTCCTACTACGACGGCGCAGGCGCGATGAAGGACATGCTCCAGAACCACCTGATGGAGGTCCTCTCACTGGTGGCGATGGAACAACCGGCGCGACTGGACGCGGACTCCTTCCGGGCGGTTCGGGTCGAGGCGCTTCGCGCCGTCGCCACCCCTGCACGGGAGCGGATGCGCACGGCGACCGTGCGCGCCCGCTACACCGCGGGGACGATCGGCGCCCGAAAGGTCCCCTCCTACGTCGACGAGCCGGGGGTCGACCCTTCGAGGAACACCGAGACGTATGCCGCGCTGACGCTCGACCTCAACGCGCCACGATGGTCGGGGGTCCCGTTCACCATCCGTTCCGGGAAGGCTCTGGGCCAGCCGTCCGCGGAGATCGCCGTGCACTTCCGCCAGCTGCCGTCGTATCTGACCGAGCAGTGGCCGGGTGTCGAGCCGAACGTCCTGCGCATCGGCCTGACCGAGCCCTACGTCCGGCTCCAGACGACCCTCAACGGACCCCAGCGCACCGCCCAGAGGCGGGAGCTCGAGACGGTCTCGACGCCGCCGTCGATGACGGCATATGCACACCTCATCCAGGAGATGCTGCACAACGACCCGATGCTGTTCATCCGCGGCGACGAGGCGGAGGAGGCCTGGCGGATCGTCGACCCCGTCATGCAGGCCTGGTCCTCGGGCGCCGTCGAGCTGCAGGAGTACCCCGCCGGCGGCACGGCACCCGGTCCGCTCGGCTGAGGCGCTCCCACGACGCACCTGCCCAGATGCCCGACGGGACCTCGCTCTGGACGATCGCTCCGGCGTCTCCCGGCGCAGGCTCCGCCAGCGCAGCCGACGCACGCCCCAAAACGTGAACCCGGGGCCGAGACCGGACCTTCACATTCGACAGCCCCTCGGGCAAACACCCCGACCCGAGGGCCAAACGTGCGCCTGCGATCGGAAACATCCCGGATCTCGCGTCATGCGCACGGTCCCAAGGCGTTGTCACTTCATAGCCGCGTGCTGGTACCTCGGTGCACGCGGAGAGCACCTCAACCGAGGTGAGGCGAGACAGCGCCCCCGCCCCAATGCAGGGCGGCGGGGGCGCTGTTCTTGTGACCGGTGCCCCATGCTTGCCCCGGGATACGACGGCGCCCCCACATGCCAGAGGGGGAGGTAGCAGGGGCGCCTAGCCGGCCCGAGAGCTTACTGAGTCATCGGTGGCGGCCATCGGCGACCATATCGCGGATGGCCGGTCAAATCGCCGGTTCAGGCGAACAGAAGACTCAGCGATTGCAGCTCATCCTCCTTGGACGTGCCATGCCCTTGAGCCGAGCGCGCGAGCAACTCTCCTGCCACCGACGTCAGACCGGCAACAAGGGAGAGCACCCCCTCCAACACCCCTGACGTGCCCTCGCCATCCCCCAGCTCCACGACGATGTCCCACATGAGCGTGGCCGGATACTCGGACGTGCCATCCTCGTCCTCCAGCCATGCCGTGAGTAGCGCCACCGCCGCCTGTTCCCGCCTCTGCTCAGCGTGCATGACCCGACCTGTCCCCTTCGCTCAGGCGGGCCACACCCCCTGCGGTGTGGCCCACAGCGGACGCTTCCACCCCCGCGTGAACGACTCCATCCGCCAAATGGGCTTTGCACGTCGTCTCTTCGGCATGCGCCGGGACTCATTCTTACCTTCAGAGTGCGTCAGACGAACACCACAACGACAGCGACTCGGCGGGCTCATTCGGCAGCAACTCACCCAGGGCTCGCAGGCACCAGCAGCAGACTGCCCGACACCGCATCAGCCTCAGTGGCGCCAAGCTGCCACCATCGAAACGCCCTCTACGTGAGCACGGTGTGCAGGCTCGCCGATGCGGTCGCTATGACAGCGCCGCGTGAGCTACAGGCACCCGACCCCGTCACCATCAGGGTCGAGTTCGAGCCTGTAGCCAGGATCACCCACCCGAATAGGGTCCGCCCCGGCGGCTCGAACGGCGTCACAGTCCTCGTAGTACACGGTGGACGGAGCCGGTGGTTCCGGAGCGGGCGGCGGGGGCGGCGCCGGCGTCGACAGCCTGTCGACCACGTCGTCGAACGCGGCATCCAGGTTGGGACCCAGTACGTAGAGGGTGCCGAACATCGCCATGGCGATGAGCGCGATCATGAGTCCGTACTCGACGCCTGTCGCCCCTCGCTCACCGAGGAACCGCACCAGGACGGCACGAGTGACTAGCTTCATGTCGCTCCTCCCCTGTTCGGCCCCAGGGAGCGGTCCCGGCGCCGACGTCGTCATGGCGAAGTCAGCGACGGCGGCGCGATCAGGCCACGCTACCGCGACCTCGTCGAACGTCAGGTCGATCAGGAGGTCGTCGTCAGCGCTGACTGAAGGGTAGTTACCCCCACGTGAGGCCTCGATGCGTCACATCGGCCGAACAGAGGACCCATCCCGTCCGTTCGGCCGGGGCGCGGCCGGGCGCGGGCTCCCTGGTTCTTGGCACGAGCCACCCCGGCCAGATCTGTGGCCGCTGGTCTGGCGAGCACCCCTCAAACGGACGATCACAGGCCTGGCCGTCCCAGGGCTCGCCCGGGCACGTGGTCGCCGTCCAGCCTCGCAGATCCTTGGTCACTTCTCTGTGAGCATCACCGGCGACATTTGTGGTCACGTCTCTCCCCGTCGTCCTGGTCGTCACCGCCTTCGGAGGTGTTGTGGGCGGCATCGTCGGGCTGATCCTCGCGGTGCCTTTCACGGTGATCCTGGCTCCACGACGCACGTGAACACGCTGGGGCGTACCCTCCACCGGGTCAGTGCGGTCACGGCGGGCTTGAACACCACGGCGAGAACGGCGGCGAAGGTCAGTGGCAGCAGTATCTCGTTGAGCGGGGCGACGACCACGACGACGATCGTCAGCGCCGCGGCGAGCCCGACGAAGGTCCAGGCCCAGAGCTCCGGCCTGGGCATGGTCGCTACGCGACGCTCGTCAGCCACGGCGCGACGCCGCTCCCGGGCGTAGCGCGATGACGTCGACCGGTCCGCCGGGTTCCGGACCTGTTGCGGCTTCGGCTGCGCCGTAGCGCGCGGCCACCGGCGCGGCGCTCAGCCCATGGGCCAGAACACTGAGCAGGACCGTGACGGTGACGATGGCAACCGCGTCGTCGGCGACCGGTCCCAAAGCCTCGAGGGCCAGCAGGGCGAACACCAGCGAGGCAAGACCCCTGGGGCCGAACCAGCCCACGAACAGCACCGTGCGGCGACTGAACCGGGCGCCGACCAGGGCCAGGGCAACCGGCAGCATGCGCACGACGGTGAGGCTGAGCACCGCGTAGAGCACCATGCGCGCGTCGACCCGCTCGAGCATGATTGGCACCGCCACGGCTCCGAAGGCCAGCCAGACCAGCACCGAGACCAGCTCGCCCATCTGCTCGAGGAAGACGAGTTCCTCTGGTGCGCGTCGTCCGGCGCAGGCGCCGAAGGCCAGCCCGCCACAGAACGCGGCGACGAACCCGTTGCCGTCCAGCACCAGTGCGGTGGCGTATGACAGCAGGGCAAGGGCGAGCACGGCGATGCCGGCGAAGTCCTCGGCGGCCAGGCTCCGACGCCGGGCCAGACGCAACAGCCATCCGCCGATGGCACCGACCGCGCCGCCGATCAGCACACCCAGGACGAGCTGGACGACGGCATGACCAGCACCCTCGTGGCCCTCGAGCCCCGCGGCGGCAGCCGTGCCGGCGATGGCCACCATGACCACCGGGGTGACGATGCCGTCGTTCAGCCCGCTCTCGACGGTGATCAGCTGGCGGATCCGGGACGGCACGACCGGGTTGGTGACCACCGGGACGCCGAGCGCGGCATCCGTGGGTGCCAGGGCGGCACCGACGAACAGGGCCAGCCACAGGCCCAGACCGGGCCAGAACCAAGCGGACAGCGCCCAGCCGAGCAGCACGGTCAGAGGCAGGCCGATGCCGAGCAGGCGGGCGTAACGGCCCACGTCGTGGCGTAGGTCGCGAAGGGGTAGGCGGGCGGCATCCGAGAACAGCACCCAGACCAGGGTGACCTCGACGAGGGGGGTGAGGGCGGCCGACTCCTCCGGGCCGTCGACCAGGCCGGCCCACGCGAGCAGGGCACCGACGACGATGAAGACGATCGGCGCCGTCAGATCGGCCCGGGCGAGCCGCTTCGACACCACCCCCCAGCCGAACACGGCGGCGGTGACGAGCATGATCACGGTGCTGTCCATCGTGGTCCTTCGGTGTCGGGGTCGACTCGGGTCAGGTGAGTGGGGGGATGCCCTTGGAGATGAGGTTCACGCCGAGCACGAGGAAGAGCACGGTCATGACGGCGTCGTTGTGCAGCGCGAGCCACTCCTTGAGTGTGTCGAGACGGGTGCGGGCAGCGTCGCCGCCGATGAGGTAGTCGATGACCGGGACGGCGATGGTGAGGCTGGCGAGGATGACGAAGACCAGCAACGACACCACCGCTTCGCTAGCGGGGAGAGCGAGGCCGGCGACAGCCGCCCCCGCCCCGGCGGCGAGGAGCAGGTTCTTGGGGTTCACTCCGGCCAGCAGAAGGGCGAGGCTGAGTGACTTGACCGGTGCGAACGAGTCGATGCCGGCCATCCACTTCGGCGGCTCGGGCTGCTCGCCCGCCGGTGCCTGATTGCTCCAGGTCCGCACCGCCAGCAGCACGAAGAGCGCGCCGAAGAGCACCTGCGACCAGGGCACGGCATCAGTGGTGGTGCTTTCGGATGCGGCGTCGCCGGCCAGGAGCGCGACTCCGCTGACGACGGCCAGGGCCACGGCCCAGCCGGTGAGGAACATCGGGCCGTTCACCTTGGCGCGACTGGAGAACAGCATCAGGATGACGGCGATGATCGGCACCGGGCTGATGGCGACGCCGACGGCGTACGGGAGTACCTCTGCGATGCCGATGGTCATGCGTTCATCGTCGGGGTGTCGCCCGGGTCAGCGGATCACCCCCGGTGGATGGCCTGTGCACCACCCATTGTGGGTGAGGCGATGGCGGCGGAGGTGAGGCGTGGGGGGTGATGTGGGCGCGGGCTCGGGAAACGAGGGTGGAGGGACAGGTTGACGACCGCGTACCGATCGCCCGCTGAGCCGCAACCCACGCCGAGGAGCGAAGTCATGACTGTCACGGACACCACCAGGGTCGCCACCACCGTTCCGCTGGACTGGAAGGAGGTGTGGTTCACCAACTGCCCGATGGTCTCGGTTCGGGGCACGCTCTCCCGCGAGCACGGCGACCTGGTCGTGACGGACACAAAGACGGAGAAGTCGAAGCGCGTGCTGTTCATGACCGACGAGATCGCCGGCATCCTGCGGGGCGTCCGGAAGCGCCAGCCGGAGGAGCGCCTGCGTGCCGGCTCGGTGTGGCAGTAGACGGGGTTCGTCCTCACGACCGAGCTCGGGCACCCCTGCGACCCCCGGAACGCTCTCCGCGCCTTCACGATCGCGGCGGAACGGGTCGGCGTCCCTCAGGCGGGTCTACACACCCTGCGGCACTCCGCGGCCTCGCTGATGCTTTCCAAGGGTGTGCCGCTGAAGGTGGTCTCCGAGATTCTCGGGCACTCATCGACGGCGATCACGGGGGACGTATACGGCCACGTCGCTCCGGACGTCGCCGCGGACGCCATGAAGGCGTTGAGCGGGGCTCTGAGCGGTTGATGGTTGTCAACCAATGGTTGTCAGCCGTACGCGGGACGGCCAGAGGCCCCTCCCGGTCGCGCCGGAAAGGGCCTCTGACCTGCTACTTCATACGTCGGGCTGACAGGATTTGAATCGGAATCCTGGCCAATTTCGGCTAATCCCCTGAGCAGCTGTTTTCACCCCTATTGGTATCCTGACCTGCAGAGATGCCGAGGCGCTTCAGTTGCCACACATGACCACGAATCACCAAGGAACGACATTCGCTATTGCACGAATGTTGCACGGAGGGGTCCCAATGCCAACAACTGTGACGCCTCGCTCCCCCACCGGTGAGCCCGATGACGTCGTCGCCAGCGTACGGACCAGACCCGCCACAAGGCGCCACC
>JAQSWG010000160.1 GCA_029266735.1 Ornithinibacter sp.
CGAGGAGGAGGTCATCGAAGCGCTAATGGAGAAGCTTCCCCACTACGGGCTGGTGCCCTTCTGGGTGCGCCGAGAGAGCGACGGGTTCATCTTCAATCGCATCTGGGCCGCGATCAAGCGCGAGTGCCTGATGGTCGTCGAGGAAGGCGTCGCGCCTCCGGAGGACGTCGACGCCATGTGGGAGATCTTCACCCGCGCCGGCGTGCCCCCCTTTCGCCTCATGGACCGTGTGGGCCTGGACGTCGTGCTGGCCATCGAGGAGCACTACGCCGCCGTGCGCGAGGGCATCCCGGAAGGCCCCCGTAAGCTGTTACGCGAGTACATCGATCAAGATCGGCTCGGTGCCAAGAGCGGGCACGGTTTCTACGAGTACACCGACTGAGCGGAGCGCATCGGGCGTTGGGGGTGAGGAGAACGTCATCGCCATCAACTTGGAACCACCCGAAGCCGACGGGCGTGGCCTCCGGCAATTTCCCTTCTCCGCTTGGCGCGTTCGACGGTGTCGAAACGCCGCGCATTCAGATGACCCTGACGACCGGCATCCCCGAGGAGCGCTGCCGGCGCGTCGACATCGGGCACGCCGGCCACCGGGCGATCGATTCGTGGGGGTGGGCCAGACGCGAGGCGGAGCCGCATCCTGCTGGTGCCGCATGCCGGCGGGTTGCTCTGCCGCAGCAAACCTCTGCCCCGCGTCGAGGAAGCGGCGTAGGGGATTCGCCGCTCGGCGGGTGGCTACCCCGTCGTTCCGGCAGGCCGGTAGCGGCTTCGGATGTTTGCGGCGTCGCGTATCGCGGGCAGGCTAACGAAGAGGAGGGTTTGGCCGAATGAGCGAGGACGCTACAGGGGATCGCGGAGTGAAGCTGCCACGTCGTCCCGTGGTGACGGTGGCGGCCCTCTACGGGGCGGGGGGAAGCATGGTCGGGCCGCGGGTGGCCGAGCGTCTCGGGGTGGAGTTTTTGGATCGCGCGATCCCGGCCTCCGTGGCGAGGCGGATGGGTCTCCCCGAGGCGGCCGTCGCCTCGTACGACGAGCAGCCGCGGAGCCGCATGGGCCGGCTGGTCGAGAGCCTGGCACGGGTGCCAAACCCCTCCGGCGATGAATCCGCCGAGCGCCTGGACCTCGACGAGGACAGGATGCAGGCGGAGATCGAGGAGTTCCTCGCCCGCGCGTCGGCGTCCGGGGGCGTGGTGCTCGGACGCGGCGGCGCCGTGGTGCTTGGCTCGGTCCCCGGCGCGCTGCACGTGCTCCTGACCGGACCCCGCGAGGCGCGCGTGGAGCAGGCCATGGAGATCGAGGACATAGACCGCGAGACCGCCGAGCAACGCCTGGAGGCCAACGACCGCGCCCGAAGGGAGTACGTTCGCGGGCGCTACGGCGTGGATGGAGACGATCCGAGCCTGTACCACCTCGTGATCGACGGCCTTATCGCGACTGCGAGCAGGATGCGCATGCAGCACGCGGAGCGGCACGCGCGGTCCTGACCGGCGGCGAGCAAACGAAAAGGAGGAACCGCCGATGCTTCGACCCAAGGACACGGCCACCCGGGAGCGTCGGTCGCTCGCCGAGCTGTGGAGATTTCGGGCCGACGGTGAGGGAGTGGGCAGGCAGCAGCGCTGGTTCGCCGCGCCGCTCGCCGACGCCATCGACATGCCGGTCCCGGCCAGCTACAACGACATCCTTCCCGGCCGGGAGCTGCACCACCACGTCGGAGACGTCTGGTACCAGACCACCGTGCGGGTGCCGCGCGGCTGGGCGGGCCAGCGGGTGGTCCTCCGGTTCGACTCGGCCACGCACCACGCGACCGTGTGGGTAGGCGAGACCGAGGTCATGAGCCACTCGGGCGGCTACACGCCGTTCGAGGCGGACATCACCGAGCACGCCGCCCCCGGCGCGGAGCTGCGCATCACGGCGGCGGTGGACAACCGGCTGACGTGGGAGACCATCCCGCCCGGCATCGTCGTGGACACCGAGCACGGCCCCAAGCAGAAGTACATGCACGACTTCTTCAACTATGCAGGCCTGCACCGCCAGGTGTGGCTCTACGCCACACCGCCTACGTACGTCAGCGACGTGACGGTGGTTCCCGGCGTCGACGGCGACCCGACGGCGGAGGGGGTGACGGGCACGGTCGCCTACGAGGTGACCGTCAGCGGCGCGACGCCGGACGCACCGGTGCGCGTGCGCCTGCTCGACGCCGTCGGGGACGAGGTGGCTCAGGGCACCGGGACCTCCGGCGTGCTGCGCGTGCCCGAGGTGCACCTGTGGCAGCCGGGCGACGGCTACCTCTACGACCTCGTCGTCGAGGTGCTGGACGACGACGGCGCCGTGCTCGATTCCTACGTCCAGAAGACCGGCGTGCGCACGGTGGAGGTGCGCGGCACCGACTTCCTCATCAACGGCCGGCCCTTCTACTTCAGGGGCTTCGGCATGCACGAGGACCACGTGACCCGCGGGAAGGGCCACGACGACGTCTCGATGGTCCACGACTTCGCGCTGCTGCGCTGGATCGGCGCCAACTCCTTCCGCACCTCCCACTACCCGTACGCCGAGGAGGTCCTGGACTACGCCGACGCGCACGGCGTCGTCGTCATCGACGAGACGGCGGCTGTGGGGATGAACAGCTCGGTCGCGGCGGTGCTCGGCACGCGCATCGACAAGGTGTTCTCCCCCGAGGCCGTCTCCGAGGTCACCCAGCGGGCGCACGCGCAGGCGATCCGGGAGCTCTTCGACCGGGACAAGAACCGGCCGAGCGTGGTCATCTGGTCCTTGGCGAACGAGCCGGAGTCCCACACCGAGGAGTCGCTCCAGTACTTCGAGCCGCTCTTCGCGCTGGCGCGCGAGCTCGAGAAGAACCGCCCGATCGGCTTCGTCAACGTCATGTACTCCAAGGCGGACGTCTGCAAGATCTCCCCGCTCGCGGACGTCATCATGATCAACCGGTACTACGGCTGGTACGCCGACACGGGCGACCTCGTCTCCGCCGAGGAGAGCCTCGAGGCGGAGCTGCGGCAGTGGGCGGAGTACGGCAAGCCGATCATCATGTGCGAGTACGGCGCGGACACGATCGCCGGGCTGCACGACCTCACCGGCTCGATGTGGTCCGAGGAGTACCAGGCGGAGTTCCTCGACACCTACCACCGGGTGTTCGACCGCATCGAGGCGATGGCCGGGGAGCACGTGTGGAACTTCGCCGACTTCCAGACGTCGCTCGGCATCGTGCGGGTAGACG
>JAQSWG010000109.1 GCA_029266735.1 Ornithinibacter sp.
TGGCCACCACCGCGACCGTCAGCCGATCGGGTGGATGTCGGGTGCACAGCTGCCCGACGATGTTCGCCAGCAGGCGATCGGTGACCGTTGGCGGCCCGACGACTCCCAGGCAGCCGACGTCCGTGAGGTCGATGACGACCGGTGCTCCCGAGGCGAGAGGATGCTCCCTCCTCGACCCGTCGAGCCAGGCCACCCGGGTCGCGACGTCGCCGAGGCCCAGCCGGACGTTCAGCCGACCGCCTTCCCACAGTCCGGGTAGTCGACCCTCGGCGATCCTCAGCACGGCGTGCGGGTCCGGGTGGTCGGCATCGAGTCGGGCGACCTCGTCCTGCAGCGCACTGCCGAGTCGCTCCTGTGCTTCCCGCAGGGCCACGGCATGTGCAGCCGTCGCGCGACGGTGTGCACGGCCGGCGCCCCACCGGTCCGCGACGGCATTCGCGACCAGCGCCACCGGACCAATGAGAGCGAAAAGGAGAAGCTGCGGTCCGAGCACCACGGCGAGCGCCAGAGCGATCGGCACGGGAACGAGCGCGCCGAGCCAGGGGATCCGTGCTCGGTGCGGCTCCAGCGGCGCCGTCGGGCTCTCGACCTCGACGGGGCCGAGCGGCCGTACGGGGGCAGCCGGCGGCCTGACCGGCAGCCGTCCGTCGCCGGACGGGTGAACCGGAAGACCCGCGCCTCCACCGCGTCGCACTCGCAACGTGGACGATCCCAGGACGATGATCGACGACCCGTCGACGGCCGTCGGCCCGCGGATGGCTCGGCCGTTGACGACCACCCCGTTGGTCGACGCCACGTCCTCCACCACGATCCCCGATGAGCCGATGTCGACCCTTGCGTGGCGCCGGCTCAGTGCCTCGTCGGCGACCACCAGGCCAGCAGGGACGGAGCGGCCGATGTGCAGGCTCGGGGGAGTGAGGGGACAGGAGCGGCCGGAGTCCGGCCCACCGACGACGGCAAGGTCGAGCACGGTGCCCGGCAAGGTGGGGGGATCCGCGGCCGGTGCACGGAGACCGACGGCGACGGACGCGCCATGGACGAGCGGCGGCATCCCGACCTGCGTGCTCACGTCAACGGTGCTCCCACCTGCGGTGAGGAACGGCACCGGCTCATCGAGGTGGTCCGCCAGCGCGGCCGCCAGGTCAGCAGCTGTGTATGTCCCCGACCACCGCACCACGACCTCCATCGGTCGAGGTCTGCGGCGGGGCACATGCACCGTGATGGTCATCTCCATGGCCGCACCGTACGAATCGCCTCCGACGCTTCCTGTGAGTTATCCACAGCGCGCTCTCTCGAGGTGCGAAATGCGCGCTCCTCCGGTTCGCTAGGGCTCGGACATTGCCGCGGTCGGGGGCCAGTGAGGGAGGAGGAGTGGTGGTTGATGCCGTCCGCACGCTCGAGAACGAGGTGCGAGAGCTGATCCGTCGCTCCGGCCTGGACCCCTCGCGGGACGCGTCGGAGGTGCGCCGGCTGGTCCGCGATGCGGTCACGGACTACGACGAACGCTCGATGCACGGCGGTATGCCGTTGCTCGCCGACCTCGACGCGGCATCCAAGCAGCTGTGGGACACCGTCGCGGGGTACGGGCCACTCCAGCAGTACTTCGACGACGCGTCCGTGGAGGAGATCTGGATCAACGAGCCAAGCCGAGTCTTCGTGGCTCGCAACGGAGTTGCCGAGCTGACGACCACGTTGCTCAGTCACGACCAGGTCCGTGACCTCGTCGAGCGCATGCTCAAGTCGTCGGGTCGGCGGGTCGACCTCTCCTCGCCCTTCGTCGACGCCGTCCTCATGGACGGGAGCCGGTTGCACGTCGTCATCCCGGACATCACGCGGGACCACTGGTACGTCAACGTCCGCAAGTTCGTCGTCAAGGCGGACTCGATGGACGACCTCGTGCGACTTGGCACGCTGACGCGCCAGGCGGCCCGGTTCCTCGAGGCGGCGGTGGCGTCTGGCCTCAACATCCTCGTCGCCGGCGGCACCCAGGCCGGCAAGACCACGCTGCTCAACTGCCTGGCCTCCGCGGTGCCGCCTCGCGAGCGCATCGTCACGTGTGAGGAGGTCTTCGAGCTGAGGATCCCGCACCGGGACGTGGCGTCGATGCAGTGCCGGCAGCCGTCCCTCGAGGGCACCGGCGACATCCCGCTACGACGTCTCGTCAAGGAGGCGCTTCGCATGCGACCGTCCCGGATCATCGTCGGTGAGGTCCGCCAGGCCGAGAGCCTCGACCTCCTCATCGCGCTCAACTCCGGTCTCCCCGGGATGTGCACGATCCACGCCAACAGTGCTCGCGAGGCCGTGACGAAGATGTGCACCCTGCCACTGCTCGCGGGCGAGAACGTCTCGGCGCGGTTCGTCGTGCCGACGGTCGCTGCCTCCATCGACCTCGTCGTCCATGCAGCCCTCGAGCGCGACGGCCGTCGCACGGTGCGTGAGATCGCGGCCGTGCCCGGTCGGGTGGAGGGGGACGTCGTGGAGATCGCCGACCTCTTCGTCCGCCGCGGGAGCGAGCTCCGCCGCGCCGACGGCTTCCCCCCGCACCCGGAGCGCTTCGAGCGAGCGGGCTACGACCTGTCCGCCCTCCTCGCCCAGGCCGCCGGGTGACAGGGATGCTGCTCGGGCTGCTCCTCGGGCTCGGGCTGTTCCTCGTGTGGTGGAGCTGCTGGGTGCCGGCTCCGCCGACGACGTCCAGCCGCCGCCGGAGCGGACCGCTGGACCGGCTGTCGGACGAGATCGTCCAGGCCGGCTTCGCCGGGTTGTCCGTGCGCACGCTGCTCGTAGGGACCGTCATCGCCTTCTTCCTCGTCCTGGCACTCGTCCACGCGATCGTCGGTGTGCTGGCCATCGCCGTGTGCTTCGCGATGGTGGGGGCCTACGCGCCCCTGGCCGTCGTGCGCGGTCGAGCTCGCCGGCGTCGGACGCGCCTTCGCGACATGTGGCCGGATGCCGTCGACAACATCACCTCGGGCGTGCGGGCCGGGATGGCCTTGCCGGAGGCCCTGTCGCAGCTCGGCACCCGAGGGCCTGAGGAGCTGCGTGAACCGTTCCGCGCGTTCGCCGACGACTACCGGCTCACTGGTCGGTTCCACGACTGCCTCGACCGGCTCAAGGAGCGCCTGAGCGACCCTGTCGCCGACCGCCTCGTCGAGAGTCTGCGGATCGCGCGGGAGGTCGGCGGGACGGACCTCGGCCACCTCCTCCGCACCCTGTCCGGGTTCCTGCGTGAGGACGCCCGCACCCGAGCCGAGCTCGAGACCCGCCAGTCCTGGACCGTGAACGCTGCCCGGCTCGCGGTGGCTGCACCGTGGGCCGTCCTCGCGATGCTGTCGACCAATCCCGAGTCGGTGCGGGCGTACTCCACCGCGCTCGGGGCGGTCGTGCTGGCGGTCGGTGCCGGCGTGACCGGGGTGGCCTACTGGGCCATGGTCCGGATCGGCCGGCTCCCCGAGGACGAGCGGGTCCTTCGGTGACCTCGGTCTCGCGGGATGGAGCGCTCCTCGGCCTCGTCATGGGCGTCGGCCTCCTCCTCATCTGGCTGGGGTTGCCTCGGCACCGTCGGCAGGGACTGGCCGGGCGGGTCCTGCCGTACCTGCGTGACACCCCCCGACCGTCACGCCTCCTCGACGACGGCCTGACCCCGGGCGGCGTCGTCGGCCTCGTGGCCGGTCCTCTCCTGCGCGAGCTGGCGCAAGGGGTGGAGCGGGTCATGGGTGGCGCCGACAGTGTCCGCCGTCGGCAGCTCCGGGCCGGCATGACTGCGGACCTCGACCGCTTCCGCGCGGAGCAGGTCCTCTGGGGCGCTCTCGGCGGTGTCATCGGCGCGACCGTGGGCACCGTGTTCCTCGTGGCCGGGGATGGCGGAGCGGTCGCCCTCGTCATGATGACGGCGGTGGGCCTGGGCCTCGGGGTGACCGGCGCGGACTACCTCCTCTCCCGGCGGGCGACCAGACGCGAGGCCCGGATGCTCACCGAGTTCCCCACGGTGGCGGAGCTCCTCGCGCTCGCCGTGGGGGCCGGGGAAGGCGCCGTCGGGGCGCTCGACCGGGTGTGTCGCCTCTCGCAGGGAGAGCTGGCCGGCGAACTGCGTCGCTGTCTGGCAGACGCCCGTGCCGGCGCGAACCTCCCCACCGCACTCCAGGGCCTCGCCGACCGGACGGGGCTCCCGAGCCTGCGCCGCTTCGTCGACGGGGTCGTCATCGCGGTGCAACGAGGCACCCCACTGGCAGACGTGCTGCGCGCGCAGGCGCAGGACGTCCGCGAGGAGGGCCGCCGTGGCCTCATGGAGGCAGGTGGCCGCAAGGAGATCGCCATGATGGTTCCGGTCGTCTTCCTCATCCTGCCGGTCACCGTCCTCTTTGCCGTCTTCCCCGGATTCACCTTCTTCCGCTTCACCCTCTGACCGGCCGGAAAGGACCACAGCATGAGCCTCCGCCACACCTTCGCTGCGCACGCATACGTCGCCGCCCACCGCCTCCGGGAGGTGGGCGGGCGAAGAGCGGAGCGGGGCGACGTCCCCGGCTGGGTGCTCATCACCCTCATGACGGCCGGCCTCGTGACGGCCCTGTGGGTCGTCGCGAAGGAGCAGCTCGTCTCGATGTTCCAGAGCGCACTGTCCTCCGTGTCGGGATGACGGTCCGCGATGTCTGCGGTGCGCGGGGAGCGTGGCGCGGCCATGGCGGACTTCGCGATGGTGTCGGTGCTGGTGGTGGTGCTCTTCCTCGCCGTCTTCCAGCTCGGTCTGGCGTTGCACACACGGAACACCCTCATCTCCTGCGCGTCGGAGGGTGCACGCCTGGGTGCTCGAGCGGATGCCGTTCCGGGACAGGGTGTCTCGCGCACGCAGGCATTGATCACGGCCTCACTGTCGGCACAGTTCGCGCGCAACGTGACGTCCCGCGAGGCGGTGGTCGGCGGGGTTCGCGTCGTCGAGGTGCGCGTGGTCGCACCACTGCCGGTCATCGGCCTGCTCGGTCCGGACGGACGTCTCGACCTCGTGGGCCGGGCGTTCCTCGAGTCCCAGTGATCGGGGCGGTGGCGGTAAGGCCCCGGGCCACTGTTCCGAATGCCCGGGACGAGAGGGGAAGTGCGGTGGTCGAGTTCGTCGTCCTGGCGGTGCTCATGCTGATCCCCCTCGTGTACCTCGTGCTCATGATGGCCCGGCTTCAAGCCGGCTCGTATGCCGTCAGCCAGGCCGCCCGGGAGGCCGGACGCGCGTTCGTCACCGCGCCGTCGGGGGAGGCCGCTCCTGCCCGCGCCGAGGCGGCGGCGCGCATCGCGTTCCTCGACCACGCCATGGAGGACACGGGGCGGCTCGCTGTCGCCTGCGACGGGTCACCGTGCCTGCGACCCGATGGGCGGGTGGAGACCACGGCGAGCGTCCGGATCCCACTACCCCTGGTCCCTGCGTTCGCCCGGCAGGTCGTGCCGTTGGCCGTCCCGGTCACTGCCAGCCACGTGTCGACAGTCGACCGCTTCCGGGGGCTGCCGTGATGACCTGGACCGACTCCACCCTCGACGACGAGTCGGCCGCGAACCTCGACCCGGAAGGGGACCGGTCGGCCACCGGCCAGCCGCTGATCCCGAACGAGGGGGCCTCAGGTAAGAGCCACCTGCGACGGCGCGAGGAGGAGGGGTCGATCAGCCTCTTCATCCTGGGGTTGACGGTCATCGCGATGCTGCTCATCTCGGGCACCGTTGCAGTGACCTCGGCCCACCTTGCACGCATGCGCCTCCTCGACGTTGCCGACGGCGCGGCCTTGAGCGCCGCGAACGCGCTCGACGACTCGGCATACCAGCGAGGTGTGGGGGAGTCGGTGCCGCTGAGCGACACGTCCGTCCGTGAACGTGCTGCTGAGTACGTCGGCAGTCGACCGAAGCCGGCGAGCGTGGTGGCCTGGCGACTCGACCCGGCCACCGGCTCCCCGGACGGCCGCACGGCCGTCGTCGCCCTGAGCGGTGAGGCGCAGCTGCCGATGATCGGCCCCGCCCTGCGGGACCTCGGTGTTTCCATCGGCATCCGGGTCCGGTCCGAGGCGCGCTCCGACGTTCTCGTCGGCTGAGGTCACGCCGGGTGGAAGGTGCCGGCACTGGCGTCGCTCCATCCCGAGAGGTGCCGAGCGGGCGGCGGGGCGCGCCTCTGGCACTCGTGCCACGTCCCTTCCAAGCCACCGGGTGCCGAACGCGCGGCGGGGCGCGCCTCTGGCACCGGTCGCGCTGCGTGGCGGTGGCGTGTCGCTTGCTGCCACCTCCGGCGGGGTGCCGGACGCGCGGCTGGCCCCACGTGTCAGTCTCTTGTTGAGTCAGTCGCTTCGACAGGAGTGCTTGACGTTGGGCAGGACGAAGTTCACCGCTGAGGAGAAGCGGGAGATGGTGCTGGAGTACTTCGCGGTCGCTCGAGGGCAGCGTGGCAGGTGGCTCGCGCAGCGCGATGTGTCTCCTCGGACGTTCTACGTGTGGCGCCAGCAGATCGTGGTTGGAGCGTTGGAGACGGGCTTGGTTCCTCGAGGAGGGGTGTTCGTGACGGCCGAGGAGAACCGGGAGATGGCCCGGTTGCACGCGGAGAACAAGCGCCTACGAGCCGAGCTGGACAAGGCGAAGAAGGACGCCGAGGTCCAGGCCCGGGCGGTCGACGCGCTGGGAAAAGCTATCGAGCTCTTGCAGGACGGGACGGCCCACAAGAGCGTGGAGCAGGCACCGGGCCGTCCGTGACGGACAAGGCGGCGTGGTGGGCGTTCGAGGCCTGCCTGGTCGGCTCACTGGTCGAGGCGGGGCTGTCCCAACGGCGCGCCCTGAGCGTGATCGGGCTCTCACGTGGGTCTTGGCATGAGCGCCACCACCCCCGAGCCCGACACGGTGAGCACGTTGCGCACCCTCAGCGTCGATCTCCGACATGGCTGACCACCGCCGAGGTCACCTCGATTCTGTCCTTGCTGACCGTCGCGTTCAGCAAGGGTAAGTCGGTGTACCAGGCGTTCTTCGAGGCGCTGGATGCCGGCACACCGGTCGCCTCACGGTCCTCGTGGCACCGGATTGCCCGGGCACACCTGGAGGCGTCACGACCGGTGCGGCGTCGTGCGGCACGGCGCGCCAGCGCCATGCCGCAGTGGGACGCCACGGCTGCGATGCAGGTCTGGTCCTGGGACATCACCAAGCTCAAAGGTCCCTACGTGGGGACCTGGTACGACTTCTATGTCGTGATCGACGTGTTCTCCCGCAAGATCGTCGGGTGGCGCATCGAGCAGTGCGAGTCGGCCGAGCTTGCCGAGCAGATGTTCCAGACCGCGATCGCTGAGCACGGCGGGCAGGTACCTCGGATCGTGCACTCCGATGGCGGGACCAGCATGGTGTCCAAGACCTTGGCGACCTTCTTTCGGGACCTGTCCATCGAGGTCAGCAAGAACCGCCCCCGGGTGTCCAATGACAACCCGTACTCAGAGTCGTGGTTCAAGACTGCCAAGTACTCCCCGAGCGCGCCGGCCTTCTTCACCGATATTGACCACGCCCGCGCCTGGGCCGGCGTCTTCGTGCCCTGGTACAACGCCGAGCACCGCCACTCCGGCCTCGAAGGCCACACCCCCGCGTCGGTCCACGACGGGGGCTGGATCCACATCCACCACGATCGACAACGTGCGATGGACGCCCTCGTCGCCGTTCACCCCGAGCGATACACCCGACCCGTGCGACTAAAGACCCCCTACGCGCACGCCACCCTCAACCACACCATACCGCGCCCTTGGCACCACTGGAGCGGGAGGCGGCTGCGAAAGCAGGCGCCCCCACTTCCCGGGTCACGACTCGATGATCTGTGGTCTGCTGGAGGTGGACAGCCGCCCTGACCGAGGCATTGGAGGTGCGCGATGACCCCAGAGGACATCGTGACCAGAGTTGGCGACCAGCTCGGCATTCGCCGCGTGTTCGGTGAGCCGGTCGAGCGCGACGGGGTCATGGTGATCCCGGTCGCGGTCGCGATCGGTGGGGGAGGTGGGGGCAGCGGCCCGGACGACGAGGGCGGCGGGGGTGGCTTCGGCGGCATGGTCCGAGGCATCGGTGTCTACACGATCGCCAACGGGCAGGTCCGCTTCATCCCAGCCGTCGACACCACGGCGCTCGCGACCTTGGGTGTGCTCCTTGCCGGCCTCGCGCT
>JAQSWG010000110.1 GCA_029266735.1 Ornithinibacter sp.
CGGCTCGTCGGACGACGCCGGCACGAGCGGCACCGAGCTCGGCGAGGAGCAGCCGGCCGACCTGGCAGGGGTGACCACCGCCTGACGTACCGCAGGAGCGGCGACCTCCGTCCCTGGGACGCCGGCGCCGCGCTCGGCGCCGGGGCGATCGCTCTTGGCTGTGGACAACCGGGCGCGGCCCCCGTTGGACGCGCCTAGCGTTGCGGCCATGACGTGGATCCGGGTCGACGCTGCGGAGGTCGCCGAGCTGGGCGTGGCCCTCGCCGAGACGGGCGCCGACCTGCTCCTCATGGGTGACCCCGCCGCGGACCGCTGGGCGCTCGGCCCCGGCGAGAGCGGGCCGGCCCTCGAGGAGCTTCTCGGCGGCTGGCGGAGGGTCCGGCTCGCGCTCGGCGGCTCCCTCTCCGAGCTGGGCGAGGCCGTGGTCGGTGCCGGTGCGCTCTACCTCGACACCGAGGCCGGGATGTCGCGCAGCCTGTTCGGCGGGTCGTGGTGACCGGGCTGCCCCCGATGCCCGGCAACCCGGGCGGGATCCGGGTCGTCGCCGACCGGCTCCACGCCACGGCGCGCAGGCTCGACGCGCTCGGCCGGGTCCTCGCCAGGCTGCGCGACGGTGCGACGTGGGAGGGCGTCGCAGCTGAGCAGTTCGGGGTTCGCCTGCGCGCCGTCGTGCCGGTGCTGGATGCCGTCGCGGCCCGCCTCGGCGGCGCCGTCGCGCCGCTGCGGGCGCTGGCCGATGCCCTCGAGGAGGCACAGGCGGTGATCGCCGTCGCGGTGCGGGACGAGAGTGACGCCGACCATGCGTATGCCGTGCTGGAGGACCGCGCCTACGCCCTCGTCGCCGCCGGCTCGGGTGAGGACGACCCGGCCCTGCTCCTCGTGAGGCACCTCCAGCAGGAGCAGGTGCGGGTGCAGGCCGGCGCCCGGGCACGTCACGGGGCGGCTGCCGAGCGGTTCCGGGAGGCGGACGCCGGCTGCGCCCGGGTGCTCCGCTCGCTGAGCGTCGACGAGGTGCGAGACTCGGCGCCCTACCGGTTGCTCGCCACCGCGAGCACCGTCGGCCACGACCTCGCGACTCTCGGGCTCGCCTCTGCGGTGGTCCCCGAGCTGCGGCCCGTCGCAGCGGCCGGTGAGGCGGTCGGGGTCGCCGCGGACACGGCCCTGCTCGTCGCCTACGACGAGGGCGACTGGGGCGAGCTGGGCAGCAGCGCGGCCCTGATGGCGACGGGAGGGATGGGAGCGGTGCTGCGGCGGGGTGCCGTTGCCGGCGCCGAGCGCACGGCCCAGGGTGCGGTGAGCACGCGCTACCTCACGACCCGGCAGCGCGTCGCGCTGGGTGCGGCCGCCGAGGCCCGGGCCCGCCGGGACGCCCTGCGAGCCGCACTGGACGTCCCGCCGGCGAGGGGCACCCCGACCGCCCTGACCGGCGGTCCTGCCGTGGCCACCGTCCGTGCGCCGGTCGGCGCCTCGGGCCTCGCTGCCGGGGTCCGCGACGCGGCCCGCGCGGGGGCAGCCCGTGGTCGCGCTGCCGCGGCGGCGCAGCTCGACCGTGCCTTTCGGGACGACTGGCGGCTCGCGACCGCCAACGGGCCGGCGGCGCAGCGGCTCTACACCGGGGGAGCGAGCCTCCAGGTGGGGACCGCGGCGGTGCGGGCGACCCGGCCGATCACCGAGTCGGAGCCGGCTGGGCGGTAGGGCGCCCGGCGGCGCCGAACCGCCGACCTATCCTTGCGCCATGCGTGCCCCGCCCGTCGACACGGTCGACCCTGCTCGGCTGCGGTACCCGGAGCACCTGCCCGTCGTCGAGCGGCGCGACGACATCCTGGAGGCCATCCGCGACCACCAGGTCGTCGTCGTCGCGGGGGAGACCGGCTCGGGAAAGACGACGCAGCTGCCCAAGATGTGCCTCGAGCTGGGGCTCGGATCGCGCGGCCAGGTGGGTCACACGCAGCCCCGCCGGATCGCCGCGCGCTCGGTCGCCGAGCGCATCGCCGAGGAGTTGGAGGTCGAGCTCGGTGGCCTTGTCGGCTACCAGGTTCGCTTCACCGACCACAGCAGCGACGCCACGCGCGTCAAGGTCATGACCGACGGCATCCTGCTGGCCGAGATGCAGCGCGACCGCGACCTCCGGCGCTACGACACCCTCATCCTCGATGAGGCCCACGAACGCTCGCTCAACATCGACTTCATCCTCGGATACCTCAAGCAGCTGTTGCGCCGTCGTCCAGAGCTCAAGGTCGTGGTGACGTCCGCGACCATCGACCCGCTCCGGTTCGCGCGTCACTTCGCGACGGACGAGCGGGGGGAGGTCGTGCGCGAGGTGCCCGTCATCGAGGTGTCGGGGCGCACCTACCCGGTCGAGCTGCGCTACCGCCCCCTCCTCGAGCTGCACCCCGACGGCCGGCACGTCATCGCGGAGCGCGACCAGGTGACCGGCGTCGTCGAGGCGGTCGAGGAGCTCTGGACCGAGGCGCCGCCGACCCCCGACGCCACGGACATCCTCGTGTTCTTCTCGGGTGAGCGGGAGATCCGCGATGCCGCGGAGGCGCTCAACGGCCTGGGGCTGCCCGGCACCGAGGTGCTTCCTCTCTTCGCCAGGCTCTCCGCCGCGGAGCAGCACCGCGTCTTCCACCGCGGGACGGGGAGGCGGATCATCCTGGCGACGAACGTCGCGGAGACGTCGCTCACCGTCCCGGGCATCGGCTACGTCGTCGACACCGGAACGGCCCGGATCTCCCGCTACAGCCAGCGGACGAAGGTGCAGCGGCTGCCGATCGAACCGGTGAGCCGGGCGAGCGCGGCGCAGCGCGCCGGACGTTGCGGGCGGGTCGCGCCCGGGATCTGCATCCGCCTGTACTCCGAGGAGGACTTCGAGGCGCGGCCGGAGTTCACGGAGCCGGAGATCCAGCGCACCTCGCTCGCCTCCGTCATCCTCCAGATGACGTCCCTCGGTCTCGGGGACGTCACCAGGTTCCCGTTCGTGGACCCGCCCGACGATCGCCAGGTGGCCGACGGCGTCCGGCTCCTCGAGGAGCTCAGTGCCTTCGAGGTCGGCGAACAGACCCGCGGCCGGCACCGTGGGCGGGGGCGGCGGCTCACGGCATCCGGGCGGACGTTGGCCCGGCTGCCGCTGGACCCCCGGCTGGCGCGGATGGTGGTGGAGGCCGGCCGGCTGGGCTGCACGCGCGAAGTGCTCGTGCTCGTCGCGGCTCTCTCGATCCAGGACCCACGAGAGCGCCCGGTGGACAAGGAGGCGCAGGCCGACCAGGCGCACGCGAGGTTCAAGGACGACCGTTCGGACTTCGTCAGCCTCCACAACCTCTGGCGCTATCTCACCGCTCAGCAGAAGGCCTTGTCGCACAGCGCCTTCCGCCGCACCTGCAAGAGCGAGTACCTCCACTACCTGCGCATCCGGGAGTGGCAGGACCTCCACTCCCAGCTCCGGGCCGCCTGTCGGTCGGTGCGGATCGACCCCGACCTGGCGACCGCCGCACGCGACGCCGAGCCGGACTGGGACACCGTCCACCGCGCACTCCTCGCCGGGCTGCTGTCCCACGTCGGTGTGCGAGACGAGGTCAAGCGCGAGTATGCCGGTGCGCGTGGTGCCCGCTTCGGGATCAGTCCCGGGTCGGCCCTCTTCCGGCGGCAGCCGGACTACGTCATGGCCGCCGAGCTCGTCGAGACGACCCGGCTGTGGGCCCGCGTCAATGCGCGGATCGAGCCGGAGTGGGCGGAGGAGGCGGGCGCCCACGTCGTCGCACGGACCGTCAGCGAGCCTCGCTGGAGCAGGAAGGCGGGGGCCGCCGTCGCGACGGAGCGGGTCACCCTCTACGGCGTTCCGCTCGTCACCGACCGGACGATCCAGTACGCCGGGATCGACCCCGAGGCGGCGCGGGAGATCTTCGTCCGGTCCGCGCTCGTCGAGGGCGACTGGGAGCCGCAGCACGAGTTCTGGCGGCAGAACGTCGCCACCCTCCGTCGGGTCGCCGAGCTGGAGGAGCGGGCCCGGCGACGCGACATCGTCGTCGACGACGAGGTGCTCTTCGCCTTCTACGACTCACGGATCCCGCCTGACGTCGTCAGCGAGCGCCACTTCGACCGCTGGTGGCGAGGCGAGCGGCGCCGTCGGCCCGACCTCCTCACCCTCACGGAGGAGATCCTCACCTCCGACGCCGGCGAGGAGATCTCGGCCGAGGACTACCCCCGGGTGTGGCGCCAGGGTGACCTCGACCTCGACGTGACGTACCAGTTCTCCCCGGGTTCGGAGGCCGACGGCGTCACGGTCCACGTCCCCGTGGCGGTGCTCAACCGGGTCAGCTCCGAAGGGTTCGACTGGCAGGTGCCGGGACTGCGTGACGATCTGGCGGTCGCGCTCCTGAAGTCGCTGCCCAAGGCGACCCGCCGGCACTTCGTCCCCACCCCCGACCATGCGATGGCCGCCCTCTCGGCCGCAGACCCGGCCCGGGGGAGCCTGACCGACGAGATGGCTCGGATGCTCCACGAGCGCACCGGCGTTCGCATCCCGCCAGAGGAATGGGACCTCAGCCGCGTGCCGGACCACCTGCGGATCACCTTCAGCGTCGAGGCCCCGGGCGGGAAGGTGGTCGCCCGGGGAAAGGACCTCGACGCCCTGCGACCAGCGGCCGGGGGAGCGGTCCGCGCGGGGATGGCCCAGGCAGGTGCTTCCCTCGAGCGCACCGGCCTCACCACGTGGAGCGTCGGCACCGTCCCGGAGACGTTCGAGGGGCGCGCAGGGGGCCTGACCGTTCAGGGGTACCCCGCGCTCGTCGACGAAGGGACGTCGGTATCCCTCCGGGTGCTGCCCGACCGCGGCGCCGCGGAGGCGGCCCACCGCCGGGGGGTGCGCCGGCTGCTGCTGCTCGGCACGTCGGCCCCGTGGAAGCGCGTGCTGGCGCGGCTCTCCAACGCCCAGAAGCTCGCCCTCGCGGACAACCCCCACGGCTCGGTTCCCGCACTGCTCCAGGACTGCCTCGACGCGGCCGTCGACGACATCGTCACCGAGCACGTGCCCGGTGAGGTGCGCACCGAGGAGGCGTATGCCGCCGCGCTCGCCGCCGTCCGGAGCCATGCGGCCAGTCGGGTGCTCGTCGTCGTCGAGGCGGTCGAGCCGGTGCTGGCCCTCGCGGCCCAGGTGCGCCGGACGCTGGAGTCTCTCGAGCAGGGCGCGGCGTCGGCGCGCACCGCCGCCACCCGCGCCGACGTGCGCGCCCAGCTGGACAGCCTCGTCGGACCGGGCTTCGTCGCCCGGACGGGGCTGCGGCGGCTGCGCGACGTGCAGCGCTACCTGCGGGCCGCGCAGCACCGGCTGGACCGCGCGGCGACCAACCCGCGGGAGGCCGTGCTCCAGGAGACCATCGACGGGGTGGAGGAGGACTTCGCCGACCTCCTGGACTCGCTGCCCGCCAGCCGGCGCGGCGCCACCGCCGTCACCGACCTCGGCTGGATGGTCGAGGAGCTGCGCGTGAGCCTGTTCGCCCAGTCGCTCGGGACGGCACACCCGGTCTCGGAGAAGAGGGTGCGCGCGGCCATCGCGGCCGTCGCCGCGTCACGGCACTGATCGGGAATCGTCGGGGGGCGGTCGTGCGTTCTGCTGGGTACGAGCTCCACCCGTGAAAGGCTTGTGCCGTGCAGAACCCCTCCGCGCTCTACCGCTTCGAGACCGACGCCGACCTCACCGTGCCCCGGCCCGGTGTGCTCGTCGTCGCGCTCGGAGCCTTCATCGACGCCGGGCACATCCAGTCCGTCCTCGGTGGCCACCTCCTCGAGACGGGGGACCCCGAGGTCGTGGCGTCCTTCGACGTCGACCAGCTCCTCGACTACCGCGGCCGCCGTCCGGCGATGATCTTCGACACCAACCGGTGGGTCGAGTACGACGACCCGAGCATGCTCCTGCACCGGCTCACCGACCGGGACGGGCAGACCTACTACCTGCTCACCGGGCCTGAGCCGGACTACCAGTGGGAGCGGGTCATCGAGGCGGTGCGCGAGCTCGTCGTCCGGCTCGGCATCACGCTCGTCGTCCACACGCACGGCATCCCCATGGCGGTGCCGCACTCCCGCCCCGTCGGCATGACAGCTCACGCCACGGACGTGTCGCTCATCGGAGACGCCGCGTCACCCTTCGGTCGGGTGCAGGTGCCGGGGTCGATCGGCGCACTCCTCGAGATGAGGCTCGGCGAGTCGGGGCACCGAGCCGTCGGGTTCGCGATCCACGTGCCGCACTACCTCGCAGGGTCCGAGTGGGCCGAGGGCGCTCTCGCCGCACTCAACGCCGTCGTCGACGTCACGGGCCTCAACCTGCCGAACGACGACCTCGTGCTGCGGGCGCGCGCCAACCAGCAGGCCATC
>JAQSWG010000161.1 GCA_029266735.1 Ornithinibacter sp.
TGACGCTCTTGGCGGGGCGGTTCTCGTCGCCGAGGATCGACTGGAGCTCGGTGTAGGCGGAACTGCCGTTGAGGGCTGCAGCGGACCGGCCGGTCTCGTCGTTGACGAGGAGGACCGAGGTCGGGCCACCCGCGACCGAGGACGGGACGCTGAGGACGAAGAAGCCCGCAACCAGGGCCAGGGTGAGTGACAGGAACCTGCGCATGTCGTGCCTCCGTGGTGAGTTCGGGGTGCTGCGGTGGATACACCGCTCACACCCAACTGGTTCACCGGCCCGCCATCAGGGGACAGATTCGGCGATCGCCTTCGCGGCCTCCAGCGTGTCCGGCCCTTCCAGGCGATAGGTGATCTCGCGCCCGGCCTGATCACGGTCGACCCAGACGAGGGTGGGTCCGGCGACCCGCGGCGTGCTGGCCACGGTGACGCCGGCGCGGTCGGTCCACTCGATGAGGTGGGGGGCCGCGAACCAGACGGCTTCCTTCCCGGCCACGTCAGTGGGTGTGACCGCCTCCCAGACGCTCTTGAGGTAGCCGAACGACAGGCTGCCGTTGAAGACGTCGAGCGTGGTCGAGCCTGCACCGCGACCCCAGGTCACCTCGACGACTCGCGCCTCGCGGGTCACCGCGATGGTCGTGGGTGTGCCGAGCTCCGGCGGCGTGTCGATGTCGAAGCCCACGCGGTTCGAGGCGTCCTCGATCGATCCGACCACGACGGCACCTGCTGAGGTGGGTGCGGCGCCTTCGGGGTCGCTGGTCGCCGACCCGCCTGACGGTGAGGGGACCTCTCGTACCGTGACGCCCCCGATGCGGAAGAGATCGAGCACCGCAGCACGCACGGGCGGGACGAGGACGACCACGAGCAGCGCCGCGATGGCCGTGGCGAGAGCTCGGCGCCGGGGGGCGCGCAGGCTCCTACGCCACGTCGGCAGCGCGCCGGCATTCTCACCGCCCGTCTCCGCGATCTGCGCCAGCACGCGCTCGGCGAGGTCGGCGGGTGGCGGGTCGACCACGAGGGTGCGGCCCAGGGCGATCAGCTCGGATTCGAGCAGTTCCAGCGGTTCGGGCGACCGGGGGTGCTCAGGCATCGGCAAGCTCCTCTCGTAGTCGGGCCAGGCCGCGCCGGAGTCGGGACTTCACGGTTCCGTTCGGGATGTCGAGCGACGCGGCGGTCTCGGTCTCCGAGAGCTCGAGCAGGTAGCGGCAGGTGACGACCTCGCGCAGTTCCCGCGGCAGCGTCCGGATCGCGCCGAGCAGGGCCTCACGTCGTTCTTCGCTGACGGCCAAGTCTGCCGGGTCCGACCCGGTGACGAGGCGGGCGTCTTCGCGCACGACCCGCAGCTCGCGGTCGGATCGACGGCACTGCCCGCGGTGGAGATTGCGGCTCTCGTTGACGACGATCCGCAACAACCAAGGCCTGAACTCGGCGCCATCCCGGAACGACGAGAGAGACCGATAGGCCTTCACGAACGCCTCCTGGACGACGTCGTCAGCGTCCGAGCCGGCCCCGGAGAGGATCGCCAGCCGCCTGGCCACCGGGGCATGTCTGGTCACCAGCTCGGCGTAGGCGGCCGTGTCCCCGGCACGAACGCGAGCCAGCACCATCACCTCGTCGGCCGTCTCGATCGGTCCTCCCCTCGCCCGCTGGTGTCGTCCTTCACCAGTCCTACACCGCCGACGTCGATGGGGTTCACGGCGTGGGTGCGGACGCATCACAGACGCGTCGTTGACGTTCCACGACCCGGTACCGGGATCTCCGCAGGTCAGCAGCGGGATGGAGGACGAGTCGGGCTGTAGGCCGTGATACGTCCAGCACGAGCGAAAACCGTTGACTAGCGGTGACTGTAAGCCGTCGACCTGCGCAGACGTCGAACGACCGTTAAGCCGTCGACCTGCGCAGACGTCGAACGACCGTTTGATAGACGGTGACCGGCTGCGATCGGCGAATGAGGGCCAGACGAATGAAGAGCGGCCCCGCTGGTGCGGAAACACCGAGCCGGGACCTCATGCCGTGCACTGGACGCACCGCCGTGGCCGCGGTCAACCGCCGAGCCCCCTGAGGCGTCACAGGTGTGTCCCACCGAGCCGAAGGAGACCGCCATGTGGCGTCCCACCACCAGGCCCAACCGCACCCGAAGGGGTGCCCGCGCGGTTGCCGCACTCGCGGCCACCGCCGCCCTGTTCGCCGTCCCGGCCGCCTCCGGCACCGGGGCCGCCACCGCCGCGCCGTACTGCGGCATCACGTGGGGGTCGCTCGCGAAGACCTCCGCACCCCTCGCGGTGGGTCGGGTGGACGGCGTCCGCGCCGGTCGGCACGCGTGCTTCGACCGGCTCGTCCTCGACATGACGGGCCCGGCACCGGGCTTCGCCGTCTGCTACGTCACCACGGTGCTGAACCAGGAGGCCGGCTTCGCGGTCCCCGTCGCGGGCGGTGCCCGGCTCGCCGTCGTGGCCCACAAGGGCGCGACGACCGTCCCGACGATGCCGTCGGTCGCCGGCTTCACGACTTTCCGCCAGGTGAAGTGGGCGGGTTCCTCCAATAGCCACTGGGGCTGGGCCAGCACCAGGACCGACGGCTGGACGACTCTCGCGCTGGGCGTGCGCGCCCGCCTGCCCCACCGGGTCTTCACCCTGTACGACGCCTCGACGAACCGCAGCCGGCTCGTCGTGGACGTCGCCCACCGCTGGTGAGATCCGCCCCGGCCGGCGTCAGCGACGCCGGCCGGGCCGAGCCGGAGGATTCGCCGGTCACGGCTTC
>JAQSWG010000023.1 GCA_029266735.1 Ornithinibacter sp.
CACCAGCCACGTCACACAGGTCACGCCCCACCCCCAGGCGGTGGCGGTGGTGACCCCGACACCTTCCACACCCGGCTCTGCGCCCAGCTCGATGACGCGGACGCTGGGAGTGTCGTGCGTGACCCGTGCGGCCAGGGGAAGTGGGTCGTCCACGCTCGGGTCCGGCAGCCCGGTGCCCTTCTCGACGACGATCCAGCGCACCCCCTCGGCCGCCAGGGCCGCGAGGGGCGACACGCCGGCCTCGATGCGACCGGTGACGGCCCGGGCGGTCGGATCCTCCCCCGGCACCTCCCCGCCTGCGAGTGGGAGGCGGTCGTCGAGGATCACGCGCTGGTCGACCATCCGTGGGACCAGGGTCAGCGAGACACGCCCCCCGTTCCACTCGTAGCGGCGGTACTGCGACCACGGCAGGAGGCCGACAGCCCCCGGAGCCTCCTGCGAGAGCACCGTGGCGACGGCCCTCAGGTCGGAGGGCACGTCCACGGCGTCGATCCGGCCGCCGACGCCCCAGGCGAGCGAGGGCAGCAGCACGACGGGAAGAGCGGTGACGAGGGCAGCAAGGGCCGGTCCGGCCACGCGGGCGTCCAGCAGGTCGCGGACCAGCACGCCGGCTCCGGCGGCGCAGAGCGCCACCCACGGGGCGACGAGCTTCTGCGCGTCCCGCAGCACCCCGCCACCGGGGGTCCCGCGGCGAGCACGGCGGCAGTCACGGCGACGACCGTCGTCGAGCGGGCAGCCGGGTGCGACGCGGGGTTCCAGAACCCTCCACCGCTCAGCAGCGAGCCGAGCACGCCGAGCGGGGTGTCTGATCGCGCCGCGAACTCGGCGACCCCGGCCCGGGACGACCGGACCCCGGCCGTCACCGCGGGCAGCGACCACACGGCGGACACTCCCAGTGCGGCAGCGGAGGCCAGCCCGAGGGCTCCCCACCGAGGGCGCGGCGCGAGAAGGACACCGCCCACGGCCAGCGCTCCCAGGACCAGGGTGTTGGCCCCACCCAGGCCGCAGGCCGCGAGCCCCACCGCGGGCCACCACATGGGCGCCGTGCCCTGCCGCACCCGCAGTGCCGCCACGAGAAGGTGCGGGACCGCGGCATACCCGAGGAGCACGGTCCACTGACCGACGACCAGTCGCTCGAGGACGAACGGGTTCCACACGGCAGCGACAGCGGCCGACGACCCCGCGACGGGTCCCAGTCCCGGCGACAGCAGAGCCGCGAGCCGGGCAGCACCCACGCCGGCGAGGACGAGGGTGGCCCAGAGGATGAGGGCCTGTGCGGGTCCAGCGCCGATCACCCAGCCGAGGGCGACACTCACCGCGTCGCTGGGCACCGCGCGGGGTGCCGGCGTGCTCGTCCCCAGGGTGAAGGGGGTCAGTCGCGGGTCCGGGGACCATGCCAGGTCGTACGCGAGGACGACCCCTCGACCGAGCGCCGGGCCGAGCACGAGCACCGCCAGCACGGCCGCGACGACCGTCGGGACGAGGAGGTCGCGCCGTGGCCGCGCCAGGGCGGTCATGGCCGGTGGGCCACCCACGACGCCTTGGCCGCACCGGCTGCGTAGGCACCCGCCTCCGCGGCGCGCAGGCACACCATCGCCGCCGCATGGAACGGCTGCCCGGCGAGGATCGGCAGTCCCCCGGCCATCGCCCGGAGCGTGGCTCGACCCTGGGCAGAGATGGCGCCGGGCTGGGCACGGCGGTACGCCGGGAGCGACTGCCCGTAGTAGTAGCGCTTCCGCAGGATGAACGGGAGGGTCAGGTGACCTTCGTCGTGGAGGATCACCGTCTCGGTGTGCGGCATGACCCTGCCCTCGCGCAGGAGACGCATCCGGATGTCGGCGTCCTCCTGCCCGGCCACCTCGGAGGCGAACCCACCCCGGTCCGTGAACCAGTCACGCCGGATCAGGCGGGGCGCCTCGATGAGCTCGACGCCGACGTAGCAACGCCGCTCGAGTGCGCGACACGCCGTCCAGAAGCCCGAGCCGACCGTCTGCTCGGGGATGAACACCGCGGTCGCGCCCGAGCGGGAGGCGGTGTCGACGGCATCCGCGATGACGTGAGGGGTCAGCACCATGTCGGCGTCGATCCACAGGATGTACTCGCCCTCGGCGAGCTCGATGCCGAGGTTGCGCTGGGCACTGCGCTCCGGACCGGCCTGCACGACCGTGTCGGCGAGCTCCTGCGCCACGTCGAACGTCCGGTCGGTGCTGAAGTTGTCGACGACGACGAGCTCGATGTTCGGGTAGGTCTGGCTGCGGATGGAGGCGAGGCAGCGCCGGAGCGTCCTCTCGACGTCCTTGGTGGGGACCACGACCGACACGAGGGGGCTGGTCATGCGGGTCGTCCTCCTCGGCGGCGACGGCGTGGCGGCCATCGTTCCGCAACGGCGAACGCGGCCCCCAGGGCACGGGTCTGCTCGGCCAGGTCGTGCCGGGCCTCTGCGAGCCTACGGTTGTCGGCGCCGATCCGGGCGGCGGCCGCCGGATCGCGCAAGAGGCCGAGGAGGCCGTTCGCCAATGCCGCTGGAGTGTTCGCGGTGCGGACGTTGGGTGGCCGGACGGCCTCGTGGTTGGTGCCGGAGGCGGTCGTGACGATCGGGATGCCGCTCGCCATGGCCTCGAGGTACGCCAGCCCGAACTGCTCGTTCCACTTCCACGTGGGTCGCGGAGCGGTGGTGAAGACGCCGGCGGATGCCAGCAACCGCGCAACACCCGCTCGGTCGAGGGCGCCGATGTGCCGGATCGCCCCCGCACTGGCCGCCGCGCGCTCCTGGACGAGACGCTCGAGCGGCCCGCGGCCCGCGACGACGAGGCGTGCGGAGGGGTGCTCGTGGCGGACCACGTCCATGGCATCGAGGACCGTGTCAATCCCCTTGTTGGACGCCAGCGGAGAGACGAAGGCCACGAGGTCGGGGTCGCGGTCAACACCGAGCGCCTCCGCCGGGCGGAAGACCTCGAGGTCCACCCCGGGTGGGACCACGGCGATCCGGCTCTCCGGATATCCGAGCGCGACGAGGTGGTCACGGGCGGCCTCGATGGGGCACACCATGAGGTCCGCACCGAGGGCCCGCCGCGTCGCCCAGGCGTAGGGCGGGAGGCGGTAGAGCGGTTGGTTCGGAAGGTTCTCCCAGGTCACGACCGCCTGACGGAGCCCGTGCCGGCTGGCATACGCGGACAGCTGACCGGTGACGAGGGCGCACAGCTCCAGGCTGGCCACCCATGTGTACGGCCGCGGATCGACGGTGCCCAGACGGTGAATCCAGCCGAGGGCGCCCGCCTCGACGAACCGCTTCACGGGCCGACGCATGGGCCGGTCGACGTACCCGATTCCCGCGTCGGGACCGTGGGTTCGGGGTGATCCCACCTCGGTGACCGTCGTGTCCGGCATCCGGGAGAGCCAGTAGAGCTCACGCAGGGGGCGCTGGTCGGGCAGCCGTCCCCACAGGACGTGCCGCTGGGCTCCGGGGGAACGCGCCTCCCCGGGAACGCTCATGGACCGCCCTTTTCGCGACCGAACGCCCAGACGACGCTGGCGATGACCACGGCTCCCGCGCAGGACGAGGCCACCGGGGAGGAGGCGACGAGATCAGGGGTCACCGACCCTCGCAGGTCCCGCGTCTCCCAGAACCAGGCAGCGGTGACGACTGCCCACCCCGAGGTCAGCACGACGGCCGCGACCTTTCGTCGGAACCCGCGGATCACCAGACCCACGGCTGCTGCGACGATGCCGATGACGCCGAGCACCGCGCCGCCGATCAGGATCCAGCCCGCGGAGACCAGGAGACCGCGCCCCCGGCTCCTGATCGGAGGTCGCCCGGCGGCATCGCTCGGCGGACGAGCCGCTTCGGGCGCAGGAGCGAAGGCACCGGTCAGGACATCGTGGGTGTGGAGGTCCGCGGCCATCGCGCGTCGGCGCGTCACGAGGACTCCTGCGGCGGCGAGCAGTGCCACCCCGCTGAGCGCGAGGCCGACCACCGCCGCCCACTGCGGGCCGTACGAGAGGCTCAGCGAGGCGGAGTCGCCGGGTGGCACCACCCAGGCGGCGGCATACCCGTTCATCAGCAGGGGCGGCCCGACATCCACCCCGTCCACCGAGAGGCTCCACCCCGGGTCGTGACCCACGCCCGCCACGAGGAGGAGGTCCTCGGACCGCTCCGGCAGCGTTCCGCTCCACCCTGGCCCGGGCGGCCTGCCCGGCCCGGCCGCGTCGCCGGCGATGTCGACCACGTCGGGCTCACCGGGCGTCCGGCCGGTCGACGCGTCGTCCGACCACACCACGAGGTCCGAGGTGAACTCCGCGGAGGACACCCACTCGTGTGGCCCGGCATCCAAGGCGGTCGGTTCACCACACGGGGATGCGAGGAAGGCACCCTCGGTGACGGGCGCGGTGGGTCTGACCCGGACCGGTTCGCCGTCGACCTGGGCAACGGTCAGGCAGCCTGGCTGGAGGGGGTTCCGGTCGATACGCCGGTCACCGATCTGCACCTCGAGCAGGCGGGCCGGCTCGGTCGCGGGCTGGGACGCCCCCGCCACGGTGATGGAGACGTCGGAGACGGCGGTACCGGCGGGCAGCGGGATCGTGCTCCGCCCGGGCTGGAGAGGCGACCGGACGGTGACCCCGTCGACGCGCACCACGACCTCGGTGAGTTGTCGCCCCCGGTCCGGCTGAACCAGCGAGATCTCGGACGCGGGCACCGGGTCCGAGAAGGATGCACGCCACTCCTCTCCGACCGTCGGCTCCGCCGGTAGCCAACCGGTCCCCTCGTCGCCGTCCATCGCCATCGACGCTCGGCCGGTGGGGAGACCGAACGCCTGGCTCGACGACGTGGCGCGGACGTCACCCGGCGCGCCCTCCATCTCGTCGAGTGCCGTCTCCGGCATGGGAGTCCCCAGCCTGAACAGGCCGCGGAACGTGAAGGAGTCGTCCCAGGCAAGCTCCACCACGCGGTCGAGCGACGGCTCCTCCACAACCGGACTTCCGGTCTTCCCCAGCCGGCGCGAGAGGACGACGTCCAGTGGACGGGAGGCGAGGCGGGCTCGATCCTCGGCCGCGGCTGACGCCATGAGCACGGTCAGCGTCAGCGGAGTCCGGAGCACGTCGGCAACGGGCGATGGGAGGCCCCCGACGTGCACCTCCGAGATCCCGACGTTCGCCAGGGAGCCGGCGGGCGAGACACCGGTCACCCGGAGGGAGAACTCCGTCGATCCGTCGGGCAGTGTCCCGACGAACACTCCGTCGGAGCTTCGCCCAAGGTTCGACTCGCTGCCCCCGGCGCTCATCACCAGGCCGGTGATCTCTGCATCTCCGGTCGATGCGGTGTGCACCTCGACGTCACCGGCGAGGGCCGAGCCCACGTCAACGGTCAGGCGGCTCCCGATCGCCGTTCCGAAGTCCCCAGCGAACCACGCGGTGCGCGGATCGTCGTCGACGGCGTTCTCGGCCGCACTCCACGGGAGCGGCCGGAACGCGGACCCCTGCCCGCTGGCGGTGGCCCGCCATCCCCGCGCGCGGCGCACGCTCTGGTCATCGGCGGTCCATAGACCGGCCATCCGGTCAGCGTCCTCGTCGGCCGCGAGGAGCGGCCCACGGTCCTCGGTGAGCCGGTTGGGGACGGCCTCGGCACGCAGGTTCGTGTCGGTCAGGACGATCCTCGACGAGCGTCCGAGCAGCCCCACACCGGTCCCGTCGGCGTCGGCAGCGAGGGCGAAGGGCTGCGAGCCGTCGAGGATCCCGAGCTGGGCCAGGTCGGGGAGGGATGTGGCGTCGCCGACCACCGTCACGAGTGCGGACAGCTGCATCGCCGTCACCTGCCCGACGGGGTCATCGACGGTGAAGACAGCCACCGGCGGTTGACCCTGGGTACGTTCCGAGGCCGCACCGAACGTCGGACCGACCGAGAGCCCCTGTGATCCCGCCACCGCACCGGCAACCACTGCCGGGTCCGCCCCGCCGACCGAGGCGTTGTCGACATCGCCTCGCACCACCACGGACCCGACGCCCAGGTACCGGGAGACCGCGGCAAGGGCGCGGGGAGGAAGGTTGCCCTCCTGCAGCCGCCTGTCCAGGCCGGCCAGGAGCGAGGCACCTTGCGGTGTGGAGTTGGCGACCGTCGTGCGCACCATCGCCTCACGCTCCTCGTACAGCCCCTGCACGACGTCGTCGGGCCGGCGGTCGCTCCACACGTACGAGGCGTTGGTCTGGCCGGGGAGGAGCCACACGCGCGAGTCCCCGACGTCCGTGGCCCGCGTTGCCTGCTCCCAGTACTCGGGCACATCGGCGGTGCTGACGAACAGCCCGCCGGTCCACGCCGGCAGCACGGCAACGAGGGCGACCGTCGCGATCACCGAGGCGCGTCGTCGCGGATGTGCTGCCGTCGCGACAGCCAGGGCCGAGAGCAGGGCGACCCCGACCACGAGTGCTGCGCCGGCCTTGTTGGTGGTCCGCAGCAGCCCGAGGGCGGAAACCTGCTCCAGGGCGACCTTCCACGCCGCACCCACTGGTGGTGGGTCGGCCCACGGGTGGCTCCCCACCATGACGAGTGCGGCCACGGAGGTCAGGCCGATCGCGAGGCGCAGTCGCATCCGATCTGCCGTGGCCGTCGCCCACCAGGCCGAGGCGAGCAGGGCGAAGCCGGCGAGGACGACGAGCGGGACGGTGATGAGCGCGACATGGGGTTCCACCCACGGCGTCGTCCCGTCCGTGCCGTAGAGCGGCCACAGCCCCAGTCCGCGGACCACCTCGCTCCAGGACGACACCGCGGAGATCGCCTCATCGCTCTCGGTCTGGGCGACCACGGCGGCACCGGCTCCCCTGGCGAGAACCCCAGGCAGCAGCCAGTACGCCGACAGGGCCAGGACTGAGCCGGTGAGCACCTCGAGCACCTCGAGGGGGCGGCGCCACCCTTTCCCGGACGAGCGGGCCGACCACCAGAGGACGACCGGGACCGCGACGGCCATCTGCAGCACGACCACCGACCCGGCGTTCTGGCCGGCCATGGCGAAGGTGCTGACGCCCGCGGCCACCGCCCACGCCGGCCAGGACCGCGCGGATCGGACGGCGAGGACGATGCACCCCAGCGCCCAGGGCAGGAGCGCCCAGGGCCACAGGACCGGCAAGGTGGCTCCGGCGACGAGGACATAGGGGTGGAGCAGGTAGACGACGGCGGCGGTGCGCGGCGCCCAGGACCCTCCCTCGGGGACGACGCGGCGGGCGAGCCAGGCGGCCCCGGTCATCCCGACGAGCACGAGGACGACCCGAAGGACTCGCATGATGAGCCACGGGGGCAGGCCGACCGCCTGCAACGCCGTCGCGACGACGGAGGGCAGGAGCAGACCGGACTCGTAGCTGCGCTGCCCGAGGGCCGGAACCGTCTGCCAGGCCGAGAGGGTGGAGGCCAGGACGGCGTCGGGGTTGAGGTAGAGCTGGGGCTTGGTGTCGATCGCCGTCCGGCCGACGTCGGTCAGTACGACGACGCCCACCACCGCCGCCACGACCACCAGCCAGAACACAGCCCCTCGACGACGCGTCAGCATGGACCCCGCGGCTGCCGACGGTCCGTCTGGCACGCTGGCGTCAACAGCGCTCCGGCTCCCGGAGCCGGGTCGAGTCGAGGAACGGTGCGCAGCGTGGCGAAGCCTTCGACGTCCCGCCTCCGGTCGACGGCTGGCTTCGGGATCGCCTCGGTCGTCGCCAACGCGATGGGCTACGTCCTGTCCGTGCTCCTCGCCCGGCAGCTCAGTCCCGACGACTTCGGAGCCATGGGTGCCCTTCTGGCCCTCGGAATCATCGGGACGATCCCGTCGACGGCCATCCAGCTCAGCGTGTCGCGCCGAGCGACCGACGCCACGACCCAGGGAGGGCGTGTCTCGCGGAGCAGCGCCCTCGTGCTCGGTCTCGTGGTCGGCCTCGCGCTGTGTGCCGCCTTCGTCGTCGCGGCGGTGCCGTTGGCGTCCTACCTGCATCTCGACTCCGCGTGGCACGTCGTCATCGTCGGGCTGATCCTCGTTCCGATGCTCATGGGCGCCGCCGGCAACGGGTTGCTCCTCGGTGAGGAGCGCATCTCGCGACTGTCGGTCGCCGCCGTCACGACCGGGGTGGCCCGGGTCGCAGCAGTTGCGGTGGCCCTGGCCCTCGGCGGTGGCGTGACCGCCGTCCTCGTCGCCATGGTGCTGGGCGCCGGCGCGGCGGCGGCCGTGGCCCTGGCTCTCGTCCCCGGCGGCGGGACGGTGTCCGTTCCGCTGGCCACGGCCACGCAGGCACTGTCCCGGGGGGCCGTGGTGCTCACCGCGTACTTCCTGCTGACGAACGTGGACGTACCCATCGCTCGACACCACCTCACCGGGCCGGACAGCGGAACGTACGCGCTGGCGTCGATCTTCGCCAAGGTCTGCCTCTGGGGGCCACAGTTCCTCGCCGTCGTCGCGTTCCCCCGGATGCACCGCGCCCCGACCCGCTCGACGGGGCTCGGCGTCGCGGGGCTGACCCTGCTGTTCGGAGTCTGCGTGTCAGCTGCCCTGGTGCCGCTGGGAGCACCGGTCGTGGAGGCCGTCGCGGGTCGCGCAGTTCCGGAGGCCGCCCAGCTGGCTCCGTACTTCGGTCTCCTGGGCACGGCGTGGGCGGTCGTCAACGTGGCCGTCCTGCACGACATCGCCACAAGGCCGCGAGGACGTGGCGGGTGGGTCTGGCTCGTCACCACGGGCCTCGTCCTGGCGCTGGCGGTCCAGGCCACGCCGACCACGGTCTCCACCATCGTCATGTGGGCGCTCGGCGTGTCCGCCATCGGCGCCTGCGTCGCCCTCGCCCGGCTCGCTGTGGACGGTCGAGGGTCAGCGCGACGCAACACGGTGGGACCGAGTGCCGTAGAACCGCTTGCCCAGGCGCACGAGCAGCTCTGACTTCGGCACGACCTTCCAGGCCGCGGCGTAGGCCGGTCCCACGACGAAGCGTTGGACCGCCAACACGGCACGCACATCGGGGTGGATGCGCCTCGCCGCGCCATGGGGCCGGCGAAAGCGGAGGAGGAGAAGGCCGTTCGCCCAGCGCGGATCGTGGTCCGACTCGGCGTCGAAGGCCCGCACCACGTCCCAGCCACGGTGCCGCCCGACGTACGCCATGGTTGCGCGTCGGACGACCGGCCAGGTGGCGTCGTCGACGAGCACCAGGGCCTCGTCCGCGAGCAGGTGCTCCACCACGCCGAGAGCGAGGTAGTGCGCCAGCCAGGTGTGCGCGCCGTCGAAGAAGTAGACACCCACCGGTGACCCGACCGCGTCGGGGTCGCGGAGAACTCGATAGCAGTCGCCGTCGACCAGGCGGAAGTCGGGCGCCACCGAGGGCAGCGCCTCCACGTTGTCGAACAGCTCCTGCCGGGCCTGTGCCCCTGCCATGCCGAACTCCTGGAAGTTCTCCACGGCGACGACCCGTCGCTCCGTCCCGTCCAGGAGCGCACCGCACACCGACCGGCCCTTGTACGTCCCGACCTCCAGGTATGCCTCGTCGTCGGGAAGGTGGCCGACGGCGGAGTGGAGGACCGCGAGCTCTGCCGGCGTCGTGAAGCCCGTCACCCGTGCGGCAACCTCCTCGAAGCGCGGGTCGACGGGGCGGCCCTGCGCCGGGTCGCCGTCGAAGAGGGCGTCGAGCCCGGCGGCGAAAGCCTGCACGTCCATACGGTGAGCGTCCTTTGCGGTGGCCGCCGCCACGTGTTCGGCGGTGGGCGCCGCCCACTGTAATCGTCACCCCGGGAGGTGGGCTCCCGGCGCGGTCGTGTGCGCCCAGACAGGCCGGACAGGTCCCCGGGACGAGGACCTAGGCTTCGCGGGTGCCGACGACGAGCTTCGAGCGAACCTGGGCGATTGCGAACGAGGCCGCAGGCTGGCTCACCCGCGACCAGGCCGCGCTGCTCCACTCCACGGCTGCGACGCTGGGTCGCGACGCCACCGTCGTCGAGATCGGCAGCTACGAGGGGCGCAGCACCCTCATGCTGGCCTCCGGTCTGCAGCACGAGGGCTCGAAGGTCGTCGCCATCGACCCGTGGACCGAGAACTGGAAGTTCGGTGCCGTCGGCACGCGCGACCGCTTCTCGGAGCACGTTCGCCGGGCGGGACTCACGGACCGGGTGCGCGTGGTCGCCGAGCGCTCCCAAACCGTGCGCCCCGCGTGGCAGGGGCCGCTGGACCTGCTGTTCATCGACGGCAAGCATGACGTGTGGTCCTTCATGGACGACCTCCGCTGGTCGGATCACGGCGTTCCGGGCTCCTTCGTCCTCGTCCACGACTGCTTCTCCTCCGTGGGGGTGACGCTGGGCGTGCTCGCCGGCGTGCTTCCATCCCGTCGACTGAGCTATGTCGACCGGGTCGGGTCGCTGGCTCGGTTCCGGCTCGCACGCCCCTCCGTGGCGGATCGCCTGCGCATCATCGGTGAGCTTCCCTGGTGGCTGCGCAACGTCGCGGTCAAGGTGGCGCTTCGGTTGAGGTGGGCACGCCTGGCCCGTGCCATGCGACACGAAGGATCGGCCGACCCCTACTGACTCGCTGCGGACCCTCGCGCGGTAGCGATCGTTCAGTGCGCGGCGTCGTGCCAGGAGCGGCCCACCCCGACGCTGACGTCGAGGGGCACGTCCATCTCCACTGCCGCCCCCATCTCCCGCCTCACGAGCTTCTCGAGGGACTCCCGCTCCCCCGGCGCCACCTCCAGCACCAGCTCGTCGTGCACCTGGAGCAGGATGCGCGAGCGGGCACCCTCGGCGTGGAGGGCGGCATCCACGCCCTTCATGGCGAGCTTGATGATGTCGGCCGCCGACCCCTGGATCGGTGCGTTGAGCGCCATCCGCTCGGCCCCCTCGCGGCGCTGGCGGTTGTCGCTCATGAGGTCGGGGAGGTAGCGACGCCGACCGAGCATCGTGGCGGTGTAGCCGGTGGCACGAGCCTGGGCGACGACCTCGCGCAGGTAGTCGCGGACCCCCCCGAAGCGCGCGAAGTACTCGTTCATGAGGCCCTGCGCCTCGCTCGTCGAGATCGTCAGTTGCTTCGAGAGGCCGAACGCGGACAGACCGTAGGCGAGGCCGTAGCTCATGGCCTTGACCTTGCTCCGCATCGCCGGGGTCACCTCCTCGGGTGCGACGGAGAACACCCGGGCGCCGACGAAACGGTGGAGGTCCTCCCCCGTTCGGAACGCCTCGATGAGCCCCTCGTCACCGGAGAGGTGAGCCATGATCCGCATCTCGATCTGGCTGTAGTCGGCCGACATGAGGGACTCGTACCCCTCCCCCACGACGAAGACGTCGCGGATCCGTCGGCCCTCCTCGGTGCGGATGGGAACGTTCTGAAGGTTCGGGTCGGTCGACGACAACCGGCCGGTGGCCGCGATCGTCTGGATGTAGGTCGTGTGGATGCGGCGGTCCGCCGCCACCGACTTGATGAGCCCTTCCACCGTGACGCGCAGGCGGCTGGTGTCGCGGTGCCGGAGGAGCGCCTCGAGGAACGGGTGCTCGGTCCTCACGAAGAGGTCGGCCAGGGCGTCGGCATCGGTCGTGTACCCGGTCTTGGTGCGTTTGGTCTTCGGCATGCCGAGCTGGTCGAAGAGCACCTCTTGCAGCTGCTTCGGGCTGCCGAGGTTTACGTCACGACGGCCGATGGCGTCCCAGGCGTCCTCCTGGGCCTGGTGCATCTTGGCCCCGAAGTCCGCCTCGAGCTCGGCGAGGGCCGGTTCGTCGACGGCGATCCCGGTGCGCTCCATCCGGGCCAGGATGTCGACGAGGGGGAGCTCGAGGTCTCGGAGCAGGTCGGTGCCGCCCGTCTCCTCCAGCCGTTCTGCAAGGACCTTGCCGAGCTCGAGCACGGCGGTCGCCCGCACCATGGCGTCGCGGGCGGCCGTGTCCTCGTCCGCGGCGAAGTCGAGCATTCCCTGGTCGCCGGCCGGGGACTCTGCCTTGAGCTCGCGTCCGAGGTGACGGACCACGAGGTCCTCGAGGTCGAAGGACCGCTGGTCCGGGCGGACCAGGTAGGCCGCCAGTGCGGTGTCACTCGTCACGCCGGCCAGGGTCAGACCACGCGTCGACAGGGCCAGGAGCTGTTCCTTGGCGTCGTGGAGCACCTTGGGCGCGTTCGGGTCGGCGAGCCAGCCGGCGAGGACCGCCTCCTGTTCGGCGGTGAGGGAGGTGAGGTCGAGGTATGCCGTGCAGCCGTCGGCACCGGCGAGCGCCACCGCGCCGGCATCCCCCGAGCCACCTCGGTACCCGCCCACGACGACCACCCCGTGGGGGAGGCGGCGGCCCTCGGCGCCGTCGCCGAAGCGGACCGAGAGGTCGTCCGCCGTGAAGACGTCACCGGCGAGGTCGAAGCCACCCTCGACCTCGTCCTTCTCCACCTCGAAGGTCGCGAACAGCCGCTCTCGCAGCACCCGGAACTCCAGGCCGTCGAAGACGGTGTGCACCTCCTCCCGGTCCCAGGACCGGCGCTCGAGGTCCTCGACCTTCAGCGGGAGGTCGAGGTCGTCGACCAGCCGGTTGAGCCTGCGGTTGCGCAGGACCCCGTCGAGATGGGCGCGCAGGTTGTCCCCGGCCTTGCCGCCGATCTCGTCGACGTGCGCCACCACACCCGCGAGGTCGCCGTACTGGCTCAGCCATTTCGCCGCCGTCTTCGGTCCCACCCCCGGCACGCCGGGGAGGTTGTCGCTCGACTCCCCCACGAGCGCGGCGAGGTCGCTGTAGCGCTCCGGCGGGACGAGGTACTTGTCGGTGACGGCGGCAGGGTCCATCCGCCACACCTCGGAGACCCCACGCACCGGGTAGAGCAGGGTCACCTGGTCGGACACGAGCTGGAAGGCGTCACGGTCCCCCGTGCAGATCACCACCTCGTGCCCGGCCTCGACGGCCTGCCGGGTCAGCGTGGCGATGACGTCGTCGGCCTCGAACCCCTCCACCCCGAGGTGGCGGACCCGGAGGGCGTCGAGGACCTCGCGCAGGAGCGGCAGCTGGCCGGTGAACTCCGTCGGGGTCGCCGATCGACCCGCCTTGTACTCGGCATACTCCTCCGAGCGGAACGTCTTGCGGGAGACGTCGAACGCCACCCCGATGTGCGTCGGGGCCTCGTCGCGCAGGACGTTGATGAGCATCGCGGTGAAGCCGTAGACGGCATTCGTGTTCTGACCGGTGCTCGTGGAGAAGTTCTCGGCGGGAAGTGCGAAGAAGGCCCGGTAGGCCAACGAGTGTCCGTCGAGGAGGAGGAGCTTCACGCGTGGCAGCCTATCCACCATGACCGACACCCCGACCCCGCCCACGGCGGCCCCCGTCGCCGACGAGGACACCATGGCGGCAGTCGCCGCCATGCGTGAGATGAACCCCTCCTCCCTCATGGACCGCATGGGCATCGAGGTGGTCGAGGCGAGCGCAGAGCGCCTCGTGGCGACGATGCCGGTGGCGGGCAATACCCAGCCCTACGGCCTGCTCCACGGGGGTGCCTCGGTCGTCCTCGCCGAGACCCTGGGCTCGATCGGTTCCTCCCTGCACGCCGGCCCGGACAAGGCCGTCGTCGGCCTCGACATCAACGCGACCCACCACCGCGCCGCGCGCTCCGGCCTGGTCACCGGCACGGCCACAGCGTTGAGTCTCGGCCGGACGCTGACCAGCTACGAAGTGGTGGTCACCGACGAGGGTGGCCGCCGGGTGTGCACGAGCCGCATCACCTGCCTCATCCGGGATGCCGCCCCGGGCGCCTGACCCTGCGGCGGCCGCACCTGTTGGCCGCGCCGGCCGGTCAGACGGGACGTGAGGGGGCCGCGAAGGCGCGGCTCCGCAGGGACCGGCGGCGGCGGAGCAGCTCGTGACCCGTCTCGACGCTCTCCGGCGCGAGCTTGCGACGCAGCTGGGTCGTCGAGACGATGCGCCGGACGACGACCGAGGAGAACCCCAGCCGGGCGAAGAAGCGGTTGGCGTCGCGGCTCGTCGTCGGGACGTTGGACACGACGACCTCGCAGCCGGCGCGCTCAGCGTTCGCCAGCACGGCGAGGATCAGCCCCTTGGCGACACCGTGGCGGCGCGCGTCCGGTGCGACCCACAGCTGCTCGATGGTGAGCTCCGCCGTCGGGCTGATGCCGAAGGGGTTCTCGCTCGTGATGGCGTAGCCGACGGCCTCCCCCTCGAGCCGGGCGACGAAGGCCTGGACCCCGGGTCGGCGCAGGGCCGTCGAGAGCCGGCCGTCGGTGACGCAGCGGGAGGCGGCCTCCTTGCTCGACCCCGAGTCGACCCTGGCGGCGAGCCAGAGGCCCGTCACGTCCCGGAGGTCTCCCGAGTCGACCTGCGTCACGTCCACGGTCCGCCTGGCCAACCCGCACCTCCGTCGTCGTCCCATCTCGACGACGAGGCCGGACGGGAGGGTATCCACTCCAAGCACCCGACCCTAGACCCCGGGCGCCCCGGGCGGAAGCCCGACAGTTGACCAGTGAAGCACCCCCGTAGGCTGCCCCGCGTGACCTCGCTCTTCCCCGGCGCCGGAACGGTTCTCAACGTGTTCACAGTTCTCGTCGGTGCGGGTCTGGGGATGGTGATCGGGCACCGGCTGAGCGACCACACGAGGGCCGTCGTCACCGACGCCCTGGGCCTGGTGACCCTCCTCGTGGCCGGCCTGTCGGCCGTCTCGGTCACCGATCCGGCCCTGCGCGACGCCGTGGGGGCCGGGGTGCCGCTCCTCGTCGTCCTCGGGTCCCTGCTCATCGGTGGCATCACCGGGTCGCTGCTGCGGATCGAGGAGCGCCTCGAGGGGCTCGCCGGCCGGATCCAGGGCTTCGTCGCACGCCGCTGGCGCGCCGAGGGAGGGACGGACGACGCGGCTCGTGAGCGCTTCGTCGAGGGCTGGCTCACGGCATCCCTGCTCTTCTGTGTGGGACCGCTGACGATCCTCGGCGCGCTCAACGACGGACTCGGGAGGGGCATCGACCAGCTCGCCCTCAAGGCGGTGCTCGACGGGTTCGCCGCGATGGCGTTCGCGGCGAGCTTCGGCGTCGGCGTGCTGCTCTCGGCCGCCTCCGTCGCGGTCGTGCAGGGGGTCCTCACCCTCGTGGGGGTGCTCCTCGGGTCGCTGGTGCCAGACGCCCACATCGCCGCCCTGACGGCCACCGGCGGCCTCCTGCTCGCGGGGATCGGCCTTCGCCTGCTGCGGATCAGGGAGGTGCCGGTCGGTGACATGCTGCCAGCCCTGGTCGTCGCGCCCCTGCTCACCCAGCTCGTCGTCGGGCTGAGATGAGCGTCAGGCGTCCTCCATCCCCGCGACGACCGCCTCCGCCACCTCGCGCATCCCCATCCGGCGGTCCATCGCCGTCTTCTGGATCCAGCGGAACGCCTCGCCCTCGGTGATCTTGAGCTTGGTCATGAGGACGCCCTTGGCACGGTCGACGGCCTTGCGAGTGGCCAGCCGGTCGCCGAGGTCGGCCACCTCCTCCTCGAGCGCCTTGAGCTCGGACCAGCGCGAGAGGGCGATGTCGAGCGCGGGGGTGACGTCGCCCGCGGTGAAGGGCTTGACGATGTAGGCCATGACACCGGCGTCGCGCGCCCTCTCGACGAGCTCGGTCTGGCTGAACGCGGTGAGCATGACCACGGGGCAGATGCGTTCCTTGCCGATCTGCTCCGCTGCCGTGATGCCGTCCATGACGGGCATCTTGACGTCGAGGATGACGATGTCCGGGCGGAGCTCGAGGGCCATGGCGACCGCCTGCTCCCCGTCGCCGGCCTGCCCGACGACGTCGTAGCCGGCCTCACCGAGCATCTCCGCGAGGTCGAGCCGGATGATGGCCTCGTCCTCCGCGACGAGGACGCGCTTGGCGGAGGGTCGGGGCGTGGTCTCACTCATGTGCCGGGAGCGGGACTCGAACCCGCACGCCCTTGCGGGCAGAGCATTTTGAGTGCTCCGTGTCTGCCATTCCACCACCCCGGCCGGGGCGTCGTCAGCATACCGACGGCGACTCGGCCGGCTCTCAGACGGCGCCCGCGACGATCTCGCTGTAGGCCGGCGCGACGCGGTTCTTGGCATCGCCGATGCGGTGCACGCGCAGGGCGTTCGTCGAGCCAGGGATGCCGGGTGGGGAGCCCGCGACGATGACGACGACGTCCCCCTCGATGACCCGGCCGGCACTGAGCAGCACCTCGTCGACCTGGACCGCCATCTCGTCGGTGTGCCGGACCTCGTTGACGAGGAAGGTCTCGACGCCCCAGGTCAGCGCGAGCTGGCTCCGGGTCCACTGGTTGGGGGTGAAGGCGAGCATGGGGATGCGGGGCCGCACGCGGGAGAGCCGACGCGTCGAGTCGCCGCTCGTCGTGAAGGTGATGAGGTACTTCACGCCCAGGAGCTCGCCGATGTCGGCGGCTGCTGCCGTGACCGCCCCGCCCTTGGAGCTGGGGCGGGTGCCGAGGGGCCGGATGCGGTGGAGGCCGTGGTCCTCGGTGTTCTCGATGATCCGCGCCATCGTCCGGACGGTGGTGAACGGGTTCTTACCGACGCTCGTCTCCCCCGAGAGCATGAGCGCGTCGGCGCCGTCGAGGACGGCGTTGGCGGCGTCGGAGGCCTCGGCACGGGTGGGCCGGCTGTTCTCGATCATCGACTCCAGCACCTGGGTGGCCACGATGACGGGCTTCGCGCGACGGCGTGCGATCTCGCAGGCGCGCTTCTGCACCAGCGGCACCTCCTCCAGCGGCATCTCCACACCGAGGTCGCCACGGGCCACCATGACGCCGTCGAAGGCGCGGATGATCTCGTCGAGGTTCTCCACCGCCTGGGGCTTCTCGATCTTGGCGATGACCGGCAGGCGGGTGCCCTCCTCGTCCATGATCTGGTGGACGTCGCGGATGTCGTCGGCGGTGCGGACGAAGGACAGCGCGATCATGTCGACGCGCATGCCCAGCGCCCAGCGCAGGTCGTCCTTGTCCTTCTCCGACATCGCCGGGACCGACACCGCGACCCCTGGGAGGTTGATGCCCTTGTTGTTCGACAGCGTGCCGCCCTCCAGCACCTGGCAGACCACATCGGTCTCGGTGACCTCCGTCGCGATGAGGGCGAGCTTGCCGTCGTCGATGAGGATGCGGTCGCCGGCGGTCACGTCGCCCGGCAGGCCGGCATACGTCGTGCCGACCTCGTGCTGGTTCCCGGGGACGTCCCTGGTCGTAATGGTGAAGCTGGAGCCGGGGACGAGCTCGATCGGGCCCTGCTCGAAGCGGGCGGTGCGGATCTTCGGACCCTGGAGGTCGACGAGGATGCCGACCGCCCGCCCCGTCGCGTCGCTCGCCGCGCGGACGTCCTTGTACACCCGCTCGTGGTCGGCGTGGTCGCCGTGGCTGAGGTTCAGCCGGGCGACGTCCATGCCGGCGCGCACGAGCTCGCGGAGGTTCTCGGCCGATGTCGTGGCGGGGCCGAGGGTGCAGACGATCTTCGCGTGACGCATGGATCCAGCCTAGCGGCGTAACCGTTTCCACCGTGACGAGGTCGGGGAGCGGCGGGGGGCGGGGGGCGGGTGTCCCGGTCAGGCCATGAGGGGGCGGTCGGTCGGGTTGACCGGCCGGGGCAGCCGCGACGGCTTGCCCATGAGCCAGGCGTCCACCTCGTGGGCCGCCGAGCGCCCCTCCGCGATGGCCCAGACGATGAGGGACTGACCGCGCCCCGCGTCGCCCGCCACGAAGATGCCGGGGACGTTCGTCATGAATGCCGCGTCGCGGGCGGCGTTGCTCCGCTCGTCGCGGTCGACCCCGAGCTGCTCGAGGAGCTCCTGCTGCGGACCGAGGAACCCCATGGCGAGCAGCACGAGCTGGGCGGGCAGCTCACGCTCGCTGCCCTCGACCTTCTCGAAGCCGTTCTCGCCCATGCGCACCTCGTGGAGGCGCAGGGCCTGCACGCGGCCGTGCTCGTCGCCCACGATCTCGCTCGTCGACACGGCGTACACGCGGTCGCCGCCCTCCTCGTGCGCCGAGGCGACGCGGAAGGTCATCGGGTAGGTGGGCCACGGCTGGTGGGACGGGCGCTCGGCCGTCGGCTGCGGCAGGATCTCCAGGCTCGTCACGGACAGGGCCCCCTGACGGTGGGCCGTGCCGATGCAGTCCGCGCCCGTGTCGCCGCCGCCGATGACGACGACGTGCTTCCCCTCGGCGGTGACCTGCCCCTCGACGCTCTGGCCGAGGGCGACGCGGTTCGCCGGCGGCAGGAAGTCCATCGCCTGGAGGACCCCGTCCAGCTCCCGTCCGGGCACCGGGAGGTCACGCGGAACTGTCGCCCCGACGGCCACGACCACGGCGTCGAAGCGCTTGCGGAGGTCCGCGCCCGTGGGGTCGCGACCGACGTCGACCCCGGTGCGGAAGCGCGTTCCCTCGGACTTCATCTGCGCGATGCGGCGGTCCAGGACGGACTTCTCCATCTTGAACTCGGGGATGCCGTAGCGCAGCAGACCCCCCGGCTGGTCGGCGCGCTCGTACACCGCCACCGTGTGGCCCGCCCTTGTCAGCTGCTGGGCGGTGGCCAGGCCGGCCGGCCCGGAGCCGATGACGGCGACGGTCTTGCCCGAGAGCCGCTCGGGGGCCTCGGGGGTCACGACGCCGTTGGCGAAGGCCCGGTCGATGATGCTCACCTCGACCTGCTTGATGGTGACCGCAGGCTGGTTGATCCCGAGGACACAGGCCGTCTCGCAGGGCGCTGGGCACAGGCGCCCGGTGAACTCGGGGAAGTTGTTCGTGGCGTGGAGGCGGTCGATCGCCTGGCGCCACTCGCCGCGCCAGGCGAGGTCGTTCCACTCGGGGATGAGGTTTCCGAGGGGACAACCGCTGTGGCAGAAGGGAATACCACAGTCCATGCACCGGCCGGCCTGACGCTGGAGCTCCGTCACGGGCTGCTCCTCGTAGACCTCCTTCCAGTCCTTGATGCGGACCGGCACCGGTCGTCGCCGAGGCAGCTCGCGCTCGCGTGTCTTGAGGAAGCCCTGCGGGTCAGCCATGGGAGGCCTCCATGATCCGCTCCCACACCTGGGGGCCGTCGGGGTCCAGACCCTGCGCCGTCGCCGTGGCCCGCACGTCGAGGACGCGCTGGTAGGCCCTGGGCAGCACCATCGTGAACGAGGTCCGCGCTCTCTCCCACGCGGAGAGGAGACGGGTGGCGACGGCGGAGTCCGTCCAGGCACAGTGGCGCTCGAGGAGGTCGCGCACGACGAGCTCGTCCTCGGGTCGGAGCGGCGCGAGGTCGACGAGCTCGGGGTTGACGAGCACCGGGTCGAGGTCCAGGACGTAGGCGACACCGCCGGACATGCCGGCCGCGACGTTGCGCCCGGTCGGACCAAGGATGAGGGCGGTTCCGCCGGTCATGTACTCGAGGCCGTGGTCCCCGACGCCCTCGACGACCGCAGTGGCGCCGGAGTTGCGGACGCAGAACCGCTCACCGACGCGGCCACGGAGGAACATCTCGCCCGAGGTCGCGCCGTAGCCGATGACGTTTCCGGCGATGACGTTCTTCTCGGCCACGAGCGCAGAGCCCCGGGCCGGGCGCACGACCAGGCGACCGCCGGAAAGACCCTTGCCGACGTAGTCGTTGGCGTCCCCCTCGAGCCGCAAGGTGATCCCGGTGGGGAGGAACGCGCCGAAGCTCTGGCCGGCGGACCCGGTGAGGGTGAGGTCGATCGTGCCGTCGGGCAGGCCCTGCGGGTGCACCTTGGTGACCTCGTGGCCGAGCATGGTGCCGACGGTCCGGTTGACGTTGCGGATCGGGAAGCGTCCGGTCACCGGCGCGGCGTGGTCGATCGCGTCGCGGGCAGCGGTGATGAGCTGGTGGTCGAGCGCCTTCTCCAGCCCGTGGTCCTGCGCGACCGTGTGCCGGATGCCGGACCCGTCGGGGCTCTGCACCCGGGTGAGGATCGGGGTCAGGTCCAGGCCGGAGGCCTTCCAGTGCTGGATCGCCTTGCCCGTGTCCAGGTGCTGGATCTGGCCGACCGCCTCCTCGATGCTGCGGAGGCCGAGGGCCGCCAGGTGTTCGCGCACCTCCTCGGCGACGTACTCGAAGAACGTCTCGACGAACTCGGGGCTCCCCGCGAACCGCGCGCGGAGCTCGGGGTTCTGCGTCGCGATGCCGACCGGGCAGGTGTCGAGGTGGCAGACCCTCATGAGGATGCACCCGGACACGACGAGTGGCGCGGTCGCGAAGCCGAACTCCTCGGCGCCCAGCAGGGCGGCGATGACGACGTCCCGGCCGGTCTTGATCTGCCCGTCGACCTGGACGACGATCCGGTCCCGCAGCCCGTTGAGGACGAGGGTCTGCTGGGTCTCGGCGAGCCCGAGCTCCCAGGGCCCCCCGGCGTGCTTGAGGCTGGTCAGCGGGCTGGCCCCGGTGCCGCCGTCGTTGCCGGAGATGAGCACGACATCGGCATGGGCCTTGCTGACCCCAGCGGCGACGGTCCCGACACCCACCTCGGACACCAGCTTGACGTGGATGCGCGCCTCGGGGTTGGCGTTCTTGAGGTCGTGGATGAGCTGGGCGAGGTCCTCGATCGAGTAGATGTCGTGGTGCGGTGGTGGGCTGATGAGGCCCACACCGGGCGTCGAGTGCCGGGTGCGCGCCACCCAGGGATACACCTTCGACCCGGGGAGCTGGCCGCCCTCACCGGGCTTGGCGCCCTGGGCCATCTTGATCTGGATGTCGTCGGCGTGCGTGAGGTAGAGAGAGGTCACGCCGAAGCGCCCGGACGCCACCTGCTTGATCGCCGAACGGCGCGTCGGATCCATGAGGCGGTCGACGTCCTCGCCGCCCTCGCCGGTGTTGGAGCGCGCCTGGAGGCGGTTCATGGCGATCGCCAGGGTCTCGTGGGCCTCCTGGCTGATCGAGCCGTAGCTCATCGCGCCGGTGTTGAACCGCCGGACGATCTCGCTGACCGGCTCGACCTCCTCGATGGGCACCGGGGGGCGTCGCTCGGCGCCGCCGAGCTGGAAGAGCCCGCGCAGGGTCATCAGCCGCCCGGCCTGCTCGTCGACCCGACGGGTGTACTGCTTGAAAACGTCATAGCGGCGCGCTCGGGTCGCGTGCTGGAGGCGGAACACCGTCTCCGGGTCGAACAGGTGCGGCTCGCCCTCCCGGCGCCACTGGTACTCACCCCCGACGAGGAGCTTGCGGTGGGCCTGCCGGATGCCGTCCGCCGGGTAGGCCATGCCGTGTCGCGCCGCCGTCTCCGCCGCGAGGACGTCGAGCCCCACCCCGCCCAGCTGGCTCACCGTCCCGGTGAAGAACTCGTCGACCACCTCCTGCGACAGCCCGATCGCCTCGAACACCTGGGCTCCGCGGTAGGAGGCGACCGTCGAGATGCCCATCTTGGACATCACCTTGAGCACGCCCTTGCCGAGCGCCCTGATGAGGTTGGCGACCGCCTTCTCCTCGGTGACCTCCGTGATGGCCCCGTGCCGGACCATGTCCTCCACGGTCTCCATCGCGAGGTAGGGGTTGATCGCGGCGGCGCCGTACCCGACGAGGAGCGCCACGTGGTGGACCTCGCGGACGTCACCGGCCTCGACGAGGAGTCCGACCTGGGTGCGGGTCTTCTCTCGGATGAGGTGGTGGTGCACGGCGCTGGTGAGGAGCAGCGACGGGATCGGGGCGAGGTCGCGGTCTGAGTCGCGGTCGGAGAGCACGACGAAGCGCGCTCCCCCGGTGATGGCGGCCGAGACCTCGGCGAAGATCTCGTGGAGCCGCGCCCGCAGCGCTGCCTCGCCACCATGGACGTCGTAGGTGCCCCGGACGACCACCGTGCTGTAGCCGGGAAGGTCGCCGTCGGCGTTGATGTGGACGAGCTTGGCGAGCTCGTCGTTGTCGATGACCGGGAACGGCAGGACCACCTGCCGTGCGTGCCCCGGTGTGGCCGCGAGGACGTTGCCCTCGGGACCGATCGCCGACGCGAGGGACGTGACGAGCTCTTCGCGGATGGCATCCAGCGGAGGGTTGGTCACCTGGGCGAACAGCTGGCTGAAGTAGTCGAAGACGAGGCGTGGGCGCTCGGAGAGCACGGCGATCGGCGTGTCCGTACCCATGGACCCCAGCGCCTCCGCACCCGTGCGCGCCATCGGCGCGATGAGGATCCTCAGCTCCTCCTCGGTGTACCCGAACGTGCGCTGTCGCCGCGCCACGGACGACGCGGTGTGGATGATGTGCTCTCGCTCCGGCAGGTCCGCGAGCTCGATGAGCCCGGCGTGCAGCCACTCCTCGTAGGGGTGCTCGGCCGCGAGCGACGACTTGACCTCCTCGTCCCCGACGATCCGCCCCGCTGCGGTGTCGACGAGGAACATGCGCCCTGGTTGGAGCCGGCCGCGTCGGACGATGTTCTCCGGCTCGATGTCGAGCACTCCGGACTCGGAGGCCAGCACGACGAGCCCGTCGTCGGTCACCCAGTACCGACCGGGGCGCAGGCCGTTGCGGTCGAGGACCGCGCCGATGAGGGTGCCGTCGGTGAAGGTCACGCAGGCCGGCCCGTCCCAGGGCTCCATGAAGGTCGAGTGGAACTCGTAGAACGCCCGGCGGGCGCGGTCCATCGACTCGTGGTTCTCCCAGGCCTCCGGGATCATCATGAGCACGGCGTGCGGCAGCGACCGGCCGCCGAGGTGGAGCAGCTCGAGCACCTCGTCGAAGGTCGCCGAGTCCGAGGCGCCGGGGGTGCAGATCGGGAAGATGCGCTCGAGGTCGCCCGGTATGGCGTGTGACCTGATCTGGCTCTCGCGCGCCTGCATCCAGTTGCGGTTGCCCTTGACGGTGTTGATCTCACCGTTGTGGGCGATGAGCCGGTAGGGGTGCGCCAGCGGCCAGCTGGGAAAGGTGTTGGTGGAGAAGCGGGAGTGGACGAGGGCGAGCTCGGAGGCGAACCGCTCGTCCGAGAGGTCCGGGAAGAACGGCTCGAGCTGCCCGGTCGTCAGCATCCCCTTGTAGACGACGGTGCGGGCGGAGAGCGAGGGGAAGTACACGGCGGCCTCGTGCTCCGCCCGCTTGCGCAGGCAGTAGGTCACCCGGTCGAGCTCGATGCCGGACAGCCCGCTCTGCGCGGTGACGAACAGCTGGCGGAACACGGGCATGTAGTCGAGGGCGGCGCGCCCCACGAGGTCCGGCGTCACCGGGACGTCACGCCAGGTCAGCACCCGCAGGCCCTCCTCGGCGGCGATCTCCTCGACCCGGGACTCCGCCGTCGCCCGCTCCGCGTCGTCCACCGGCAGGTACGCCATGCCCACGGCATACGACCCGGCCGGCGGCAGCTCTGCGTCGACGACTGCTCGGAAGAAGGCGTCCGGCACCTGCGTGAGGATGCCGGCGCCGTCACCGACGAGCGGGTCGGCACCGGTGGCTCCCCGGTGGTCGAGGTTGCGCAGCGCGTCGAGGGCATGGACGACGATGTCGTGCCCGGCGGTCCCCCGCATCGTCGCCACCAGTGCCACTCCGCAGGCGTCGTGCTCGTGCTCGCGCCGGTACAGGCCCACGTCGGCGGGCTGCGCGGAGAAGGGGGCGACGGTCACGTCGGATCACCGTCCTCGAGATGGTCGGCCCCAGCGGGCCGGGCACGGCAAGGTCAGGCGCGGACGGCTCTGGCCACGTGCGGGAATGCTAGCGCCGGTCCCGGACGTCTTGCCATTCGAACGGTGCTATCCCACATCCTGGGACTCCGCGGACACCCCCGCCTCGTGCCGCCCCCGCTCCCTGCGACCGCAGTACCACACGATCCAGACTCCGAGAACGAACACGACGATGCTCGTCCAGACGTTGAGCCGCTGGCCCAGGATGAGCTCGGACTCGTCGGTGCGCATCGTCTCGATGACGATACGGCCGAGCGGGTAGCCGGCCACGTAGAGCCCCACCAGCTGACCGGGCGCCAGGCGACGACGCCGGTCGACGAGGAGCAGGACGACGCCGAGCACGACGAGGAAGACCGACTCGTAGAGGAACGTCGGGTGGAACACGCCCAGCACCACCGGGTCGCCGGAGGGGTCGACCACGGCCCGCCCCGCCCCGGAGTCCCACCGATGGATCTCCAGACCCCAGGGAAGGGTCGTGGGCCGGCCGTAGAGCTCGTTGTTGAACCAGTTGCCCCACCGGCCGATGGCCTGGGCGAAGGCGACGCCGGGTGCGGCGGCATCGGCGAACGCGAGGAAGCTGAGGCCGGCACGCCGACAGCCGATCCAGGCCCCCAGGGCCCCGAGGGAGATGGCGCCCCAGATGCCGAGGCCGCCCTCCCAGACCTTCAGGGCGTCGAGCGGCCTGCCGCCGGCCCCCCAGTAGGGGTCGGGCGTCGTGATGACGTGGTAGAGCCGGCCGCCGACGATGCCGAAGAGCACCGCGTATGCCGCGACATCGAGCGCCTGCCCCGGCTCACCTCCACGGGGGACCAGGCGGCGGCCGGTGAGCCAGATGGCCACGACGATCCCGACGAGGATGCACAGGGCGTACATCCGCACGGGCAACGGGCCGAGGTGGATGACCCCGACCGACGGGCTGGGAATGGTCGCCGGGAACGCCGTCATGCCGTCGCGTTCTCGACGGCCTCGGTGAACAGCTCCGGGCTGCCGATCGACCCGAGGTCCACGATCTCCCCGTTGATGCGGACCGTCGGTGTGCCCCTGACGCCGTCCTCGAAGCTCTGCGCCTCGACGGAGTTGACGTAGTCGGTGTACGTGCCCGCGTCGAGGCAGGACTGCCACGTCGTCAGGGCGTCCCCGCTGATGCCGGCGGCCTCCGCGAAGCCCCTGAGCTGGGCGTCCGTGAAGCCCTCCCCTTCCCTCGCCGGCTGGTTCGGGAACACCTGGTCGCTGAACTCCTGGAACCGTCCGGCGTCGGCTGCACAGAACGCGCCGTTGGCCGCCCTCGTCGAGCTGTCGTTCTTGAGGTTGTCGTCGAGGAAGTTCTTCACGTGGTAGACCAGCGTGATCCTCCCCGCCTCCGCAAGGCCGTGAATGGTCGGGCCGAGGGCGGCCTCGAAGCTCGCGCACGCGGGGCACTGGTAGTCGAGGTAGAGGTCCACCGTCGGCGCCCCGGCAGCGGGAGTCACGTCCGCGAACCCCGGGAAGCCCGCCCCGAGCGCGCTCACCCCGGGGGGCAGCGCGTTGGCGCCACCGGTGGCGTCCTGCTGGTCGGACGACTGGGCCCAGATGACGCCTCCCACGACGGCGATGATCGCGACGACCACGACGACGGTCGCGACGACGATGACGTTCGCACCCCCGCCCCGCGAGGACTGCGCGGCCTGGATCTTCGCCTGCCGGGCGGACGCGGCGGACGGGGTGGGCTTCTTGGCCATCGGGGTTCAGGGTCTCCTCTGCTGTCCGAACAGGACGTGGTCCAGGGAGGCGAGCGTACGCGGCCGCCACCACAGCCAGGCGCCGGCCAGGGCGAAGCACGCGTCTCGGGCGATCTCCTGGGGATACCGCGTCTCGTCGGCTCCCACCTGACCACCGCCGCCGAAGCAGCCGCAGTCGATGGTGAGGCCACGGGCCCAGGCCTGCGCGATGCCGGCGATGAAGGCGAGCATGAGCAGCGTCGAGACGATCGCCACCGGGCGGGTGAAGAGACCGAGCACGAGGAGCACCCCGAGGACGATCTCGACGAACGGCAGCGCCAGCCCGACCCACCCCGCGACGTCCATCGGGAGGATCTCGTAGGCCTGGACGGCGCGCTGGGCGGTCAGCGGTCGACCCACCTTGGCGGCACCGGCCCAGATGAGGACCCCGCCGAGGAGGAGCCGCGCGGCCAGGCCGACGGCGTCCATCACCCGCTCCCTGCGCCGGCTGCCCAAGGGCACGTCGGTCGTGGCATCCCCGGTCCGCGTGCTCATCGGCGCCCTTCCCGGACCCCTGCGGCGAGCGCGGTGGTCAGCGTGCGGAGCTCCTCGAGTCGCTCGGAGAGCGGGCCCGGGTCGCTCAGGGCGCGGACCAGGGCGGAGCCCACGATGACGCCGTCCGCGTCCCCCGCGAGCTCCGCGGCCTGCTCGCGCGTGGAGACACCGAGGCCGACGCAGACCGGCAGGTCGGACACCGCTCGGACACGATCGACGAGGGCCTTCGCGTCGGCGTCGACCCGAGTGCGCGCCCCCGTCACCCCCATCGTCGAGGCGGCGTAGACGAAGCCGCGGCAGGCCTCGGTGACCTTCGTGAGACGCTCCGGCGTGGACGACGGGGCGACGAGGAAGACGCGGTCCAGCCCGTGCCTGTCGCTCGCCGCCACCCATTCCTCCGCCTCGTCGGGGATGAGGTCGGGCGTGATCAGCCCGGCGCCGCCGGAGACGCTGAGCTCGTCGGCGAACCGGTCGACGCCGCGGTGCAGCACGAGGTTCCAGTAGGTCATGACGAGCGGCGGGGCACCGGCCTCCCGGACGGTGGCGGTGGCGCGGAAGACGTCGTCGACCCGGGCCCCGCGGGCCAGGGCCGTGGCCGCTGCGTGCTGGATCACCTCTCCGTCCATGAGCGGGTCGCTGTAGGGGACGCCGACCTCGACGACGTCGCAGCCGGCCTCGACGAGCACCCTCATCGCCTCGAGGGAGCCGTCGACCGTCGGGAAGCCGACCGGGAGATACCCCACGAGGGCGGCGCGGCCCTCGTCGCGACAGCGGCTCAGCACCTCCGCGACCCCACGGACGGTGGTCGTCACGAGGATCCCGGCACGAGACCGAAGTACGCGGCAGCGGTCTCCATGTCCTTGTCGCCGCGCCCGGACAGGTTGACGAGGAGCAAGGACTCCGGGCCGAGCTCCTCGCCGACCTCCATGGCGCCCACCAGGGCGTGCGCCGACTCGATCGCCGGGATGATGCCCTCGGTGCGGCTCAGGAGCCGGAACGCGTCCATGACCCGGTCGTCGGTCGCATACCGGTACTCGGCCCGGCCGCTGTCGCGCAGCCACGCGTGCTCCGGGCCCACGCTGGGGTAGTCGAGGCCCGCCGAGATCGAGTGCGACGGGGCGGTCTGCCCGTCGGCGTCCTGCATGAGGTAGCTCATCGCACCGTGGAGCACGCCGGGTGTCGCCGTGGAGGCGAAGCGTGCGGCGTGTCGTCCGGACTCGATCCCCTCGCCACCCGCCTCGATGCCGATGAGGCGCACACCGGCATCCGGCACGAAGCGGTGGAAGATGCCCATGGCGTTCGAGCCACCGCCGACGCAGGCGAGCACGACGTCGGGAAGGCGGCCGGTGAGCTCGAGGACCTGCGCCCGGGCCTCCTCCCCGATGACCGCGTGGAAGTCACGGACCATCTCCGGGAACGGGTGCGGCCCGGTGACCGTGCCGATGAGGTAGTGGGTCCTCGCGACGTTGGTCACCCAGTCCCGCAGGGCCTCGTTGATGGCGTCCTTGAGGGTTGCGCTGCCATGGTCGACGGGGACCACCTCGGCGCCGAGGATCCTCATCCGGGCGACGTTGAGGGCCTGCCGCTCGGTGTCGACCCTGCCCATGTAGACGGTGCACTCCAGGCCCATGAGCGCGGCGGCGGTGGCCGTCGCGACGCCGTGCTGACCGGCGCCCGTCTCGGCGATGACGCGCGTCTTTCCCATCCGTTTGGTCAGCAGCGCCTGGGCGAGGACGTTGTTGATCTTGTGCGAGCCCGTGTGGTTGAGGTCCTCCCGCTTGAGGATGACCCGCGCTCCGCCGCAGTGGGCTCCGAACCGGGGAACCTCGGTGATGATGCTCGGCCGTCCGGTGTAGGTGCGGTGGAGGCGGGCCAGCTCGTCCTGGAACTCGGGATCCACCATGGCCTTCTGGCGCGCCTCGTCGAGCTGCTCGAGCGCCGGGATCAGCGCCTCCGGGACGTAGCGGCCCCCGAACGGGCCGAACCGCCCGGGACGCGGCAGCGCCTCGGGGACGAGGTTGCGCGTGGTTGCCGAGGCCCCCTGCGGTGCGGCGCGCTCAGGCACGGTCGTCTCCCGTCCCGCGGAGCGTCGCGGTGCCGGCGGAGACGATCGCGGCGGCCGCGGACCGGGGGTCGCCGGTGCGCACGAGGGCCTCGCCGACGAGCACGGCATCCGCTCCCTGGGCCGCGTAGGCCGCCGCGTCGTCGGGGCCCGCGATGCCGGACTCGGCCACGGTGACGCACTGGTCGGGGATGAGCGGACGCAGGCGGGAGAACGTGTCGGGGTGGACCTCGAGGGTCTTGAGGTTGCGGGCGTTGACGCCGATGACGCTGGCCCCTGCGTCGACGGCGCGCTGGGTCTCGACCTCGTCGTGCACCTCGACGAGGGCCGTCATCCCCAGCTCGCCGGCCTCCGCGAGGAGGGAGGTCAGCTCGACGTCGGTGAGCGCTGCGACGATGAGGAGCACGAGGTCCGCACCGTGGGCCCGGGCCTCCCAGACCTGGTAGCCGCTGACCACGAAGTCCTTGCGCAGGACCGGCACCTCCACGGCGCCCCGGACCGCGTCGAGGTCGTCGAGACTTCCCGCGAAGCGGCGCCCTTCGGTGAGAACGGACACGGCCGCGGCGCCTCCTGCCGCGTAGGCCCCGGCCAGTGCCCCCGGGTCCGGGATGTCGGAGAGGGCGCCCACGCTCGGGCTCGCCCGCTTCACCTCGGCGATGAGCGAGAGACCCGGCCGGCGGAGCACGGACTCGGCGTCGAGAGCGGGAGGGGCGTTGAGGACGGCGCCCTCGACGTCCGAGAGAGAGGTACGACGCTCGCGCGCCGCGAGGTCCTCTCGGACTCCGGCGACGATCTCGTCGAGGACGGTGGTCACGGTGCGGCCGGCATCAACGGATGGACGGGGCCTCGTCGCGGTCGCGCTGGGCCGCCCCGTAGCCGGCCATCGACAGCACCTTGCCCGCCACGCCGCCGACGACGGCGAGCACGGCGCCCCCGATGAAGAGCCACACGTTGGGCCAGAGCACGGCAGCGGACATGATCGCCGAGGCGACGATGAGGATCGTGACCGCCGTCCAGGCGGCGACGCTGTGCCCGTGGTCGTCGTCGTGCTCGTTCATCTCTCACCTCTCGTGCATGGAGAGCCCCGGGCGGCCCGGGCCTGCGGTCCCGATTCTGTCAGGTCGGAGGCTCCGGACCCACATCGGTCGGGTCCCTCCCGGCCGACAGCTCGTCCCACTGGCTGGTGACCCGTTCACCGCGCGGTCCGGCGACCTCGCCGGCACTGCGGTCCGGTGCCTCGTAGCGCTGGGAGGGACCGCCCCACGTCCTCAGACCGACGACGGCACCCACGAGCCCGAGGAACGCCACGACGACGGCGAGCAGCGCGGCCCAGGGCCAGGCCGTGGCCTCGGCCGCCGCCTCGACGGACCCCGTTCGGCCCACCCGGGACGCGGCCACCGGACCGAGCACACCAGCGGGGTCGGCGATGACGCGCACCGCCAGCCCGAGGGCGAGGACCAGGCAGACGGCATACGCGATGGCGGCCACCACCCGAGCGACCCGACCGGCCGCCACGACGGCGATCGCCGCAGCGGCCACGGCGAGGGCCACGGCGCTCAGCCCCGGGGCCACCTCGGCGCCTGTGGCGCTGACCTGCGTCGCCCCGAGGACGGCGTCGTCGACCGCCCCGGTCACCCACGGCCGGAAGGCGCTGACGAGCATCCCCGTCGCGCCCACGAGCGCGAGGAGGGCGACGAGGCCCTTGCGGGACAGTCGCCTCACCGCACGGTCCGCATCGCGCCCGCCGTGGCGACCGCACGCAGGGCAGCCGCCGCCTTGGCGACGCACTCCTCGTGCTCGGTGCGGGGGACCGAGTCGGCCACGATGCCGGCACCGGCCTGCACGTGCGCCACTCCGTCGAGGACGACCGCCGTGCGGATGGCGATGGCCATGTCGAGGTCACCGTGGAAGTCGAGGTAGCCCACGACGCCCCCGTAGACCCCCCGCCGAGACGGTTCGTACTGCTCGATGAGGGCCAGTGCCCTCGGCTTCGGGGCACCGGAGAGCGTGCCGGCCGGGAAGGTCGACACGAGCACGTCGTAGGCGCTGACCCCCGGCCGGGTCTCCCCGACGACCGTCGACTCGATGTGCATGACGTGGCTGTAGCGGCGCACATCCATGAACTCGACGACGTCGACCGTGCCCGGTCGGCACACTCTCTGGAGGTCGTTGCGGCCCAGGTCGACGAGCATGACGTGCTCCGAGCGCTCCTTGGGGTCGGCGAGGAGCTCGTCGGCGAGACGCACGTCCTCCTCGGGGGTCTTCCCGCGCGGCCGGGAGCCGGCGATGGGATGGGTGATCGCCCGGTCACCGGTGACCCGGACGAGCGCCTCGGGCGAGCTGCCGACGACCGCGTACGACGAGCCGTCGGGTGCGGGGAACCGGAACAGGTACATGTAGGGGCTCGGGTTCGAGGCCCGCAACGCCCGGTAGACGTCGAGCGGATCGGCCGGACAGTCGAGGGAGAACCGCTGGGAGAGGACCACCTGGAACACCTCGCCGGCCCTGATGTCCTCCTTCGCCAGCTCGACGACCTCCTCGTACCGCTCGGGTGTGGTGTTGGACCGCACCCTGGCCATCCCCGCCTCGACGGCGCCGGTGTCGACGACCGCCACCGTGCTCTCGGCGGGCGCCGCCAGGGCACGTGTCATGGCGTCGAGCCGCGCCACGGCATCCGCCCACGCGAGGTCGGCTCGCTCGTCGGTGTCGTCGTAGTTGACGGCGTTGGCGACGAGGAGGATCGAGCCGTCGGTGTGGTCGAGGACCGCGAGGTCGGTCGCGAGCATGAGCGCCAGCTCGGGCAGCGCGAGCTCGTCCGGGGTCGTCGCGGGCACCCGCTCCCACCGCCGCACCGCGTCGTAGGTGATCGCCCCGACCATGCCGCCGGTGAGCGGCGGGAGACCCGCGATCGGCTCGGTGGCGAGCACGTCCATGGTCGCCTGCAGGGCGTCCGTCGCCGGACCGCTCGTCGGCACCCCGACCGGCGGCTCACCGATCCAGTGCACGTCCCCGTCCCGCTCGGTGAGCGTCGCTCGGCTGGCGGCCCCGACGATGGACCACCGCGACCACACCCCGCCGTGCTCGGCGGACTCCAGGAGGAACGTGCCCGGGCGCTCACCGGCGAGCTTGCGGTAGACGCCGACGGGGGTCTCGGCATCGCCCATGAGCCGGCGCACGACCGGGATGACCCGGCGGTCGCGCGCGAGCACGCCGAAGACGTCCAGGGTGGGCCAGGTCTGCCCGAAGGTCAGGTCCGGCGTCGACGCCGTGGGGGATGCCGTGCTCACACCGGTCCGTCCCGGCCCGGCTCCCCGCCCGGGCTCAGGGCGGGGGCGACCACGGCGGCCAGGTCGCCGGCGTCGAAGCAGGTGCGGTCCCCGGTGTGGCAGGCGGCACCCACCTGGTCGACCCGGACGAGCAGGGTGTCCCCGTCGCAGTCGAGGGCCACCGAGCGGACGTGCTGGGTGTGTCCCGACGTGTCGCCCTTGCGCCAGTACTCCCCGCGGCTCCGGGACCAGAAGGTCACCCGCCCCTCGGTGAGGGTCCGCCGCAGCGCCTCGTCGTCCATCCACCCGAGCATGAGGACCTCACCGGTGTCGTGCTGCTGCACGACGGCGGGCACCAGTCCGGCGGCGTCGCGCCTCAGCCGCGCGGCGATCGAGGGGTCGAGGTGCAGGTCGGGGGTGGGCACCTCGTCATTCTGCCGTGGCGACGCGCGTCGTCTGACGGGGGGCCGACCGCCGGACGGGCACCGCGGGACGACGCCGGTCGAGGGCCAGGAGCGCCGCGACGAGGACGTCGCCCCCGGACCGGGGCGACGATCGGTCAGCGCACCGGCTGGCCGTCGGCGCGGAGCGCGTCCTTCACCTCGGCGATGGTGAGCTCGCCGAAGTGGAAGACGCTCGCCGCGAGCACGGCGTCCGCACCGGCCCGCACGGCCGGCGGGAAGTGCTCGAGCGCGCCGGCGCCCCCGCTGGCGACGACCGGCACGCTGACCGCTGCCCGGACGACCCGGATGAGCTCCAGGTCGAAGCCGTCCCGGGTGCCGTCCGCGTCCATGGAGTTGAGGAGGATCTCGCCCGCGCCCAGCTCGGCCGCTCGGGCGCACCACTCGACCGCGTCGACCCCCGTCCGGCTGCGCCCGCCGTGGGTCGTCACCTCGAACCCGCCCGACGGCCGTCCGGAGGCGTCCCGGCGGCGCCGCACGTCGGCCGAGAGGACGAGGACCTGGGCCCCGAACCGCTCCGCCGTCTCGGCGATGAGCTCCGGGCGGGCGATCGCGGCGGTGTTGACCCCGACCTTGTCGGCACCTGCGCGCAGCAGCCGGTCGACGTCGTCGACCGTGCGCACCCCTCCCCCGACGGTGAGCGGGATGAACACCTCCTCGGCCGTGCGGGCGACGACGTCGTACATCGTCGCCCGGTCCCCGCTGCTCGCCGTGACGTCGAGGAAGGTCAGCTCGTCGGCGCCCTGGTCGCCGTAGCGGCGGGCGAGCTCCACCGGGTCACCCGCGTCCCTGAGGTTCTCGAAGTTGACACCCTTGACGACCCGTCCGGCGTCGACGTCGAGGCAGGGGATGACGCGGACCGCCACGGACATGAGCCCAATCTAGCCAGCACTAGAGTTCCGGCCATGCCCCTCCCGCCGGCCGAGCCCACCGGGGCCCGCGGCACGCGCGCGGGGGGCCCGGTCGAGGGCGGCACCACCTCGGAGGTCGGCACCCGACGTCCCGCGCTCGCGGGTGGACGAGCGGATCCTGCAGACGTCGGCGTCGTCGCCGCCGCGGCTCGTGCCGCCTCCCCTGTCGCCGGCACCACGATCGTCGTCTCCCTCGACGGGCGGAGCGGGTCCGGCAAGACGGTGCTGGGGAGCGCCGTGGCCGAGGCGCTCGACTGCCCGGTCGTGCACCTCGACGACATCTTCCCCGGGTGGGACGGTCTCGCGGCGGGGGTCCAGCTCGTGACCGAGCACGTCCTCGTGCCGCTCAGCCGAGGTGAGCAGCCGGCATACCCCACGTGGGACTGGCGGCGGAGCCGGCCGGGACCGTCGGTGCGCGTCGAGCCGTCGACGCACCTGGTGCTCGAGGGGTGCGGCGCGCTCGTCCCGCCCGCGCTGGGGTATGCCGCCGTGCGGGTCTGGCTGGACGCCCCGGTCGCGCTGCGCCGGGAGCGGGCGCTGGCCCGGGACGGTGAGCTCTACGCGCCGCACTGGGCCCGCTGGGCCGCCCAGGAGGACGCCGTGTACGCCACGGCCAACCCGCGCGACCATGCCCATGTCGTGCTGTCCACCGGCGACGCGTGAAGCCCCGGATGCCGATGTGGGCGGTGGTCGCCGCCCTCGTCCTCGTCGCGGCGAACCTCCGCACCCTCATGGCCAGCCTCCCGCCGCTGGCCGAGGCGGTCCGCGCCGACCTGGGCCTGTCCAGCGCCTGGATGGGCGTGCTGACGACCGTGCCGGTGCTCTGCATGGGACTGCTCGCTCCGGTCGCCAACCAGGTCGCACGGAGGGTCGGCTCCGCGCGCTCGATCGCCTCGGGCATCGCGATCGTGCTCTCGGGGCTGGTCCTGCGCGGTGCGGGGGGCGAGGCGGTGTGGGCGCTGTATGCCGGGACCTTCCTGGCCGGCACGGGGATCGCCCTCGCCGGCACGCTGCTCCCCGGCATCGTCAAGGCCGTCTTCCCGCCCCGCCGTGCCGGCCTGGGCACCGGCCTCACGATGTTCTCGATGATGGGCGGCGCAGCGGTGGCGTCGGCAGCCGCGGTGCCGTTGGCCACCGCCTTGGGCGGCTGGTCCCGCTCGCTCCTCGCGTGGGCCGTCGTCGCACTCGTCGGGATGCTGGCGTGGGTGCCGGTCACTCGGGCGGTGCACCACCACACACTGCCCGACCAGGCACCCGAGGACGTCAGCCACGCGCTTCCCTGGGCGAGTGCGACGGCATGGCTGCTCGCCGCATACCTGACCTGCCAGTCGTGGCAGTTCTACTCCGCCCTCGCCTGGCTCGCCCCGACGTACGAGACGCACGGGTGGAGCGCGAGGGATGCCGGGCTGCTCATGGCGGTCTTCACCGGTTCCCAGCTCGTGTCAGGGCTGGTCGCACCGACTCTCCTCGACCGGGTCCCGGACGCCCGGGTGCTCCTCGTGGCCGCAGGCGTGCTCGGCGGCCTCGGCCAGGTCGGGGTCTGGCTCGCGCCCGACACCGCGCCGTGGCTGTGGGCCGTGCTGCTCGGTGCCGGGCAGGGCGCCGCCTTCGCGCTCGGGCTCGTGCTGCTCGTCCGGTATGCCGCAACACCCCGGGACAGCGCCCGCCTCACGGCGATGGCGTTCCTCGTCAGCTACAGCGTCGCGGCATTCGGGCCGGCGGCGATGGGGGCAGTGGAGGACACGACGGGTGGCTTCGCGTGGGTGTGGGCGCTCCTCGCCCTCGTCGCCGTGCCCCAGCTCGCGCTCGCGGTCCGGCTCAGGCCTGACCTGCAACGGGTGGGTGCAGGAAGCGTCGTCACGTCCTGAGGTCGCGCAGCTGACCGGTGTGGGCCGGGAGGTGCCGGGTGGCCTGCGTGTGCACGGCGATGCGGCCCCAGTGCACCGGCTCGTCCAGGACGACGGTGCCGTCGTGCAGCATCCGGCAGTGCACGGGGGTGGCGAGCCGGCTCCGATCCAGTCGTGCCGTGGCCGCCCTCGCCACGGCGCTGATCGACCGCGCCCGGGCCACGAGCTGGGAGAGGTCGCCGGCGTCCTGGACGAAGGCGTCCAGCACCGCACGGTCCTGGCACACCTCGTTCGCGAACACGAGCTCGCCGCGACCCTGGACGATGGCCTGCGCGACGGCGGTCATCGCCAGGTCGTTGAGCGCCACGTGCGCCACGACCTGGCCCGCGTCCCACTCACCGTCGGGTGGCGGCCCGAAGCCGCCGCGCTCCGCCTCCTCGAAGAACGCGGCATACGCCCCGTCGAGCACGGAGAGGTTGACCGCTTCGGGCCGCTCCTCGGCGCCGTCGGCGAAGTGGTCCAGCACGTGGCCCCAAGCACCCGGGCCGACGTACCCTCGGCGACGAGGCATCGCGCTCTCGCCGAAGGCCTCCCAGCCGCGGTGCTCGAGCTCGACGCGGGTCCCGACCCCGTCCCGGGCGAACCGGACCTCCACCTCGGAGGCGTCGTCCTCGTCACGCCCCGGGTGCCAGGTGAAGAGGATCCGGTGCGGCGGCTCCCAGGCGAGCACCTCGCCCCAGACGGAGACCCTGCCGTCGACGGCCCGTTCGACGAGCCGGCCGTCCTCGAACGAGATGCCGCCCGAGTGGTCGCCGAAGACCCCGTGCGTCGCCAGCGGCCACCACGCCCCGATCAGCCGCGTGAAGACGTCGAACGCGTCCTCGACGCCCCGGTCGACCTGAGCCGACCGCAGGATGGGAGGCACCGCGGGCCGCGGGGTCATGACCGCTCACCGCCCTCGGCGTGGGCGACGAAGGCGTCCAGCGCGTCGTCCCAGAACCGGTCGACCCAGGCCCGCAGCCCGGCCAGGCCGTCGAGGTCCACGCGATGGAGGCGTCTGGTCCCCTCCGGGCGCACGGTGACCAGTCCCGCCTCCCGAAGGACCCGCAGGTGCTGGGACACCGCGGGCTGGCTGACGCCCGTCGCGTCGGTCAGCTCGCGGACGCTTCGCTCCCCCCCGCGGAGCAGCTCGAGAACGGTCCGCCGGGTGCGGTCGCCCAGTGCGTCGAGGACACGTGCTTCATCGGCCATGCCTTATCATAAGCGCAGGGCGATGAACGGAGTCAACCCCTGGTGTTCCTGCGGTGCTGCGAGACGAGACCTGCCAACCGGTGCGCCTCGGACCGGGCCACCTCGCCGTCGACCCGTTGGATGGCCATGACCGCGAGCTCCTCGGTGTCGTCGAGCTCCACGCTGGCCCACGGCGCACCGTCCGGGAACCGCACCTGGACGATGTCGCCCCACTCCACTCGCCGGGTGACGAGGAGGTTGCGGACCGTCAGGCCGTCGTCGTCCGGCACGGCACGGATGCTCGCGTACCGCAGGAGGAAGGCCCCAATGGCTGCTCCGAACCCCACGAGGGCGAGCTGGTCGGCGAGCCGCCAGCCTCCGGCGCGTCCCATGCCCACCGCAACGGCGGCACAGACGATGAGCGCAGCCGCCGCCATGACCAGGGGCACCGCCCTGCCCCGCCGAGGGCGGAACGGCGCGAACGGGGCGACGGCCGGGAAACGGCCGGAGTCGCTCACAGGCGGCACGCGGTGATGTCGGTGACGAGGATGGCCCTGGCGCCGAGGTCGTACAGCTCGTCCATGATCGCGTTGGTGGTCGACCGCGGCACCATGGCACGAACGGCGAACCACTCGGGATTCTGCAGCGGCGAGACGGTGGGTGACTCCAGGCCCGGCGTGATCGAGCAGGCGGCGTCGACGAGCGTCGCCGGGACGTCGTAGTCGAGCATCACGTAGTGCCGGGCGGTGGTGACGCCGAGGAGACGACGCCGGAGCACCTCGATGCCGGCCTTCTCCTCGCTGCCCTCTCGTCGGACCAGCACGGCCTCGCTGCGCAGGATGGGCTCGCCGAAGACCTCGAGCCCCTGGGAGCGCAACGTCGCACCGGTCTCGACGACGTCCGCGATGACGTCCGCGACCCCGAGGGTGATGGCGGTCTCCACGGCCCCGTCCAGGCGCACGACAGCAGCGGAGACGCCGTGGTCGGCCAGGTGCTTCTCGACGAGACCGGGGTAGCTCGTCGCGACGCGGTGACCGGCCACGTCGGCGAGGGCGGACGCGGTGCCGGGGCGGGCGGCATACCGGAACGTCGAGGTCCCGAAGCCGAGACCCATGACCTCGACGGCGGCCGAGCCGGAGTCCAGCAGCAGGTCCCGCCCGGTGACACCACAGTCCACCGTCCCCGACCCGACATAGACGGCGATGTCGCGGGGCCGGAGGTAGAAGAGCTCCACGCCGTTGTCGGCATCGACGACGATGAGCTCCTTGGGGTCCCGGCGCACGCGGTATCCCGCCTCCCGGAGCATGGCGGCCGCCGTCGTCCGGTGAGATGTCCGCCGCCAGCATGAGCACCTGGAGGTGGTACAGCAGCTGGCTGATCTCCTCGGCGGTCCGTTCGGCGCCCTCGTGCTCGGCGGCCATCCACACCTCGGCCGCCTCCTCGACGATCTTCTTGCCGATGGCATGCACGCCGGCGTCCAGGGCCGCCACGGTGCCCGACCCGGGGGGTCGGGTCAGGGCCTTCTCGGCCAGCTCGGCATACAGGCCGTCGAACGTCTTCACGAGAGCCAAGCGTACGGGGGCGAGGGGTGACCCCTCGCCCCCGTCCGGCGCCGCGTCAGCCGACGTGGGCCGGCTCCACCTCACGCTCCGGTTCCGGGCGTTCGGTGCGGGTGACCTTGACCCACTGGGTGAAGCCGTAGATGACGAACATCCCGTAGAAGGTGTACATCACGGCGGTCGGCACGTAGCCGGTCGCGAAGCCGAGGGGCACGCCGACCAGGTCGACCCCGATCCAGGCCAGCCAGAACTCGTTCCAGCCCCGGGCCATCGCGTAGGTGGCGACGATCGAGCCCACGAAGATCCAGGCGTCGCACCAGTAGAACCACCACTGCGGCGTGTAGAACGGGTTCGGCGAGGCCTCCCAGAGGGCCACGAACACCTGGTGGACGATGACGGTGCCGACCAGCCAGCAGGCGACGACCGCGACCCGCTCACCCGGGCGCATCCAGCGCGGGACGATCGCCGGGGCGTCGCTGGCAGCCCCCATCCGGCGCCGGTGCTGCGCCCAGCGGACCCAGCCGTAGATGCTGACGACGATGAAGAAGACTTGACGGCCGGACTGGCCGTACAGCGGGATCCGCTCGTCGGCCCCGAAGGCGGCGCCGACGTAGACGAAGAACAGCATGATGTTGGCCACGATGCCGACCGGCCAGGCCCACACGAGGCGCTTCATGCCGAGCCAGGCGGAGGCGATGCCGATCGAGACGCCGATCAGCTCGAGCCAGTGCAGCTCGTACTTGCCGATGGGGATGGTCGCGTCGATGACCTGCTGGAAGAAGTTCTGCGACGGGTCAGTGGCCGCCGCAAGGAGGGTGTTCATGAGGGGTGTTCGTCCTTTGGGTTCGTTGTGCTTCTCGGACGAACTCCGGGGACGTGCACCACGGGCGGGCCGGCGGTCGACAGACCTCCGGCACAACCGTCGTACGTGCTGCCTACCATCCGGACTTTCACCGTCGGTCCAGGAGTTGCACCTGGTCAACCGGCCGCTGGCTGCGGTCGGGTCGCGGACTGTCACCGCCGGCTCGGAGTTTCACCGACCCCGGAGCACGTGGGGCCAGTATGCCGCAGGGTCACCGGCGAACGCGGTCGTACCTGCGTGGGGAGCGGAGATCCGCGTCACGACCGTGAGGCCAGCTCACTCCACGAGGATGCCCATCGCCCGGAGCAGACCGGTCGCGCCGGTGTCATCGACCTTCATCCCGTGCACCCGGTTCCGGGACGGGTCGAACGCGTAGCCGGTAGCCCCGACGAGGCCGGCGCCGCGCAGGTCGGTTCCCACGAACACCGCACCGGCGAGGTCGCTCTGGGCGAAGTCGACGGCTCGGCAGTCCGCGCCCGCGAAGTCCGCCTCGCGCAGCGAGCAGTCGACCATCCGGCTCCCGGCCAGCTCGCCCTCCTGGAAGGACGCCAGGTCCAGGCGGCACCGTTCGAAGTCCCACGGGCGCGCCGAGAGCGCAGCCGGGGCGACACGGGTCCACACCACCGCGAGTGCCTTGCAGTCCACGAAGCGGCAGTCGACGAGACGCGACGCGTCGAGGTCGACCCTGGAGAGGTTGCACCCGGTGAAGACGCAGTCGGTGAAGGTGCAGCCCCGCAGCGCGGCGCCCTCCATCATCGAGCCGTCGAACCGGCACCCCTCCAGCTCGACGCCCTCGAGCACCGCACCCGGCGCGAGCCCCTCGGTGATGGTGAGGTCGGCGGCATACCCGTCGAGCCCGGACAGGCGCTCGACCAACGAGCCGGAGCCGCTCACTGCTCGCCGTGCTGCTGGGCCAGGGCGCGCAGCTCCTCCACCGCCCCCGCCGCGGACTCCGCCCCGTAGACCGCCGACCCGGCGACGAACACGTCGGCACCGGCCTCCGCGCACTGCTCGATCGTCGACGCGGACACGCCTCCGTCGACCTGCACCCAGATCTCCCCACCGGCGCGACGCACCGCCTCGCGGACCTCGCGCACCTTCGCCATCTGGTCGGCCATGAAGGACTGACCCCCGAAGCCCGGCTCGACCGTCATGACGAGCACCATGTCGACCTCGCGCAGCAGGTCGGCGTACGGGGCGAAGGCCGTCCCCGGCTTGACGGCGAAGGCCGCCCGGGCCCCGGCCGAGCGGATCGCCCGAGCAGTGCCCACGGCATCGCGCACCGCCTCGACGTGGAAGGTCACGGACCTCGCGCCGGCCTCGGCGTAGCCCGGCGCCCACCGGTCCGGGTCGTCGATCATGAGGTGGCAGTCCACCGGGATCGGCGACACCGCGACGAGCCGCTCGACGACCGGCAGGCCGAGGGTGAGGTTGGGCACGAAGTGGTTGTCCATGACGTCGACGTGCGCCCAGTCGGCATTCGCGATGGCACCCAGCTCCCGCTCGAGGTTGGCGAAGTCTGCGGAGAGGAGCGACGGTGAGATCTGCACGCGCGCCACCCTAACGACGCCGCAGCAGCGCGAAGAACATCGCGTCGGTCCGGTGCACGTGCGGCCAGAGCTGCACGAAGGGACCCTCGCCGAGCCCCTCCAGGGGGGCCCCGGCCGTGTCGGTGAACAACGGGCGCGCGTCGTCGAGCTCCACGTCCGACCTCCTCTTGAGGACGTCGGCGACGACGAACCGGGTCTCGGCCACGTGGGGGCTGCAGGTGGCGTACCCCACCACCCCACCGGGTGCCACCGCGTCGAGCGCCGAGGCGAGCAGGGCGCGCTGCAGCGGGGCCAGCTCGGCCACGTCGGACGGGGACCGTCGCCACCGAGCCTCCGGACGTCGCCGCAGCGCTCCCAGCCCGGTGCAGGGGACGTCGACGAGAACGCGGCCGTATGCCGCCGGCTCGTCCTCCCCGAGGCGCCGGCCGTCCGCCGTGCGCACGTCGACGCTGCGGCCGCTCCTCGCCGCCAGCCTGGCCACGGGTCGGAGGGTCGAGCGCACGAGGTCGGCCCGGTGCTGGCTCACCTCGTTCGCCACGAGGTCGTTGTCGCTGAGGAGCGCCAACGCGCCCAGCACCCCGGCCTTGCCCCCGGGGCCCGCGCACAGGTCGAGCCATCGCGCGGGAATGCCGGGCGCGGTCTCCGCCGTGGCCAGTGCGAGTGCCACGAGCTGGGAGCCCTCGTCCTGGACGGCGGCCCGGCCGTCCCGCACGGCCGGGATGTCACCCGGGTCCCCCGAGACGAGGACCGCCCCGATGGGCGAGCCGGTGCTCCGCTCGACGTCGCCCGCCGCGACCAGCTCGTCGACGGTCGAGAGGCCCGGCCGGGCCACCAGGTGCACCTGCGGTGGCGTGTTGTCGGCCTCGAGCAGGGACGTGAGCTCGCTGTCGACGGTGTCCGGCGTGGCCCGTCCGTGCCCCAGCAGTGCCGCCCGGAGGGCGCTGACCACCCACTCGGGATGGCTGTGGCGCACCGCGAGCGCTGCCGCTCCTCCACCCCCGGGGACGACCGCCTCGCGCCACTCCTCGAGCGTGCGCTCGCTGATGCGTCGCATGACGGCGTTGACGAAGCCGCTCGCGCCGGCACCGGCCACCGCGCGGGCCAGACCCACCGTCTGGTCGGCGGCGGCGTGCGTGGCCACCCGCATCCCCAGCAGCTGGTGGGACCCGAGGCGCAGGACGTCGAGGACCTGGGGGTCGATCCGCGAGGTGGGCCGCCCCGCGGCCTCGGCCACGACGGCGTCGTAGAAGCCCTGCCAGCGGATGGTGCCGAACGCCAGCTCGGTGGCGAACGCGGCGTCGCGACCCTCCAGCCGGTGACGTCGCAGGACCGCCGACATCTCGAGGTTGGCGTAGGCGCCGTCAGCCACCGCGCGCAGGAGCGTGTATGCCGCGAAGCGAGTCGGCTCCGCCCGACGCGTCCGGTCCGCCGGCGCGGTGACGCTGCGCCGGCGGGGCCGGCCCCGGCCGCCGCCGTCGTCAGGCATCCAGGTGCTCCCCGCTCGTGATCCGGGCGCCGCGGGCCCAGTCGGCGGCGGTCATGGCCTTCCGTCCGTGCGGGCCCACCTCGCCCAGCTCGACGGGCGCCGACCCGGTGCCCACGAGCACGGCACGCTTGTCGACCCGCAGGACTCCCGGCTCGAGTGGGGCCAGGTGGTCCTCCTCACGTACGGCGGAGGTCGTCGGCATCCGCAGCGGTCCGATCTTGAGTCGTTCCCCACGGAACGTCGTCCACGCACCCGGTGCCGGCGTGCAGCCGCGCACGTGCCGGTCGACGACGTGGGCGGGGAGGGACCAGCGGACCCGCGCCTCGTCGGTGGTGAGCTTCGGGGCGTGGCTCACACCCTCCGAGGGTTGCGGCACGGCCCGGAGATCACCGGCCTCCAGACCGTCCATCGTCGCGACGAGGAGCCCGGCTCCGGCGTGGGCCAGCCGGTCGAGCAGCGTTCCCGCCGTGTCGTCGGGGCGAACCGGCTCGGTGAGCGTGCCGAGCACCGGTCCCGTGTCGAGACCCTCTTCCAGGAGGAACGTCGTCGCACCGGTCACGGCGTCGCCGGCCATCACGGCCCGCTGCACGGGTGCCGCACCCCGCCAGGCCGGCAGGAGCGAGAAGTGGAGGTTCACCCACCCGTGTGCGGGGATGTCGAGCGCCACCCGGGGCACGAGGGCGCCGTACGCCACGACCGGGCAGCAGTCCGGAGCCAGCCCGCCCAGGCGGTCGAGGAACTCCGGGTCACGCGGCGTGGGCGGGGTCAGCACGAGGAGTCCGTGCTCGAGGGCGGTCTGCTTGACCGGCGACGGCGCCAGGGCGCGGCCCCGCCCAGCAGGCGCGTCGGGCCGCGTCACGACCGCGACGACCTCGTGGCGGGAAGCCAGCAGGGCCCGCAGTGACGGGACCGCTGTGGCAGGCGTGCCCGCGACGACGAGCCGCACTCAGCGCCTCCCGAACGTGTCCGCGTGCGGGCTGACCCGGACGACGGGGGGCGCGCCGCGTCCCCAGTCGGTCTCCCGGACGATCCGCATGGCCTCGCGACGGTGCTCGGGGTCGAGACGGTCCACGAAGAGGATGCCGTCGAGGTGGTCGGTCTCGTGCTGGAGCGCCCGCGCGAGCCGCTGCGTGCCCTCGACGACGACCGGTTCGCCGAAGACGTCGCGACCGCGTGCGACGGTGCTGACCGCGCGGGGCGTGTCGAAGCGCATCCCCGGAAAGGAGAGGCAGCCCTCGGGTCCACACTCCAGCTCGTCCCCCAGCTCCAGGTCGGGGTTGACGAGGTGACCGACGACGTCGTCCACGCGGTAGGTGAACACCCGCAGGGCGACGCCCAGCTGGGGCGCCGCGAGTCCGGCCCCGCCCGCGTCGAGCATCGTGTCGGTGAGGTCTCGCACGAGGTGTCGCAGCTCGGCGTCGAAGTCGACCACCGGCTCGGCCGGAGTCCGCAGCACGGGGTCGCCGAAGACGCGGATGGGGCTGACGCTCACCCCGGGATTCTAGGTGGACGCGGTCACGCAGTCGGATCCGGCGGGTCCACCCGAACGGTGACCGGATCCGGGTCCTTGCGTGCGGAGGCACGCGCCCGCATCGCCGCCAGCTCGCGCGCCAGAGCGAGGCCGTCGGTCACCGGCACGGTGACGATCGCCCGCCAGAGGCCGTCAGCCCCGTGGGGCAGCGGGCCCAGCACCGCGGCGGAGTCGGGCAGGTGCAGCTCGGCCGCTGCGGCCTCGAGCGCGGCCCGGCTCCCGGTGAGCAGGGCGGTCCGGTGCGTCGGGGGCAGGGAGAGGTGCCGTCGCTCGGCGAGCTCGCGGCCGGCGAACCACGCGGGGTCCCAGCGCACGAGGGCCTCGACGGCGGGCAGTGTCACCTCCGTGGGCGCCCCGGCGAGCACGATCCGGCCCCCGGCGTCCGCCGGCCGGACGAGCGCTGCTGCGGCGAGCCACCGCCGGAGGGACTCCTCGCCCGCCGTCAGGCTAGGTCGCTCGAGCAGCGCCCACGCGTCGAGGAGCAGAGCCGCGGCATACCCCTGAGGTGCGACCGGCTCCGCGCCGGGGGTGGAGACGACGAGGCGAGGGCCCGGGGGGACGGCGTCCAGCACCGTGCCCGCACCCGAGCGCTCGACCGGGACGCCGGGAAAGGCCCGTCCCAGCTCCTCCGCGGTGCGGCGGGCACCCACGACCGACGACCGCAGCCGGGTGCCGGCGCACGACGGGCAGGTGAACGCCGTCTCCACCCGGCCACACCACCGGCAGGCCGGAGGCCCCTGCGGCCCGGGGAGCCCGAGTGGGCCTGCGCACACCGGGCACCGCGCGGGCCGACGACAGTCCTGGCAGGAGAGCGCCGGCAGGTAGCCACGCCGGGGGACCTGGACCAGCACCGGGCCGGCCGCAAGGGCCTCCTTGGCGGTGCGCCACGCGACGCTCGGGAGGTGCGCCGCTGCCACCGCCGGATCTCGGTCCGGGTCGTGCCCCTCACCCGCGACGTGCACGGCCGGAACCGCCCGCCGCACCGCGGCCCGCGGCGCCTCGACGCGCGTGAGCACCTGCCGTTCGACGAGCTCCGCGACCGCGACCGAACGGGCGAAACCCGCGGCGAGCACCCCCGCCCTCTCGACCGCTGCTCGGGCCAGCACGACCTCGCGCACGTGCGGGTAGGGCGCGCGCGGCTCGTCGAGGAGGTCGTCACCGTCGTCCCACCAGGCGAGCAGCCCGAGGTCGCGCACCGGCGCGAAGGCCGCCGCCCTCGTCCCCACCACGACCTGGGCGTGCCCACGAAGGACCTTGAGGTATGCCGTGTACCGCGCCTGGGGACCCTGGTCGGCGGTGAGCCGAGTGTGCCTCCCGGAGCCGAGCACCTCGCCGAGGGCCGTCTCCACCCGCACGACGTCGCGGTGGTCCGGAACGACGATCACCGCACCGCGACCTCCTTCCACCGCTGCCCGGGCGGCCTCTGCCAGGAGGACCGGCCAGCCGGCGTCGCTGCGCGTCGACGGCAGCGTGAGGACCGAGGCGCCCGGCGCACCGCCTGCGGTGAGGTGCGCCAGGAAGGCCGACCCGGCGGCATACGACGGCCATTCACGGCTGGAACGTGCCGGCAGGGGCGGGTGAGCGGGCGGGTCGACGGCGAGGGCATTCTCGGCCGCCGCGTGGCGAGGAGGGACGGCGAGCCGGAGCACGTCGCCGAGCGACCCGGCATACCGGTCGGCCACCGCTCGGGCGGCGCGCAGCACCCCGGGCACGAGCACCGGCTCGGGGGAGACCACCCGCCGCAGCGGGCTCAGCCGGCCCGGGTGCTCCGCCGCCTCCCGGCGCTCCAGGACGAAGCCGTCGAGGTCCTGGCCCGCGAAGCGCACCTTGACGCGCACCCCCGCGACGGCCGTCGCGGCCATCGACTCCGGGACGGTGTACTCGAAGGGGCGGTCCAGGTGGGCCAGCCCGGTGTCGACCTGGACGACCGCCACGGGACGCTCGGCCGTCGTCGGGTCGTCGCCGGCCAGTCGACGAGGTCGTCGGGCCACCGGGCGGGGTGTGAGGAGCGCCAGCTGCTCGCCGGGCGCGCCCTCGTCGCCGTGGGCCACTGTCACGCTCCCGAAACTAGCGGAGCGCACCGACGCGGGCGTGGGTGGTCGGGTCGGCTGTGGACGACGAGGTCAGCCGTGTGCCGCGCGCTGGAGATCCTCCACCCGGTCGGTGTGCTCCCAGGTGAAGGGGTTGTCCACGCCGTCAGCGGTCGTGCGGCCGAAGTGACCGTAGGCGGCGGTCGCCCGGTAGATCGGGCGGAGCAGGTCGAGCTGCTCGAGGATGGCGGCGGGCCGCAGGTCGAAGGTCGTCGTGATGGCCTTCTGGATCCGCTCGGCCGGAACGGTCTCGGTGCCGAACGTCTCGACGTAGAGGCCGACCGGCTGTGCCTTGCCGATCGCGTAGGCGACCTGCAGCTCGCACCGACGGGCCAGGCCGGCGGAGACGACGTTCTTGGCTACCCACCGCGTGGCGTAGGCGGCGGAGCGGTCCACCTTGCTCGGGTCCTTCCCGGAGAAGGCGCCGCCGCCGTGCCGCGCCATGCCGCCGTAGGTGTCGACGATGATCTTGCGGCCGGTGAGCCCGGCGTCGCCCATCGGCCCACCGATGACGAACTTGCCCGTGGGGTTGATGTACGCGCGGTAGTCCTCCGTGCGGAGGGACGTGCCGGCATCCGAGAGCTGGGCCAGCACGGGGTCGATGACGTGGGCCCGGATGTCGGGCTCGAGCATGCCCTCGATCGAGATGTCCTCCGCGTGCTGCGTCGACACGACGACGGCGTCGAGGGAGACCGCGCGGTCGCCGTCGTAGCCGATGGTCACCTGCGTCTTGCCGTCGGGCCGCAGGTACGTGAGCTCGCCGGTCTTGCGAACCGCGGTGAGTCGCTCGGCGAGGCGGTGTGCGAGGAAGATCGGGAGCGGCATGAGCTCCGGGGTGTCGTCGGTCGCGTAGCCGAACATCAGGCCCTGGTCGCCGGCGCCCTGCTTGTCGAGCGGGTCGACACCGCCGGTGCGGCTCTCGAATGCCGTGTCGACGCCCTGGGCGATGTCGGGGCTCTGCTGCCCGATCGACGCGCTGACCCCGCACGACGCGCCGTCGAAGCCCTTCGTCGAGCTGTCGTAGCCGATGCGCAGGACCGTGTCCCGGACGATCTTCGGGATCTCGACGTAGGCCTCGGTGGTGACCTCGCCGGCGACGTGCACGAGACCTGTGGTGACCATGGTCTCGACGGCGACGCGGCTGCGCGGGTCCTGGGCCAGCATCGCGTCGAGGATCGCGTCGGAGATCTGGTCACAGATCTTGTCCGGGTGACCTTCGGTCACGGACTCGGACGTGAACAGGCGTGCGGACACGCGGAACTCCTTCGGTGGGACGGGCCGGCCGCGGCTGCAGGCCGCCGCGCGCGGCCAATCTACCGGTGCCCGGTGCCCGGCGAAGATTGGGTCCGACGGATGGTGCAAGGTCTGGGATGATGCAGAGCGTGTCTGACGGGTCCACGCGTGCAGCGAGAGCGGGAGATGCCGGCAGACAGTCGCCGTTGAGCCCCGCCGACGAGGCGCTCTCCCTGCTCACCCGGGCCCAGACACTGGCCGACCAGCTCCGGGCCGACGCCAACCAGGAGGTGAGCCACGCCCGCGCCGAGGCGCTGCGCGTGCGGGCCGAGGCCCAGGCGGGCGCCCACGAGCTCGAGGAGCTGCAAGTCACCGTCCAGGCGGCCCGGGAGGAGGCGGAGCGACGCCTCGAGGAGACCCGCGCGGAGGTCGAGATCATGCTCGCCGACGCCGCCGACCAGGCGTCCCTGCTGCGTGCCCGGGCCACCAAGGCGAGCGACGAGGCCGTGGCGCTCGCGGAGGAGCAGGCCCAGGCCCAGCTCGCCGACGCCCAGGCCAAGGCCGACGCCCTCCTCGACGAGGCGCGGACCCACCAGAAGGCGATCCTCACCCGGCTGGCCCGCGACGAGCAGGCCCAGCAGGAGAGGTTCACCGCGGAGCACGAGACGCTGTCGACCCAGCTGGCCGCGGTGCGGGAGTCGACGCTCACCGAGCTCGCCGACCTGCGCCGGGACTCGGAGGAGTATGCCGCCCGCCACCGTCGCGAGGCCGAGGGCGAGGTGGCGACCCGGCTCGCCCAGCTGACCGAGCGTGAGGCCGCGTCCCGAGCCGAGGCCGAGGAGCTGCTCGGTTCGGCGCGTGACCGGGCAGCCGGGGTCGTCGCCCAGGCCGAGGAGGAGGCCGCCGCGATCATGGCCACCGCGGAGGCGCACCTGGCCTGGGCCCAGGGAACGGTGCGCGACATCCTGGCCCGTGCCGAGGCGGACGCCGCCGAGCGGGCGGGGACACACCACCAGGAGCTCGCCGAGCGCACGAGGACCCATAGGCACCGGGTCGAGACCCTGCTCGGCAGCGCGACGGCCAGGAGCCGCGACCGGCTCGCGGAGGCGGAGTCCGAGTCCACGAGGATGCGCGAGCAGGCCGAGGCCGTCCTCGGCGAGGCCCTCGCCGACGCGACCCGGACCCGCGAGGCGGCCGGCCGTGAGTCGGAGCGCATCCTCGCGGAGGCGCAGGTCCGGGAGGCGGAGGCCCGGCAACGCGCGGACCGCCGTCTCGCGGACGCCGACCTGGGCGCCCGAACGGTCCGGCAGCGTGCGGCGGAGGACGTGGAGCGGATGCACCGGGAGGCGCACGAGTACCACCGGGCCGCCCGCGCCGAGATCATGAAGGCCTCCGAGGAGGCGAGGGTGCGCGCTGACGCCGTCCGCTCCGAGGCCCAGGCCGCGGTGGAGCGGGCCCGCGCCGAGGTGCATACACTCGCTGCCCGGCGGGACGCCATCACCGCACAGCTCGGCAACCTTTCCGGGGTCATCGACGCCCTGGCGATTCAGGAACAACCCCACCCCACCACCCCCGACCAGGAGTCCCCATGAACGAGCCGGAGTTCCCCACTGTCTTCCGCGGCTACGACCCCGTCCAGGTCGACCAGCACGTCACGGCCCTGGAGCAGATCGCGGAGGCCGCTCGGCAGGAGGCGGCCCAGAGCGCCGTCGAGCTGAGCAAGCTCCGGCACCTCCACGAGGCGCTCAGCGAGGAGCTCGAGGACCAGCGCCGCGCGATCACCGAGCTCGAGGCACAGACGCGCACGGTGTCGAGCCCGACCTTCGCGGACCTCGGTGAACGGATCGGCGCGATGCTGGGGCTCGCCGACGAGGAGGCCGCCGCGATGCGGGAGGGGGCGAACGCGGACGTCGAGGAGATCCGCCGCGGCGCACAGGAGGCCGCCGCCCTGACCCGGGCGGAGGCGGACCGGTACGCCGAGGAGATGCGCTCCAAGGCGGAGGTCGAGTCGGCCGAGACGCTGTCGCGCGCGAAGAAGGAGGCGGACGCCATCATCGACGACGCCGCGCGCGAGGCAGCCGCCCGCCGCGAGGAGGCCGAGGCCTACTTCGAGCAGCAGCGGGCCACTGCGGCCGCCTCCGCGGCGGACTTCGAGCGCACCCTCGGCGAGCGTCGCGAGCGGTCGGTGGCGGAGTTCACCGCGCAGATGGCCAAGCAGGACCAGGCGCTCGCCGCCGTCCAGGAGCGCGCCGACCTCCTCGCCCGGGAGTCGGAGGAGGACCACCGCACCAAGGCCGACGAGGCCGCTCGCGTGCTCGAGGCAGCACGCAGGGAGGCCTCCACCTTGGTGAGCTCCGCCAAGGAGCAGGCCGATCGCATCCGTCGCGACTCCGAGCGCGAGCTCGCCGCGGCCACCGCTCGTCGTGACAGCATCACCGCACAGCTCAGCAACGTGCGCAACATGCTGGCAACACTGGGTGGTGGACCCACCAGCTTCGGCTCCCCCGCGACCGATGAGCCCAGGGATGCCGGCGTCGCCGCGACCGTGGACGCCCCGGTCCCCGCGTCGGGAGCCGGTGCCCAGGATGAGGGCGCAGGGCACACCAGGGAGTCCAGCACCGACGAGCTGGGAACAGGAGAGCACGACGACACGACCGCCGTTGAGGCTCACGGCGGCATCCAGCAGCCGGAGGGTGACGAGGCGCAGGGTGACGCCAGGCAGGGTGACCACGCGGACGCTCGGCAGGCGGAGGCGGAGGCGGACCAGGTCGAGGCGGACGAGGTCGAGGCGCACGACCAGAAGGACCACGACGGTGACGAGACCGAGCACGCCGAGCAGCACGCCGACGCCGACGACCACGCCACTGCCCGTCACTGACCCTATCGTCCTCCCTTGTCCCGGGCCGGGCCGGGACAAGGGAGGTCAGAGCAGAGGGAGGACTGCGTCCCAGACGGCGCGCGCGACCTCGACCTTGGAGGCCGGGCCCACGTCGGTGACCTCGTCTGTGCCGCGGCGCAGGATGTGGACGGTGTTGTCGTCGCGGCCGAACGCCTTGTCGAGGCCCACCTCGTTGACGACGAGCAGGTCGCACCCCTTGCGGGCCAGCTTCGCCCGGGCGTGCTCGAGCACCGATCCGTTCCCGTCGCCGGTCTCCGCCGCGAACCCCACGAGCACCGGGGACGCCGCGTCGCCCCGGGCCTGCACCAGCCCGGCGAGGATGTCGGGGTTGCGCACCAGCGTCACGACCGGCGCCGAGGCGTCGAGGGAGCCGTCGCCACCACTCGCGTGGGTCTTCTTGATCTTGTGCGCCGCGTACTCGGCGGGCCGGAAGTCCGCGACGGCGGCCGCCATGACGACGGCGTCCGCACCGGGGGCGACCTCGGCGAGCGCCGCTTCGAGGTCGAGGGCCGTCTCGACCCGGACGACCTCCACTCCCGGCGGCGGCAGGAGCGAGGAGGACGAGATCAGCGTGACCCGAGCGCCCCGGGCAGCGGCGACCTCGGCCAGGGCATGTCCCTGCTTGCCGGACGAACGGTTCCCGAGGTAGCGCACCGGGTCGAGCGGCTCCCGGGTGCCGCCGGCCGTGACGACCACCCGCCGCCCGGTCAGGTCCCCCGCTCCCCCACCTCGTCTGTCAGATCGCGGCGAAACGCCGTCGACGGCGCGTGTCGGCGGCATCTCCACAGACGACGTCGGGGAGGCCGGGGGGGTACGGGCGAGCAGACGGGCGCAGACGGCATACAGCTCCTCCGGCTCCGGCAGCCGGCCGGGGCCGGTGTCACGTCCGGTCAGACGCCCGGATGCCGGGGGCACGACGTGCACCCCCCGCTCGGTGAGCGTCGCGACGTTCGCCTGCGTGGCGGCGTGCTCCCACATCTCGGTGTGCATCGCCGGGGCCACGACGACGGGGCAGCGAGCGGTGAGCAGGACGTTGGTGAGGAGGTCGTCGGCCTGACCGGTGGCCGCACGCGCGAGCAGGTCGGCGGTCGCCGGCGCGACGACGACGAGGTCGGCCTGCTGGCCGAGCCGGACGTGCGGCACCTCGGTGATGTCCGACCACACGTCGGTGTGGACCGGCTTGCCGGACAGGGCCGCCCACGTCGCCTCCCCGACGAAGCGCAGGGCGCCGGCGGTGGGGACGACGGTGACGTCGTGACCGCCCTCGGTGAGCAGTCGCAGGAGCGAGCAGGCCTTGTATGCCGCGATGCCGCCGGCGACTCCGAGGACGACCCTCACGGGGTCACTCCTCGGTCGGCGTGGAGGTGAGGAGGCCCTCGTTGATCTCGCGCAGCGCGATGGACATCGGCTTCTCGTGCACCTCGGAGTCGACCAGGGGGCCGACGTACTCGAGCAGGCCCTCCTGGAGCTGGGCGTAGTAGGCGTTGATCTGCCGGGCCCGCTTGGCCGAGTAGAGCACGAGGGCGTACTTGGAGTCGGCGCGCTCGAGCAGCTCGTCGATCGGCGGGTTGGTGATCCCGATGGGGTCGGCCAGGGTTCCGGACACGCTCAGTCTCGCTTCGCTATGGGTTCGGGTGATCTCATCAATGATACGAGTTCCTCGGCCGCGCGCCGAACGTCGTCGTTGAGCACGACCACGTCGAACTCGGCTGCCGCTGCGAGCTCGACCCTGGCGGTGCCCAACCGGGCCTCCCGCTCCGGCTCCTCCTCGGTGCCGCGCCCGACCAGGCGGCGGACCAGCTCCTCCCACGTCGGCGGGGCGAGGAAGACGAAGAAGGCGTCGGGCATGCTGTCGCGCACCTGGCGGGCGCCCTGCAGGTCGATCTCGAGGAGGGCCGGGCGGCCCGCGGTCAGTGCCTCCTCGACGGGTCTGCGTGGGGTGCCGTAGCGCGCGAGGCCGTGCACGACAGCCCACTCGAGCAGCTCTCCCTCGTCGACCATCCGGTCGAACTCGGCGTCGTCGACGAAGTGGTAGTGGACACCGTCGGCCTCTCCGGGCCGGGGCCGGCGGGTGGTCACCGAGACAGAGAGCCAGACCTCGGGGTGGTGCTCGCGCACGTAGCCCGCGACGGTCCCCTTGCCGACGGCGGTCGGACCGGCGAGGACGGTGAGGCGCGAGCGCCCCGTCACGACCGCCCGAAGCGCTCGAGGAGCGCCGCGACCTGGTTCTGTCCGAGCCCACGGACTCGGCGGCTCTCCGAGATGCCGACCTCCTCCATGATCTGGCGAGCGCGGACACGGCCGACACCGGGCATCGACTCCAGGAGCGCCGAGACACGCATCTTGCCGATGACGTCATTGGTCTTGCCGTCCGCGATGACCTCGTTGAGGGAGGCGCCGGAATGCTTGAGCCGGTGCTTGACCTCGGCACGCTCCCGGCGGGAGGCTGCGGCCTTCTCGAGTGCCGCGGCGCGCTGTTCAGGTGTGAGCGGCGGAAGTGCCACAGGAAGTCCTTCTTCGCCATGCGGACGCTGGCTTCTCAACGCCCGGCTGTACGGCTGCGACTCTATCGCGACGACCTGAGCGCGACGACCCTCTCCGGGGTCGCGTCGTCACCCCCGGCCCGCCACCCCGTCGGCGAGCTGGGCCGACACTCGCAGCGCCGCCTCGCGCAGCCGCGCCGGGTCCGGCCCGGCGGTGAGGACCTCGCGACTGCTGCTGCCGAGGACCTGCCCCACGGCGGTGCCGAAGGTGCTGCGGAGGGCGAGAGCCGTCCCTCCTTGCGCACCGATGCCCGGCGCCAGGATCGGCCCGGATGCCGCTGCGAGGTCGAGCCCGAGGTCCACCACGGCGCTGCCCACGGTGGCACCGACGACCATGCCGACGCTGCCCAGGGAGCCGGCGGCCCGGGCCGCCGTGTTGTCCTCCGTCACCCCGTCGACCACCGATGCGGCGACCGTCCGCCCGTCCACTGCCGCGTGCTGCACGGAGGCGCCGTCCGGGTTGGACGTCAGGGTGAGGACGAAGACCCCCCGGCCACGTGCCGCCGCGAGGTCGAGCGCCGGTCGGAGGGACTCGTAGCCCAGGTACGGGCTCACGGTGATCGCGTCGGCCCGAAGGGGTGAGGCGTCGGAGAGATAGGCGTCGGCGTACCCCGCCATCGTCGAGCCGATGTCACCCCGCTTGACGTCGAGGAGCGAGAGGGTCTCGGAGTCGCGCAGCCCCTCCAGCGTGCGCTCGAGGACGGCGACACCTCTCGACCCGAACCGCTCGAAGAACGCCGACTGCGGCTTGACGGTCGCCACCTCTCCCCCGAACGCCTCGACGCAGGTCATCGCGAACCTCTCGAGCCCGTCGACGGTGTCCGGGAGCCCCCACTGCGCGAGGAGCGCAGCATGCGGGTCGATGCCGACGCACAACGGGCCGTGCTCCGCCATCGCCGCTCCGAGGCGCTCGCCATAGCTCCGGATGGCGGGGGTCACGGGCGGGCGGTCCTGTCGTGAGCGATACCGACGACGTCGGCGAACCGGCCGAAGCCGTGTCGGGCGACCTCGGCCTCGAGCTCGTCGACGACCCGGCGCGGGCGCGAGGGGTCGTGGAAGGTGGCGGTGCCGACCTGGACCGCCGAGGCCCCGGCAGCCACGAGCTCCAGGGCGTCACGCCCGGTGCGCACCCCCCCGACGCCGATGAGGGGCGCAGTCGGCAGCCGTCCCTCGCGCATGGCCGCGGTGACCTGCCACAGAGCTCGCACGGCGACCGGGCGGATCGCAGGCCCGGACAGGCCCCCCGTGACGCCGGCGAGCTGTGGTCGCAACAGGTCGGTGTCGATCACCATGCCGAGGAGGGTGTTGATCATCGTCAGGCCGTCCGCCCCGGCACGCAGTGCCGCCGCGGCGACCGAGGCGATGTCCGTCACGTCGGGGGTCAGCTTGGCGAAGATCGGGGTGCCCTCCGGGAGCCGGTCGCGCACGAGCCGCACGACCCGCTCCGAGGAGACCGGGTCGCAGGCGAAGACCAGGCCGCGGTTGGCGACGTTGGGGCACGAGATGTTGACCTCGACCCCGACCACCGCACCGTATGCCGGGCTGCTCGCGAGCCGCTCGGCCACGTCGGCGAACTCCTCGGCGGTCGTGCCGGCGATGGAGACGAGGGCCCGGGCTCCGACCGAGCCGAGCCAGGCCAGGTCCTCCTCGGCGAACGCGTCGATCCCGGGTCCCTGGAGTCCGATCGAGTTCAGCATGCCGGATGCCGTCTCGGCCATCCGCGGCGTCCCGCGACCCGAGCGCGGGGCCGCCATGACCGTCTTCGTGACGAAGGCGCCGAGCTCGGAGACAGGGAAGAAGCGGTGCAGCTCGTGACCGTTCGCCGCACAGCCGGATGCCGTCATCACCGGGTTGGGCAGGACCATCGAGGCGAGCGCGGTCGACATGTCCACCATCAGTGGCCACCCGCCGACGGAGCACCGAGGGTATCGGCCGGCACCCGGCACACCCCGTCGGCGAAGGCGTCCCACCGCACACGGTCACCACGGAAGACCGGGCCCTCGACACACGAGCGGACCATGCGGGTCACCCCGTCGTTGCCGGTCACGGGCAGGACGCAGGTCATGCAGACGCCGACCCCGCAGGCCATCGACTCCTCGACGGCCACCTGGGCGACCGCCCCGTGGGCGCCGGCGATCTCGGTGACCGATCGCAGCATCGCCATGGGGCCGCACCCGTAGACGACGCCCGCCCCGGTGCGGTCGATGACGTCACCGAGGACGTCCGACACCCAGCCCCGACGGCCCGCGGACCCGTCGTCCGTCGTCACGACGACACCGTCCGCGGTGCGGCGGGCCTCCACGACACCGAAGAGGCGGTCGTCGGATGCCGCGCCGAGCACCATCTCGACCTGGCACCCCCGGCCCTGCAGCGCCTCCGCCAGCCAGAAGAGAGGGGCCGAGCCGTAGCCGCCACCGACGAGCACGCAGGGAACCGCGTCGGCCGGCAGGGGGAAGGGGCGCCCCAAAGGTCCCACGACGTCCACCGGATCGTGCGGGCGCAGGCCGGCGAGCCAGGTGGTGCCAGCGCCGTGCGCCGCCACGACGACGTCCACCGTGCCGCCATAGGTCCCGGACGGTTTGGCCCTGTGGATCGAGAAGCACCGCCGCAGGAGGTTGGCGGAGGTCGCCCCCCCGACGGCCAGGGCGACGAACTGGCCCGGCCTGGCGAGCTCGGCGACCCCTGGGCTGACGATGGTGAGGTGGTGGTAGGCGCCGGCTCGACGGGTGGCGATGAGCTCGCCCGCGACCTGGACGACGCCGCTCACGCCGGGGCCCCGATGGCCGTGCCCGCGCCGGCCGGCTCGACGCCGTAGAGGTCGAGCGCGGAGGCGTGGTCCTGGAGCGAGGTCACGTCCAGGTCCCCCACGAGCACCGCCTCGATGGCCTGCACGGCGGCGGCCAGCTGCTGCACGGTCGTGATGATCGGCTTGTCCATGGCGGTCGTCGCCGCCCGGATCGCGTAGCCGTCGGCTCGTGCCGATGCACTCGGCCCGCTGGGGGTGTTGACCACCATGTCGACCTCGCCGGCGTTGATCCAGTCCACGATCGAGCGCCCGTCCGGGCCCCGCTCCGCGTGCTTGAGGACGACCTCGGCGTCGATCGCGTTGCGCCGCAACACCTCCGCCGTGCCGGAGGTCGACACGATGCGGAACCCCAGGTCGACGAGGCGCTTGACGGGGAAGATGATGGCCCGCTTGTCGCGGTTGGCGACCGAGACGAACACCGTTCCCTTCGTGGGGAGCCCGCTGATCGCACCCAGCTGCGCCTTGGCGAAGGCGCGGCCGAAGTCGTGGTCGATGCCCATCACCTCGCCGGTGGACCTCATCTCGGGGCCGAGCAGGCTGTCGACGACGAGGCCATCGGCGGTCCGGAACCGCTTGAACGGCAGCACCGCCTCCTTGACCGACATGGGGGCGTGAGCCGGCATCCTGCCGCCGTCGGTGTTCGCCGGCAGCAGCCCCTCGGCGCGGAGCTCGGCGATGGTGGCGCCGAGCATGATCCTGGCGGCCGCCTTGGCGATCGGCACTCCGGTCGCCTTTGCCACGAAGGGCACGGTCCGCGAGGCGCGGGGGTTCGCCTCGAGGACGTAGAGGACGTCCTGGGCGAGGGCGAACTGCACGTTCATGAGCCCATTCACCCCGATGCCCTCCGCCAGCCTCCTCACCGAGACCCGGACCCGGTCCAGCTCGCTCGCTCCGAGCGTGACCGGCGGCAGGGTGCACGAGGAGTCGCCCGAGTGGATGCCGGCCTCCTCGATGTGCTCCATGATCCCGCCGAGGTACATCTCCTCGCCGTCGAAGAGGACGTCGACATCGATCTCGATGGCGTCGTCGAGGAACCGGTCGACGAGCACCGGGTGCTCGGGGCTCGCGAGCGTCGCGCGCTCGACGTAGCCCGACAAGGTGTCGTCGTCGTAGACGATCTCCATGCCACGCCCGCCGAGCACGTACGACGGCCGGACGAGCACGGGGTAGCCGATCTCGCGGGCGATCTCCACCGCTTCCGACGCGCTGTACGCCGTGCCGTGCTTGGGAGCGGGCAGACCCGCCTCGTGCAGCACCCGGCCGAAGGCGCCGCGGTCCTCCGCGAGGTCGATGGCCTCCGGGCTGGTGCCGACGATGGGCACCCCCTCGGCCTTGAGCGCCCTGGCGAGCCCCAGCGGGGTCTGCCCGCCCAGCTGCACGATGACGCCGGCCACAGGACCCGCCCGGGTCTCGGCGTGGACGATCTCGAGCACGTCCTCGAGGGTGAGCGGCTCGAAGTAGAGGCGGCTGCTCGTGTCGTAGTCCGTGGAGACCGTCTCGGGGTTGCAGTTGACCATCACCGTGTCGTAGCCGGCGTCGCGCAGGGCGAACGAGGCGTGCACACAGGAGTAGTCGAACTCCACCCCTTGGCCGATGCGGTTGGGGCCGGACCCGAGGATGAGCACCGCCGGCCGGTCCCGGGGAGCGACCTCGGTCTCCTCGTCGTAGGTGCTGTAGTGGTAGGGCGTCCGCGCCGCGAACTCGGCGGCGCACGTGTCGACCGTCTTGAAGACGGGGCGGACACCGAGGGCATGGCGCACGCCGCGGACGACCGCTTCGGTCATCCCCCGCAACGAGGCCAGCTGGACGTCGCTGAACCCGTGTCGCTTCGCCGACCGGAGGAGGTCGGGGGTGAGCTCCGGGGCGGCCGCGACGGCATCCGCCAGGTCCTCGATCAGGGACATCTGGTCGAGGAACCAGGGGTCGATGCCCGTCGCATCGTGCACCTCCTCGACGGACAGCCCACCGCGAAGCGCCTGTTGGACGAGCACGATGCGGCCGTCCGTGGGGCGGCGCGCCTCGTCGAGCAGCGCGCGAGCTTCCTGCGTGGTGGGACGCTCTCCGTCCCAGTGGAAGCTGCTGCCCTTCTTCTCCAGCGAGCGCAGCGCCTTCTGGAGGGCCTCGGTGAACGAGCGGCCGATCGACATCGCCTCGCCGACCGACTTCATCGTCGTCGTCAGCGTGTCGTCGGCCGCTGGGAACTTCTCGAAGGCGAAGCGTGGCACCTTGACGACGACGTAGTCGAGCGTCGGCTCGAAGGAGGCGGGGGTCTCCTGGGTGATGTCGTTGGGAACCTCGTCGAGGGTGTAGCCGATCGCGAGCTTCGCCGCGATCTTCGCGATCGGGAAGCCGGTCGCCTTGGATGCCAGCGCCGAGGAGCGCGACACCCGCGGGTTCATCTCGATGACGATGATCCGGCCGTCGGCCGGGTTGACCGCGAACTGGATGTTGCAGCCACCCGTGTCGACACCCACCTCGCGGATGACGGCGATGCCGATGTCGCGCAGCCGCTGGTACTCCCGGTCGGTGAGCGTCAGGGCGGGTGCGACGGTGATCGAGTCACCCGTGTGGACGCCCATCGGGTCGAGGTTCTCGATGGAGCACACGACGACGACGTTGTCGGCGTGGTCGCGCATCACCTCGAGCTCGTACTCCTTCCAGCCCAGGATCGACTCCTCGAGGAGCACCTCGGTCACCGGGGAGTACTGGAGGCCGGCACCGGCGATGCGGCGCAGCTCACCCTCGTCGTGGGCGAACCCGGAACCGAGGCCGCCCATGGTGAAGGACGGGCGCACGACCACGGGGTAGCCGAGGCTGCCCGCGGCGGCGAGCACCTGGTCCATGGTGTGGCAGATCTCCGAGCGGGCCGACTCTGCGCCACAGCGGTCGACGACGCCCTTGAACTTCTGCCGGTCCTCACCGAGCTGGATCGCCTCGACCTTGGCGCCGATGAGGGGACAGCCGTACGTCTCGAGGATGCCGCGCTCGTGCAGCTCCATCGCGCAGTTCAGCGCGGTCTGGCCGCCCAGGGTCGCCAGGACCGCGTCGGGTCGCTCCTTGGCGATGATCTTCTCGACGATCTCGGGGGTGATCGGCTCGACGTAGGTGGCGTCGGCGAACTCGGGGTCGGTCATGATCGTGGCCGGGTTGGAGTTGACCAGGATGACGCGGATGCCCTCCTCGCGCAGCACCCGGCAGGCCTGGGTACCGGAGTAGTCGAACTCGCAGGCCTGACCGATGACGATGGGGCCCGACCCGATGACGAGGACGCTGCGGATGTCGTCGCGCTTCGGCATCAGGCGCTCTGTCCTTGCATCAGGTCGACGAAGCGGTCGAACAGGTAGGCGGCGTCGTGCGGACCGGCCGCAGCCTCGGGGTGGTACTGCACCGAGAAGGCGGGCACCTCGAGGCACTCCAGCCCCTCGACGACGTCGTCGTTGAGGCACACGTGGCTCACCCGCACCCGACCGAACGGCGTCTGCGACTCGACGTCGAGGGGCGCGTCGACGGCGAAACCGTGGTTGTGCGCCGTCACCTCGACCTTGCCGGTGCGGCGGTCCATCACCGGCTGGTTGAGGCCCCGGTGCCCGTACTTGAGCTTGTAGGTCCCGAACCCGAGGGCCCGGCCGAGGATCTGGTTGCCGAAGCAGATGCCGAAGTACGGCGTCCGGTCGCCGAGGACCGCCTGGAGCAGGTCTGCCTGGTGGTGGGCGGTGCTCGGGTCGCCCGGCCCGTTGGAGAAGAACACGCCGTCGGGGCGCACGGCGCGGACGTCCTCGATCGTCGCCGTGGCCGGCAGCACGTGCACCTCGATGCCGCGCTCCGCCATCATCTCCGGCGTCCTCGTCTTGATCCCCAGGTCGACCGCCGCGACGGTGAACCGCCTCTCCCCCACCGCGGGCACGACGTAAGCCGCTCGGGTCGTCACCTCCTCGGCGAGCGCCGCACCCGTCATCGACGGTGCCTCCACCACCGAGGACAGCAGCCGCTCGGGTGGTGCGGCGGCGGCATCCCCGGAGAAGATCCCGACCCGCATCGCGCCCCTCTCCCGCAGGTGCCGGGTGAGGGCCCGGGTGTCGAGGTCGCAGATGCCGACGACCGCCTGTGCGTCCAGCTCGTCCTCGAGGGAGCGCCGGGATCGCCAGCTCGAGGGCCGCAGCGCGGGATCGCGCACGACGTAGCCGGCGACCCAGATCCGCCCCGACTCGTCGTCCTCGTCGTTCCACCCGGTGTTGCCGACGTGCGGCGCCGTCATGACGACGACCTGGCGGTGGTAGCTCGGGTCGGTGAGCGTCTCCTGGTAGCCGGTCATGCCGGTGGAGAAGACGGCCTCGCCCACCGTCTCGCCACGGCGGCCGTAGGCGCGGCCGGGGAAGGTGCGGCCGTCCTCGAGGACGAGGACGGCGGGCTCGCGGGTGGTCAGCATGCGGTGGGCTTCCCTCCTCGCGCGGTCACGGTGCCGCGCAGGATCGTCGTGTGGACGGCCCCGCTGAGGGTGTGGCCGTGCCAGGGGGTGTTGTGGGACAGGGACTGTGAGGTGGCGCGGTCCACGGTCACCCGTGCCGTCGGGTCGACGAGCACGAGGGATGCCGGGGCCCCCTCGGCGACCTCCCGGCCGTGGCGTGCGAGGCCGGCGATCCGGGCGGGGTTCACGGACATGACCCGCGAGAGGTCGGCCCACCCGAGCCGACCATCGGCGACGAGCAGGTCGTGGACGACGGAGAACGCGGTCTCCAGGCCGAGCATCCCGAAGGCCGCGTCGACGAACGCGTGCTCCTTGTCGTGCCGTGCGTGGGGTGCATGGTCGGTCGCCACCGCGTCGATGGTGCCCTCGAGCAGGCCGTCGACGAGCGCTCGGCGGTCCTCGTCGGGGCGCAGTGGGGGGTTCACCTTGAAGGTCGGGTCGTAGCCGGTGAGCAGCTCGGTGCCCAGCGCGAGGTGGTGCGGGGTGACCTCCGCGGTCATCCGGACACCACGAGCCTTCGCCCACCGGACGACGTCGAGGCCCTCGGCCGTGCTGACGTGCGCCACGTGGACCCGTGACCCGGTGTGCTCGGCGAGCATCGCGTCCCGGGCGATGATGCTCGCCTCGGCCACCGGCGGCCAGCCCGGTAGACCCAGCCGGCCCGAGAGCTCGCCCTCGTGGCAGCAGGCCGACGCGTCCGCGAGCTCGGGGTCCTGGCTGTGCTGGGAGACGACTCCGTCGAAGGCCCGGACGTACTCGAGGGCCCTGCGCATCACCCGTCCGTCGGCCACGCAGCGGCCGTCGTCCGAGAACACCGTCACGCCGGCCCGGGACCGGTGCATGAGGCCGAGCTCGGCCAGCTCGCCCCCGTCCAGGCCCTTGGTCACGGCTCCGACCGGCACGACGTCCACGAGACCGGCGGCCCGACCGAGGTCGAGCACCCTCTCGGCGGCCTCGGCCGTGTCGGTCACGGGATCGGTGTTGGCCATCGCCAGGACCGCCGTGTAGCCCCCCACGGCGGCTGCCCGGGAACCGGAGGCGATCGTCTCGGTGTCCTCCCGGCCGGGCTCCCGGAGGTGGGTGTGCAGGTCGACGAAGCCCGGCAGGAGCACGAGTCCGTCGGCGTCGAGGCGCTCGACGTCCTTGGGTGCGTCGACCGATCCGAGCGATGCGACGACACCCTGTCGCAGGAGCACGTCTCCCCGCTGGGCGGTGCCGTTCGCGGCATACCACGTCGGCCCGGTGAGCAGCACGTCGCTCACGCCGCGGCCCCCTCTCCGGCGAGGAGGTGGTAGAGAACGGCCATCCGTATGGCGACACCGGCGGACACCTGGTCGAGGACGAGGCTCTGCGCTGCGTCGGCGGCGTCGGCGCTGATCTCCAGGCCGCGGTTCATCGGCCCGGGGTGGCAGATGACGGCGTTCGGGTTGGCCGCCGTGAGCGCCCAGAGGCGGTCCCGGGTGAGCCCGAAGCCGATCGTGTACTCGCGGGCGGTCGGGAAGAAGCCGCCGCTCATCCGCTCACGCTGGACCCGGAGCATCATCACGGCATCCGGCCCGGAGGCCAGAACGGAGTCGAGGTCGTCGGTGAGCTCGAGGCCGTCGGCACGGGCCCACTCGCCGATGCCGCTGGGCATGAGGGTCGGTGGTGCCACGAGCGTGACCTGCGCACCGAGGGTCCGCAGCGTGATGGCGTTGGAGCGGAAGACCCGGCTGTGCGTGAGGTCACCGACGATGGCGACGCGGGCGCCGTCGAGGCTCCCGATCCGCTGCTCCATCGTGTACGCGTCGAGGAGCGCCTGCGTCGGGTGCTCGTGGGTGCCGTCTCCGGCGTTGACCACACTCGCGTCGACCCACTGGGAGACCTGGTGGGCGGCGCCGCTCGCCATGTGGCGGATGACCAGCGCGTCGACCGCCATGGCGTCGATCGTGCGCACCGTGTCGCGCAGTGACTCCCCCTTGCTGGCGGAGGAGCCCTTGCCCGTGATGTTGATGGTGTCGGCCGACATCCACTTGCCGGCGATCTCGAAGCTGCTGCGGGTGCGGGTGGAGTCCTCGAAGAAGAGGTTGATGACAGTGCGTCCGCGCAGGGTCGGGAGCTTCTTGACGTCACGGCGCTGCACCTCGTGCATCTCTGCGGCCGTCGCCAGGAGCATCCTGACGTCGTCACGCGTGAGGTCCGAGCTCGAGAGGAGGTGGCGGTTCACCGGTCCTCGCCCTCGGCGATCCGGACGACGTCGGAGCCGCCGTCGAAGCCGGAGAGGCGCACCTGCACCTTCTCGCTCTGCGCTGTGGGGAGGTTCTTGCCCACGTGGTCGGCGCGGATCGGCAGCTCTCGGTGGCCGCGGTCGACGAGCACGGCCAGCCGCACCGCTCGGGGGCGGCCGAGGTCCGAGAGGGCGTCGAGGGCGGCACGGATGGTGCGGCCGGAGTAGAGGACGTCGTCGACGAGCACCACGACCTTGTCGTCGATCCCACCGGCGGGGATCTCGGTGTGCATGAGGGCGCGGGTCGGCTGGGAGCGCAGGTCGTCGCGGTGCATCGTGGCGTCCAGGGACCCGGAGGGTACGACGACACCCTCGACCTCGCGGATGAGGCCGGCGAGGCGGGAGGCGAGCTCCACGCCTCGGCTCGGGATGCCGAGCAGGACGAGGTCGTCGGCACCCTTGTTGTGCTCGAGGATCTCGTGAGCGATCCGGCGCAGTGCCCGGGCCACGTCGCCCGCGGTGAGGACGGTCCGACCGGCGGGGTCGAGGGGGTGCCCCGGGGGAACGGTGGTGTCGGCGCGCGCCATCGACGCGGACCTCCTTCCCTGCCTCACGGGACAGGTCGTTAAAGGATGCGGTCGCGGCCACTCTACGGCGAGCGGGGCTGCGCCGGCGCCCGGGCTCGCCGGGTGGGACCCCGCGGCTCACGACGACGGGTCGGCAGGCCGGTCACGCCGGGGTCGCGGCGAGGGCCGAGCCCCTCAGGGGACGTATCAGGTGCGACCCGCCCTGCTCCTCTGGGTGTCGAGCCCTTCTCGACAGGAGAGAAATCCATAAGCAACCACTATCCGTATCCCAACACGATGTGATGGAATGGCGGCCAGCCGCTGCCGTTCCGTTCCGTCGAAGGAGGTCGTCGTGCAGACTGCCGCTCCAGCTGTCCCTGCCGAGCCCGCCAGCGCCGACGCCCGGCGCGCGGAGTCTGCCCCGAGGCTCTTCCCCCCGAAGGACGCCGACGACGAGACCCGCCGACGGTGGCTCGCCAGCTCTCCGTGGCCGGAGGTCGTCTTCGCGTCGCTCTGACTCGGTAGGCGGGGTCGGACTCGTAGGTTCCGGCTTCGTCGAGCTCCGGCGAGTCCTTGATCTGGTTCTTGGTCCGGTCTACGTAGACCTTCTCCTCGTTCCAGTCGACCCGATCGATCGTTCCGGCAGGAAGCATGACCTTCTTGCCGAAGATCCACGGCCCGGTGTCGACGACGACATAGCTGCTGCCGACGTCGAGGGTGGACCTGTCGACCTTGCCGATCGAGCCATCGACGGCCTCGACGGAGAAGCCCGTGAGGTCCTTACCGCGTGACGACACCTCAGCGCTCTCCCGATAGTTCCATGCATCCCAGGTACGGGTAGCCATGGCTTTCTCCTTTCGTTCGAGTGTTGCAGGGCGTCGTCCAAAATACCCTCGGTGCCGCCGCGAGAAACCCGTGCTTCGCGGGATTTCAGGCCCTCGTGACCCAGCGCATGGTGACCCGCCTCCCGTGCCTCTCCAGCCCCATGCGTCGCTCCGCGTCCCGGAAGGGGCGAAGGTGCGCGGGCGGGTCGTGGAGCACGACGTAGCCGTGGCGAGCGTAGAACGGCGCGTTCCACGGCACGTCCGCGAAGGTCATGAGGGTCACCTCGGCGCCACCTCGGCGGACCACCTCGGCGTGTACCGCGCGCAGGAGCCCACCGCCGATGCCCCGGCGACCGTGCGCCGGGTCGACGGCGATCTGTTCGAGGTGCCAGTGACCCTGGAGATCCAGCACGTGGGCGAAGCCGACCACCCCGCTCTCGTCCTCGGCGGCCACGAGGAGGAAGCCCGGCTCGGCGGCCCGCTCCTCCCCCGTGGAGGCAGAAGGCCAGTCGAGGGCGCCGAACCGTTCGGCGAAGAGCCGGTCGCCGGCATCCTCGATGGCCGCGAGGTGGGGAAGGTCCCGCGCCTCCGCGAGCCGGATGGTCGTCACGGGCATGAGTCTCCTCCACGGGCGGAGGCGGTCTGCGGCCGCGAGTGAGCTCAGGCGAGCGTGGGCTTCACCTCGGCGAGGCGGGCCAGCAGACCGTTGACGAAGCGGGGGCTGTCGTCGGTGGACAGCTCGGTGGCCAGAGCCACCCACTCGCTGATCGCCACCGGCTCGGGAACGTCCCGCGAGAACAGCACCTCATAGGCGCCCAGCCGGAGGATCGCCCTGTCCACGGCCGGCATCCGCTGGAGGGTCCACCCCTGCGAGTACGTCGTGATGAGCTCGTCGACCTGGCTCCAGTGCTCGACGACGCCCGTGACGAGGTCGGCGGTGAACTCGGACAACGGCGCCTCGGTCACCGGCGCCGCCAGGCGCTCACGGAGCAGGTCGGTCGGGTCGACCCCTCGCTGCTCGGCCTCGAAGAGGAGGTCGAGGGCGCGCTTTCGCGCCTTGGTGCGGGCGGCCACGGCTCAGCTGACGCGACCGAGGTAGGAGCCGTCGCGGGTGTCGACCTTGATCTTCGTGCCGGCCTCGAGGAAGAGGGGCACCTGGACCTCGGCACCGGTCTCGACCGTCGCCGGCTTCGTGCCGCCGGTCGACCGGTCACCCTGCAGTCCGGGCTCGGTGTAGGTGATCTCGAGGACCACCGAGGCGGGCAGCTCGATGAACAGCACGCTCCCGTCGTGGCGAGCGACGATGGCGTCCTGGTTCTCGAGCATGAACCTCGCCGCGTCCCCCACGGTCTCCGGGCGTACCGAGATCTGGTCGTAGGTGTCGGGGTCCATGAAGATGAAGTCCGAGCCGTCGTTGTAGAGGTACTGCATCGTCCGCTTGTCGACGTTCGCCGTCTCGACCTTGACACCGGCGTTGAACGTCTTGTCGACCACCTTGCCGCTCATCACGTTCTTCAGCTTGGTCCGCACGAACGCCGGGCCCTTGCCGGGCTTGACGTGCTGGAACTCCACGACGGTCCACAGCTGGCCCTCGAGGTTGAGGACGAGGCCGTTCTTGAGGTCGTTCGTCGATGCCACGGGAGGTCTGCGCTTTCGTCACGTCGGGGATGCCGTGCGCCCGGTCGTGGGCGCGCGTCACCCCCGCGAGGGGACTGGGATTCGCCGGTCAGTCTAGCGGCCCGGCGGCCGGCCCCTGTCCGCCTCCTGGGTCAGACCGCGATGGTGAGGCTGGCGACGTAGCCGCTGCCCGCGTCCCCGGTGACGGTGGCGAGCTGGTGGATGCCGCCGTCGTCACCGAAGACCATGTCGCGGGTGAGCGACGTGCGGGCGAGGTTCCTCGCGCTCGTCGGGTATGTGGAGGTGTCGGCGTAGGCCGCCTCGCAGGCCGCCTGCGGCAGGGCGATCTGGCTCGTCCGCACGATCTGGCCGTCACTCGTCGCCTCGGCGGTGCTGCGGTAGACCTCGAAGTGGATGTGGGGCCAGCGCCCGTCGTAGCACCCGGGGAGGACCGTGCTGAAGGTGGCGGTGCCCGCTGCGTCGGTCGGCTGCACGCCCCGCAGGTAGTTCTCGTTCTCGACGCCCTGGGAGTACATCGAGTACCGGCCCTGCGCGTCCGCGTGCCACGCGTAGACGGCCACACCCTGCATCGCGGCATACCCGGAGGCGGCGTCGAGGACCGTGAGGTTGACGATGAGCGGCACCCCAGGGGCGGTGGTCGTCGACGTCCCGACGGACGAGCGGATGTCCCTGCGGACGATGCCGGTGTCGTCGAGGACGTCGACGCCGTTGCTGCCGTCGCCCGGGTAGGGACCGGCAGTCTCGTCGGGGACGACGGAGTCGACTGCTGCACCAGCGCCGGATGCCGTCGCACCGGTCGTCGCGCTGCTGGTGGAGGCGGGGAGGCCGGATGCCGACGTGGCGCCGGAGGTGCCGTCCGTGCACCCGACCAGGGCGAGGAGGCCGGCGCCGGAGAGGAACCCGAGCGCCGAGCGGCGGGCCACGAGCGTGCGGACGTCGAACTCGAGGCCTCGGTCGTGGTCGGGGTGGACCGGCGGCTGGGGACTGGTGGACTGCGAGGAGGTCATGGTGGTCATGGGACCACCCTGCGGTGTCCGTCGGTGGCCCGGCCATGCAGTCGCTGTGCGACTCCTGTGGGGTGGTGCCCGGCTCTGGTTCACCCGCGGACCTCTGGTCCTGCTGCCGGGATGGCGGTGGTGTCGCACCGCCCCCTGCGCAGGTCGCCGCCATCCGAGCGGCTGGACCAGACCCCGCGAAGGCCTACGGGTGCGGAACGGCGACAAGGAGTAGGACCACGGACCACTCGTGACCCCACCGGGCCGAGTCAGGTCATCCGGCCCGTGCAGCCTCCAGGTCGAACCAGGTGTTGCGCGGCTGGGAACGGATGCCCTGCTCGGCGAGGAGGCCCGCCATGCTGGCGTCGCCGACAGCGTCCGCCCACGTCCACCGAGCAACCCTGACCACACGGCGGAGCCGGTCCTCTCGGCGCTTCTCGCGCCACAGGACCTCCGCGACCTCGGCAGGGTCGGCACCCTCAGGGATGCCGTACTTGCTCCGTCCGTCGAACTCCCCCACGACTCCTGGCCAGCCGAAGTCGGTCGTGCCCACCAGTCCCCCGGCGTCCTCGACGTCGACCTGGAGGTCGGGCCGCGGGAGGTTGAGCCGGAACATCGCAGCCCGCGACAGGCTCTCGCCCGGCGACATGGACCGAGCGTCGGCGAGCTCCGCGACAAGCAGCGCCGCCGGCCGTCCCCGCACGCGCGGCGGCACCTCGGCGGCAGCCGCGGCCAGCTCCGCCGGCGTGCACAGCGAGTGGCGCAGGGCGTGGTCGGCGGCGCACAGCCCGCTGGCGAGGCTCCCCGTCCGGGCCAGGTCGACGACCGTGCGGGCGACCCCGCTGACGAGGATGCCCCGCGTCGGAACCGGCTGCACCGGCGCGCCCACGTGCACCCGCAGCAGTCGGGACCCCCGGGTGCGCCGCCCCGTGGCGAGGACCGTGACGTGTGCCGGCCACGGCTCCACCCGGGGCAGGCCCCAGACCGCCGCAGCCGACTCGAGCACGAAGACGTACCGGCCGGGGTGCCGGCAGACGAGGTCCGTGGCGTGGACCAAGGCCGCGTGGCGCTGCTCCGGCGTCAGACCGGACCAGACCGGGACCTCCACCCAGACGCCGTGCCGCACGTGGTGCCACTCCCCACGCGTCGGGTCAATTCCGATCCGCCGGAGGTCCGTCGAGAGCCGGAGCACGCCGGGGTCGAACGGCAACGGCGGCGGGTCACCCAGCATCCGAGCACGATGGCAGACCCGGGCTCAGGGGTGCCGCGTCATCCACAGGGGCCACGAGCGCGTGGCCCGCATCCTGCCCCGGAGCGAGGATGCCCTCCCAAGCCTCGGCTCTGGTCGTCCCGCCGGGCGGGGGGCGCCCCTCCCGGCTCTGGTCCATCCGCTCCGGTGGCGGTGCGGTGGCACCGCCACCCCCGCAGGTCGCCGCCTCCCGGGGGGAGGAACCAGAGCCAGGCCGCCTCGGCCCGCTGGGTCAGGCCTCCGTCACGGCGTCGTAGGCCTCGCGCAGCAGGAGCTCGTCCGGCCCCTCGAGCCGCACCGGCCGTGCGACGTCCTCGAGGACGACGAAGCGCAGCAGGGCCCCCCGTGACTTCTTGTCCCGACGCATGGCCCGCAGCAGGTCCTCCCAGCGCCCGCCGGGGTATGCCGTCGGCAGGCCGACCGAGCCCAGCACCGCTCGGTGCCGGGACACCACGTCGCGCGCGAGGTGCCCGGAGCGGAGGGCGAGCTCGGCGGCATACGTCATGCCGATCGCGACGGCCTCCCCGTGCCGGCGGCGGTAGCCCTCGACCTGCTCGACGGCGTGTCCGAAGGTGTGGCCGTAGTTGAGGATCTCCCGGAGGAACGACTCGGTGAGGTCGCGGCCGACCACGTCCGCCTTGACGGCGATGGCTCGTTCGACGAGCTCACGGGTGTGCGGCCCGTCCCAGCGGGTGGCGCCCAGGGGGTCCGCCTCGACGAGCTCGAGGATGCGGGGGTCGGCGATGAAGCCGGCCTTGACGACCTCGGCCAGCCCGGCGACGAGGTCGGCGCGCGGCAGGGTCCGGAGCACGTCGAGGTCGCAGAGCACCCCGGCCGGCTCGTGGAAGGCCCCCACGAGGTTCTTGCCCTCGGCGGTGTTGATGCCGGTCTTCCCGCCCACCGCGGCGTCGACCATGCCGAGGAGGGTCGTGGGGATGTGGACGACGGCCACGCCACGCAGCCAGGTGGCCGCGACGAACCCCGCGAGGTCCGTCACGGTGCCCCCGCCGACCGCCACGACGGCGTCGGACCGCGTGAACCCGCGCCGGCCGAGCTCGGTCCACAGCCGGGCCGCCACCTCGGCGGTCTTCGCCGACTCGGTGTCCGGCACCGTCGCCTCGTGCACCATGAGGCCCGCCACGCGGAGGCGGTCGACGACGGGCTGGGCCAAACGCGCCAGGGGCTCGGGCCGGACGACGAGGACCTGGCGGACACTCGGCCCCAGCAGGTCCGCCGCCCGGTCGATGACCCCGTGACCGACGACGACCTCGTAGGCGCCCCCGACGGAGATGACCGCCGCGTCGGTCACCGCTGCGCCAGGAGTCGCACGATCTCGGCCGCGACGTCCTCGGGAGTGCGCCCCGCGGTGTCGACGCGGTGGGTGGCGACGCGCTCGTAGACCGGACGGCGCTCGTTCATCAGCCGCACCCACGACGCGCGGGGGTTGACGGCGAGCAGCGGGCGGCTCTGGTCGAACCCGACCCGCTTGGAGGCGTCGGCGATGCCGACGTCGAGGAAGACCACGGTGTGTCCATGGAGGAGGGGTTCGGTGTCCCGGTCCATCGGCGCCCCGCCACCGAGGGCGAGGACACCGTCCTCCTCCGCGAGCGCGCGGGCCACCTCCGCACGCTCCAGGGCCCGGAACGCCGGCTCGCCGTCCTCGACGAAGACGTCGGAGATCGTCCGACCCTGCGCGGCCTCGACGGCGGTGTCCGTGTCGTGCAGCGCCACGCCGAGGAGCCGTGCGAGGAGGCCTCCGACGGTGCTCTTCCCCGAGCCGGGTGGACCCACGAGGACGACCCGGGGCATCAGCCCTCGTCCCAGGTGCGCATCGAGGGCGGGATCGCGGCGAGGTATGCCGCGTGGTTGCGAGCCGTCTCGGTCACCGAGTCGCCCCCGAACTTCTCCAGGCACGCCTCGGCGAGGACCAGGGCCACCATCGCCTCGGCGACCACCCCGGCTGCGGGCACCGCGCAGACGTCCGAGCGCTGGTGGATCGCCCGGGCGGGCTCGTCGGACGCGACGTCCACGGTCTCCAGCGCCCGGGGAACGGTCGAGATCGGCTTCATCGCGGCTCGGACTCGGAGCAGCCCCCCGACGGACATGCCGCCCTCGGTGCCACCCGAGCGGCCGGTCCGGCGGCGGATGACGCCGTCGGCGCCTCGCTCCATCTCGTCGTGGGCGACCGAGCCGCGCCGGGCCGCCGTCCTGAACCCGTCACCGAACTCCACCGCCTTGATCGCCTGGATGCCCATGAGGGCCCCCGCGAGGCGCGCGTCGAGCCGGCGGTCCCAGTGCACGTGTGAGCCCAGACCGGGCGGGAGCCCGGTGACGACGACCTCGACGACGCCTCCGAGGGTGTCACCGTCCTTGTGGGCGGCGTCGACCTCGGCCACCATGGCGGCCGACCCCACCGGGTCGAACGCGCGCACCGGGTCAGCGTCGAGCGCTTCGACGTCGTCGGCGGTCGGGAGGACGGCGTCGTCGCGAACCGCCGCGCCGCCGATGGCAACCGTGTGCGAGACGAGCCGGATGCCGTACGCCTGGCGGAGCAGGCGGGAGGCCACCTCCCCCAGGGCGACCCGCGCGGCCGTCTCCCGGGCCGACGCGCGTTCCAGCACCGGCCGGGCGTCGTCGAAGCCGTACTTCTGCATGCCGACGAGGTCGGCGTGCCCCGGCCTCGGCCGGGTGAGTGGGCGGTTGCGGGCGATCTCCCGCTCCGCGTTGACGTCGTCCGCTGCCGCGAGGTCGCCCGCCTCCACCGGGTCCGGGCTCATGACCGTCCGCCACTTCGGCCACTCGCTGTTGCCGACGCGGATGGCGACAGGCGAGCCGAGTGTGCGCCCGTGCCGCACTCCCCCGAGGAACTCGACCTCGTCCTGCTCGAACGCCATCCGCGCGCCGCGGCCGTAGCCCAGGCGGCGTCGGGCCAGGGCCGACGCCACGTCGGCCGTCGTCACCTCCACGCCGGCGGGGATGCCGTCCACCGTCGCGACGAGGGCGGGCCCGTGCGACTCCCCGGCGGTCAGCCAGCGCAGCATGCGGCGAATCCTTCCACGCGTGCCTCAGCCGCCCAGAAGCCAGGTCAGGATCCGGGATGTCCCCGCGATGGCGACCCAGGCGCCGATGCACATCGCCGGCCCGTAGGCGATCGACGTCTTGAGACCGGCCCGTCCGAGCAGGAGGAGCGCCACAGCCGCCAGCCCGCCGACGAGGAAGCCGATCGCCATCCCGAGGACCACCTCGGCCACGCCGAGCCAGCCGAGAAGGGCTCCGATGAGGGGGGCCAGCCGCACGTCGCCGCCACCCACGCCCCCGCCCGGCAGGGCGGCGAGGAGAAGGTACGTGGCGCCCATGGCCAGCGCCCCACCGAGGGCGGTCACCCACCTCGTCCCGCCGTCGGCGAGGCTCGCGACCGCGAGGAGCGCGACGATGGCGACGCCCGTGGGGACCACGAGCCCGACCGGGAGCCGGTGCACGTCCAGGTCGATCCACACCAGCCCGACGGTGAGCCACGCGAAGAGGAGGTAGGCCGGCAGTGCCGCCCAGCCGGCGACGCCGCCGACGGCCCATGTGGCCACCGCGGCGAGGGCAGCGGTGGTGATGCCGGGCCACCAGTTCACCCCCGGGGGGTGGTCGGCACGGTCCTCCGCGATCCGGTACCCCCCCGTGGCGAGCTCTCGCCCGGTGAGGTGACCGACGACCCCCATGGCGAGTGCAGCGGCGCTCAACGCCCACCAGGAGGTCACCGCCGCTCCAGCTCGGCACGCCCCGCGGCGGCCATCGCCGCCACGGGGGCCCCGTGACCGGTGAAGAGCCGGAACTGCTCCCCCGCCTGGTGCACGAGCATGTCGAGGCCCGACACGACCGTCATGCCGGCCCGTGCGCCCGCCCGGGCGAGCGGCGTGGGCCACCCGGCATACACGACGTCGAGGAGGACGCCGCGGTGCTGGTCCGGCACCGTCCGGGCGACCACCTCGCCCGCGGCGGCCGGCAGGGTCGACACGACGACCTCGTCGGCCGCGGTCAGCCACGGCCCGAGGGCGGCGACCGAACCACTGCGGATGCCGGTGCGGGCGTCGAGCGCCCAGGCGAGGAGGTCGGCCGCCTTCGCCGGGTCACGCGCACGCACCGTGACGGTCGACACGCCGAGCTCGGCGAGCGCCAGGACCGCGGAGCGCGCCGTGGCGCCCGATCCCAGGACCATGGCGCGCCCTGCACCCTGTGGAAGGTGGGGCCGGAGCGCGCGGACCAGCCCGAGGACGTCCGTGTTCGTCCCGTTCCACCCGCCGTCCGGGCGCCGGACGAGGGTGTTGACCGCCCTGGTCCGCCGTGCGACCTCGTCGACCGACGTCGCGAGGCCCACCGCGACCTCCTTGAGGGGCATGGTCAGGGAGAGTCCCCGCCAGTGGTCGTCGAGCCCGTCGAGGAAGCCGGGAAGACCCGGCGCATCGACTTCGTGCGCCTCGTAGGACCAGCCTTCCAGACCCGCCGCGGTGTATCCCGCGCGGTGCAGCACCGGCGAGAGGGAGTGGGCGATCGGGGAGCCGAGGACCGCGGCTCTCAGCACTTGCCCGGGTTCGCCGAGCACCAGGCCTGGAACTCCTGGACGTTGCGGTCGTGCTCGGCCTGCGTCTCCGCGAACTTCGTCTGCCCGGTGCTCGGGTCGACGGTGACGAAGAAGTGCCACGGACCGTCCGCCGGCCTGGCGGCCGCCTCGATCGACGCCGCGCCCGGGTTGCCGATCGGACCTGGCGGCAGGCCCTGCACCTTGTAGGTGTTGTACGGGCTGTCGGCGGCCCGCTGGGCGTCCGTCGTTCCCGCCTTGCCACGTTCCTTGGCGACGAAGTGCACGGTGGAGTCCATCTGGAGGAGGCCGAAGTTCGGCGGGCCGTCATCGAGGCGGTTGAGGATCACGCGGGCCACCTTGGCGCGGTCGGCATCCCCGTTCACCTCGCCCTCCACGATGGACGCGATCGTCAGGGTGCGCTGCCACTCGTCCTCCGGTATCCCGGCCTCCTCGAGGACACGAACGGTCTGGGCGACCATCTCCTTGAGCTGCGCGGCCGCGGTGGCCTTCTTGGCGAACTCGTAGGTCGAGGGGAAGAGCCAGCCCTCCACGTTGCCGTCCGCCTGCGGCGGCAGGCCGATCGCGTCCGGGTCCTTGGCCGCCTTCTCGTACTCCGCGACCGGCACACCGGTGGACTTCGAGAGCGCCGCGAACGTCTCGGAGGCCCAGAGACCCTCCCGGATCGTCGTGCCCTGGATGACCCGGTTCGCCGGGTCGGCGAGCGTGTCGAAGGCGTCCTGCGCGCGCATGCCCTTGAGCAGCGCATATGCCCCGGGCTGGATGCCGGCGGCCCGCTGGGGGTCACCCCGGGCAGCGTCCAGGTACGCGGTCCGCGTCTTCACCACGCCCGCCTCTCGCAGCGTGGTGGCGATGTCTTCGCCGGTCTGGCCCGGCTCGACGACGACCTGGACCTCGCCCTCACCCGGTCCCGGGAAGTCCTCGGCGCTGGACGACTGTCCGAACAGGCCGGAGACCATGGGCTGCAGGATCGACCATGCGGCGTAGGCCGCTCCACCGATGAGCACCGCCGCGAGGAGGAGGACGAGCCAACGGCGCCGGCTCCGCCTCGGCGGGCGACGATGGCGGTGGCGGTGCAGGTCCGCCCGGCGCAGGATCGGCTGCTCTGGCTCCTCGCCGAAGATCGTCTCGGTGAAGTCGTGATGAGTCACGGCCTCGCGTCCTTCGTCCGGGGCTTGCGCCGTCCTGGTCTGACCCGCTCCCCGGGAGGGGCGCCGGAGCTCCGCTCGGCGTCGAGCGCCGTCTGGAGGATCAGCACCGCAGCGGCCTGGTCGACCACCGCCCGCTGCCGCCGGCCGGCGACACCGCTCTCACGGAGCGCACGGTGCGCATCGACACTGGTGAGCCGCTCGTCCACGAGCCGAACCCAGACCGGCGCGATGCGCGCCGCCACCACGGCAGCATACGTCCGCGCCCGGGCGGCCGCGGCACCTTCCTCCCCACTCAGGGATCGGGGCAGCCCGATGACGACCCCGGCGGCGCGGTGCTCGACGACGAGGTCGGCGAGCACCTCGATGTCCGGGTCACCCAGCGCCGGCTCGGAGCCGGGATCGCGGGAGAGGGTGGCCAGAGGCGTGGCGAGCACCGCTCGTGCGTCGCTGACCGCGACGCCGACCCGCACGGTGCCGACGTCGACGCCCAGCCGCGCCCCCGGCGGGAGAGGGGAGGCTGCGTCCGAGGACATCAGCCCGCGAGCTCGCCCACGCGCCACTCCACGGCCGCCAGCGCGTCCCCGACCTTCGACACGTCCTGGCCGCCTCCCTGGGCGATGTCGTCCTTGCCCCCGCCGCCCCCGCCGAGGGCAGTCGCGGCGAGCCGGACGAGCTCGCCCGCCCGGATGCCGCGGGCTCGTGCCGCCTCGTTCGTGGCGACGACCACGACCGGCCGTCCCTTCGCGGCGCCGGTGATGGCCACGACGCTGGGGCGTTCGGCGCCCAGGCGACCCCGCAGGTCGAGGACCATGGTGCGGACATCGTCCCCACCCGCGTCACCGGCGTCGTGCGCGAGGAAGGTCACCCCGTTGACGTCCCGCGCACGCTCCGTCAGGGAGCCGGCCGCCGTCGTGACCTGGTCGCGCCGCGCTCTCTCGAGCTCGCGCTCCACCTCACGCAGACGGGTGACCATGGCCCCCACCCTGTCGGCGAGCTCACCGGGGCG
>JAQSWG010000111.1 GCA_029266735.1 Ornithinibacter sp.
CGAGGCTGCCTCGACACCGAGCTCTCGTGCGAGCCGGCGCATCGTGACCGCGTCCAGGCCTTCGTCGTCGGCGATGACCAGCGCGACCTGCAGGGTGCGTTCCAGGTTCAGTGGTGCCTTGTTGGCGACCGCGGTCGGCCTTCGGCCCATGGGCTCCGCCTCTCCTGGTCGTTGGTGTAAGTGCCGGCGCCTCAACCCTCGACAATCTAACGCCGTTAGTGTAGCGTCCGAACTCCAATCTAACGCCGTTAGAAACGCGTTCTCGGACCGCTCCTGACGCAAATCGGAAGGGCATGCCATGACCACCACGAGCACCACCACAGCCCCGATGTCCAAGACGAGGGATCGGCTGTCCAGGAGGGGAGTGGCGAGGGCCGTCGGGATCCTGTTCGTCGTCCAGATGATCACCGCCATGTTCGGCACATCCTTGATCCAGGTGTTCGTCGACGGCAACCCCGATCCGGCGCCGATGACGGTAGGCGTCGCACTGATGGCGTGTTCCGGTTTCGCCGTGGTCGGCATCGGCCTGCTGATGTACCCGGTGCTGAAGCAGGTCAACCCAACCCTCGCCGTCTGGTACCCAATCCTCAGGGTTGTCGAGTGCTTCGTCTCCGCAGCCTGCGGTGTCTACCTCCTGGCCACGTCAGAGGTCGTCCCGAACCACCTCCTGTGGGTCTACGTCCCGACCGGCATCGGCGGCATCATCCTCTGCTACCTGCTCTTCGTCTCGCGGCTGGTCCCACGACCCATCGCCCTACTCGGTCTCGTGGGCTACGCCTTGCTCACGATCGGAGTTCCTCTCGACCTCCTCGGCGTCCTCGACATGAGCACGGGAGCCGGAATGCTCCTCGTCGTTCCCGGCGGGCTGTTCGAGCTGGTTTTCCTTCCGATCTGGCTGGTCGCAAAGGGATTCAGGCCGCTGCCCTCCACCGCCGACCTCAGCTCCCCGGCTCTGGTCACGGCATACTGACCATTCGCGAACAGCCGCTGAACATCCGCAACGCACACCCCCGAGCAGCGAATGGCGACCTCGGCCCGACCCGCAGGAACTCCTCCCACACCCTGCCGGGGCCGACGTCCTTCGCTGCTCGCGGGAGAGCCAACCACGTCGGCAACGCTGTGATGGCGACGCGGGCTGGTCCCCACGTAGTTGGTCAGTCGGCTCCGAGCAGCGCCCGCCAGCGCGGATCTGGCCGCGAGGCGAGTCGGATGCGGTCGCGCCACCCCTGAGCCTCGGCTCCTGCGCACGCGCCGCTAATGCTGGGCAGTGCCCGACTGGTACCGCGCCCCACCGGTCACCGCGAAGCGCCGCCCGGTGATCTCGTGGGGGACGATGCGGACGAACTCTGGTTTCGGCCCACTCTGCCAAGGGACGAGGGGAAGCTGCAGGGCCTCAAACACGTCGTCGCTGCGGATGAGGACCTCCCCCTTTCCGTGGACGACCACGCTCCATGCGTGTCCGGTCGACGCGTCGTACCCGTCGACCTCGAAGGCCACCGGCAAGCCTGCCGCCCCCCAGAACTTCGAACCGCGGGCCGTCCTGAACACCACCGTTCCGTGGTCCACCACATGGTTCACCGGAAAGATGTCGGGCCTGCCCTCGACGACGACCGCGAGGCGGCCCACCGGGGACTCGCGCAGCAACGCGAGCGACTCATGCGTCGGCAGCTCTTCCCCATGCCCCGTGGCCCCGGACACGTTCCCGCTCATCGTTCGAGTGTCCTCCTGGGTGGCCCCATGATCAATCCGCGCCGATGCCGGCTCAACGTCGAGGATGACTTCAGACAGGGCCAGCCCGGCCTGAGTCGGGGCTCAGGGCGACCCAGTCACCTTCCTCATACTCAAACACCCGAGTCGGTGTTTCGGAACCGCTTCCGGGCGGAACTGCAACCACATCCCCCGCCGCCATGAGGGCGTTTCTTCCGCCGCGTGCCGCGCCGTGCGCCGTATGTTCGAGAAGCGCTTAAGCGCGCTGCCACTTTGCGCCCCTCCCCGGCGCTCGCGGCTTCCGGAGCTGCGGGGGAGGCAGTTTGTGTCCACCGATGGTGTGCCCGAGCCGGGCACACCATCGGTGGGGTTTCAGAGTTCGCGGACCCGGTCGGTGACGACGGCGGCTGCGAGCAGGGCGGTGGTGTAGCCGAGGAGCAGCGCGGCTGCGGCGGCGGGTACGAGCTGGCCCGGCGGGGTGCGCTCGGCGAGCACCTGGAGGATGGCACCGCTGGGTAGCCACTCACCGATCTCGGGTCGGCGGGTCAAGACCGGGACGACGCCCTCGACGACGAACGCCCACACGAGGACGGCCCCGACAGCGGCCGCCGTGTTCCGTGCGAGGGTGCCGACGGCGACACCGAGCAGGGCGTGGAGCACGACGAGCACGAGGAGGATCGCGGCGTACCGTGGCACGTCGTGCTCGAACGGCTGCACGGCGACGCCGCGGGAGGTGAGAAGGACTGCGCTCGCGCCCATGGACACCGCCGCCAGCGCGACGGTGACGACGAACCCCACGATCGCCATGGCGATGAGCTTGGCGGCCAGGACGTGCGTGCTGCGCGGTGCGGCGAGTCGGGTGGTGAGCACCGTGCCGTGCCCGAACTCCGCAGTGGTGGACAGCAGAGCGATGAGCAGGACTGCTGCACCGGCGAGCCGGGCCGGGCTGCGCAGCGCCTCCGCCAACAGCTCCGGCTCGATCGGCGGGATGGACGCCCCGGCGGGCGCGACGACGACCAGGACGGGGCCGAGGACGGCGTACGCGAGGACGGCGGCGGCGGCGACCCACACCGCTCGGGTGGTGCGGACCTTGAGCAGCTCGGCTGCCACGAGGGACTTCATGACCTCTCCTTCAGGGGTGTGCCGGGGATGCTGGGCTCTCCGGACGCGGTGAGCGCGAGGTAGACGTCCTCGAGGGAAGACTCACGCGCCTGTCCCAGCAGGTCGGCCATGGGCTGGTGGGTGATCAGGCGGCCGTGGGCGATGACCACGACGTCGTCGATGGTCTGGGCCAGCTCGGCCAGGAGGTGGCTGGAGACGAAGACCGTGCGGCCCTCGGCGGCCATCGACCGGAGGAGGCCGCGCAGCCAGTGCACGCCCTCGGGGTCCAGCCCGTTGGCAGGCTCGTCGAGCACCAGGGTCTCGGGGTCGCCGAGCAGGGCCGCGGCCAGGGCGAGGCGTTGGCGCATGCCCATCGAGAACTCCCCGGCGCGACGGTGCGCAGCCCCGGCGAGTCCGACCTGGGTCAAGACGTCGTCGACCCGGGGGTCGGGGATGTCGGCGGCTCGCGCGATGGCGCGCAGGGCGTTGCGTGCGGTGCGACGTGGGTGGAACACGTTCGGGTCGACCATGGCTCCGACGACCCGCAGTGGGTCGGACAGCTGCGCGTAGGGCAGACCGTCGATGGTGACCGTGCCGGCGCTCGGCCGGGTCAGGCCGAGCAGCGCTCGGATGGTCGTGGTCTTGCCGGCGCCGTTGGCTCCGACGAACCCGGTGACCCGGCCGGGGGCGAGGGTGAAGGTGAGGTCGTCGACGGCGGTGACGTCGCGGTACCGCTTGGTCAGGCCGGTGAACTGGATCAGTGCCATGGTGGTCGGCTCCTGTGCTGATGCCGCGGCCTTCGCGGCACGTACCGACGTTAGGTCGGTGACCCACACCGGGTCGTCAGCCCGCGGAATGCACCCGCGTGTGCGCCCCCAGGCGGAGCCGTACCTCCGGGGATGTACAGCCCGGTCAGGTGCCGGGGACCACCAGGCCGGCCTCGTAGGCGACCACGACCAGCTGGGCCCGGTCGCGGGCGCCGAGCTTGGCCAGCACCCGGCTGACGTGCGTCTTGGCCGTGGCCGGGCTGATGATCAGCTGGTCGGCGATCTCGGCGTTGGAAAACCCCTGGGCGATGAGGGTGAGCACCTCGGTCTCCCGCTCGGTCAGGGCGGCCAGCAGGTCGCGCCGCGGGCGTCCCGACGTCGGTCTGCGGGCGTACTCACGCACCAGCAGTGACGTGACCGACGGCGCGAGGAGGGACTCCCCGGCCGCCACGACCCGCACCGCGTGGATGATCTCCTCGGGGGTGGCGTCCTTGAGGAGGAACCCGCTTGCGCCGGCCGCGAGGGCCGCGAAGACGGTCTCGTCCACCTCGAACGTCGTGAGGATCAGCACACGCACGCCGGCGCAGGCCGGGTCGGCAACGATGAGCCGGGTGGCCGCGATGCCGTCGAGCCGCGGCATCCGCACGTCCATGAGCAGCACGGCCGGCCCTACGCGTCGGGCCAGGATCACGGCCTGCTCGCCGTTGGAGGCCTCCCCGACGACCTCGATGTCATCGGCATAGCCGAGTTGCACGCGCAGACCGTCGCGCACCAGGGCCTGGTCGTCGCAGATCGCCACCCGGATTGTCATACCGTCACCTCGCGGTTGGTTCTGCGTGCAGCGGAAGCCGGGCCTCGACGAGCCAGCCCTGCGGCGTCGGGCCGCTCCAGAACTCACCCGAAAGGGCCTCCACACGGGCCGCCAGACCCGCGAGCCCACGTCCCCGCGCCCTGGAAGGGGCCGCGTGCACCGGCCCGGCGGTGAGCACCGACACCCGGCCGACATCCCCGACAGCGCTGAGGCAGACCGTCACCGGTGCGCCAGGGGCGTGCCGCACCGCGTTCGTCAGCCCCTCCTGAGCAAGGCGGTACGCGCACAGCTGGGTCGCGGGGGCGGCGGCCCGCCACCCGCCGTCATCCTCGAGCCTGACCGCAACCCCGCCAGCGCGCACGTTGTCCACCAGCGGATCGATGTCGGCCACCCCCGGTGACGGGGGCCGCGCCGGAACCGGATCGGCGGCCCGGGTTTCCCCACCGACGGCGGGCCTGACAGGGGTGGCCGTGGCCACCTCCACTGCGACCTCGTCGGTCAGCAGGTTCAGCATCTGACGCATCTCCCGCATTGCCGTCCGGCTCGAGGTCTCCACGGCCGCGAGAGCTCGCTGCGCAGTGGCCGTATCACCGGCGGCGATCGCCATCCGTGCGGTGCTCGACTGCACCGCCGCCGCACTCAACCCGTGCCCCACCAGATCATGGAGGTCACGGGCGATCCGCAGCCGCTCCTCGACCGTGGCCCGGCGCCCGGCCTCCTCCACGCGGGAACGCTCGCTGCGCACGAGCACACCGAGCAGCGCCACCACCGCGGTGACCGCAGCCACCAGCACGAGACCTCCCGACCGTGGGTGCACGACCTGGGCTGCACCGAGGGCCGCGATCGTCGCCACCGTCACGGCCGCGCACTCGCGCGTCGAGCGCCGACGGTCTGCCCCGGTGGTCGCGAGGGACCAGATCACCACCCACGGCGCCCAAGCCGGGACGATGCCCCCGACAAGCGCCAAGCCGGTGAAGCAGACGACGACGGTCACAGCCACGGCCCGACGGTGGGTGCCACGCCAGACCACGGCCACCCCTGCCCCCACCGCGAAGGCTACTGAGAGTGCGTCCGCCCACCCACGGGGCAGGATGTCCTCGACCTGACCGGCGCGTACCGGCGTCAGGTGAGCCACGGTGACCAGCGCCCCCAGGGCCCAGTCCGTCGGCCTGGGCGCCACGGTGTCGCGGGATCCGCGCTGGGCCCCATCCGGTCGGCGCACAGTGAACATCATCTCGCACCACCCCTGAGGCGGGGCGGCGCCTGGCCCCACGGCCTGCCCCGAGGCACAGGGCGGTCAGCCAGGCCACGCACCCTGGCCCGACGGCGCTACCCACCCCGACACGAGCTTGTGGCGATCGACCCGGATGACAACCCGCGCCATGTCTGCACTGCCTCCCCGTCGTCACCGTTGGAAAACGCCGGGCGGGCACTGCTACTAAGAGCTGGGCGAACCCCTCTTCAGCCACACACCGGCACGGCACCCGACGGGCACGCAAACCGAAGATGAGCCACACCGATCACGCTGGTGGGCAGCCGCCAGGAGAGCATCCCGTCGAGCACCTGGAGCGAGTCTGGCCGGACACCGGTCCTAATGAATCGTCTAGTAGCCGCCTGTCGCCCACGGCAGGTACTCGTGACGCTGGTCGAGGTTCCCATCAACGTGTTTGTGCTCATCAGCCCACGTGACGGCGCATCACCGGTCGCGTGGGCGCTGTGCGGCCGATCTCGACAAAGCCGGCATGGGTGAACATCGACAACGTGCCGTGGTAGAGCACGGCCCCGGCCGATCGAGAGGGACGGGCCGAGACGTCGACCGGGTGGCCCTCCAGGACGCTGGCCCCGTGCTCCGCGGCATACTTCACCCCTGCCGCGAGCAATGCTCCCGCGAC
>JAQSWG010000112.1 GCA_029266735.1 Ornithinibacter sp.
CTCGGTCCTCACCTGCGACTCCAAGGTCGGCACGTGCGCGAAGTGCTACGGCCGGTCGCTGGCGACCGGCAAGCTCGTGGACATCGGCGAGGCCGTCGGGATCATCGCGGCGCAGTCGATCGGCGAGCCGGGCACCCAGCTGACGATGCGGACCTTCCACACCGGTGGTGTGGCCGGCGACGACATCACGCAGGGTCTGCCGCGTGTCGTCGAGCTGTTCGAGGCCCGCACCCCGAAGGGTGTGGCCCCGATCGCCGAGGCGACCGGCCGGATCACGATCGAGGAGACGGACAAGGCGCGGCGCATCCTGCTGACGCCGGACGACGGCTCCGAGGAGCACGCCTACCCCGTGACGAAGCGGGCCCGCCTGCTCGTCCAGGACGGCCAGCACGTCGACGTCGGGACCCGGCTCACCCAGGGCTCGATCGACCCGAAGCAGGTGCTCCGGATCCTCGGCCCGCGCCAGGTGCAGATGCACCTCGTCGACGAGGTGCAGAGCGTCTACCGCCAGCAGGGTGTGTCGATCCACGACAAGCACATCGAGGTGATCGTCCGGCAGATGCTGCGCCGGATCACGATCATCGAGGCCGGCGATGCCGAGCTCCTGCCCGGAATGCTCGCCGAGCGCGGCCGGTTCGAGGACGAGAACCGTCGCGTGGTCTCCGAGGGCGGCAAGCCCGCCTCCGGTCGCCCTGAGCTCATGGGCATCACCAAGGCCTCGCTCGCGACCGAGTCGTGGCTGTCGGCGGCGTCCTTCCAGGAGACGACGCGCGTGCTCACCGAGGCCGCCATGGAGGGCAAGTCCGACTCCCTCCTCGGCCTCAAGGAGAACGTCATCCTCGGCAAGCTCATCCCGGCCGGGACGGGGCTGCCCCGCTACCGCGACATCGCGGTGGAGCCGACCGAGGAGGCCAAGGCCGCGATGTACTCCATGCCGAGCTACGAGGACTACACCTACGCGGCGTTCGGGCCCGGGTCCGGAGAGGCCGTCCGGCTCGACGACAGCGAGCTGGGGCTCGACCGCATCTGACGCTGCGGTGACGCACGACGGGCGGGTGCACGGTGGACCACCACCGGGCACCCGCCCGTCGGCGTCGGCGCCGGCTGTGACCCTCGCGCGAGCCGGGACGCCGCACGGGGAGGTCGCCCTCCGCCGACGGGGTGACGTGCTGGAGCTCGTCGTCGACGGGGCGTTCGCGATGGACACCGTCGACACGTCCACCGAGGTGGTCCTGGCCGAAGAGGGGCTGCGTCGCTGTCCGGCGCCCACACGGGTCCTCGTCGGAGGGCTCGGGCTCGGGTTCACCGCCCGGGCGGTGCTCGCCGACGACCGGGTGGGCCACGTCGACGTCGTCGAGCTCGCCGAGCCCCTCGTCCGCTGGTCACGAGACGGACTGGCGCCCGAGATCACCGGCATCGAGGGCCCGCGGTGCTCGTTGCACCCGGCCGACGTCGCCGACGTCCTCGCTGGGCGGTCGGGGCCTCCCGGCCCCTGGGACGTCGTGCTGCTCGACGTCGACAACGGGCCCGGCTTCCTCGTCCATCCCTCCAACGCCTCGCTGTATGCCGTGTCGGGCCTCGGGACGGCCCGAGCGGCCCTGGCGCCGGACGGAGTGCTCGTCGTGTGGTCCTCGCACGTGGCTCCGTCACTGCGCAGGGCCCTGCGCGACGCGGCGCGTCCCGGCGACCGGGTGGAGGAGAGCGTGCTTCCCGTGGTGCGGGACGGACGCGCCTTCGAGTACGCCCTCTACTCGCTCACGCGTGCGCCCGAGCGGCCTGCGAGGATGAGCCGGTGAACCCTGCCCTCGTCCTGCGCCGCGAGATGCCCGGCGACGAGGAGCCGACGCGAGCCCTGCACGACGCGGCGTTCGGTGTCCCCGAGGGCGCCGGGCACTCCGCCGAGACCGTCCTCCTCGACGGCCTGCGGGCCGACGGCGACGTGCTCGACACGCTGACCCTCGTCGCCGAGCTGCACGGCGAGGTCCTGGGCCACGCCGTGTGCAGCCGAGCGACCATGGGGGCGGGGACGTCCGTGGCGCTGGGACCGATCGCGGTGCATCCCGACCACCAGGGCCAGGGCATCGGTTCGGCGCTCGTCTCCGCGGTCCTCGTCACGGCGGACCAGCGCGGTGAAGCCTCGGTGGTCCTGCTCGGCGACCCCGGGTGGTACGCCCGCTTCGGGTTCGAGCCCGCGGCAGCGCACGGCATCCGCTCACCTGGGCCCTGGGACGACCGCTCCTTCCAGGTTCGGCGTCTCGGCGCCTGGCGGCCGGAGCTGGCCGGTCCGTTCCGGTATGCCCCGGCCTTCGACTCCCTCCCTTCCTGACCGGCCCTGCGGCCGAGCCTTCGGCCGAGGGACACACTCGCGGCAAGGGAGAACCGATTTGGAGGGGTCACCGGCCAAGCGGTAATCTTGGTCATCGTGTCTGGCTAGGCCCAGGCCCAGGAGCCGGACTCTCCGCCGTGAGGCGAGGAGCGCGGCCTCGCCCACCTCTTGCCGGGCGCCCCGACGATCCCCTCGCGGGGATGAGCCATGGGGAGTGCAGGGAAGAGCACCCGGTGCGACACACCCGACCGCGGGGGTCGCGTGCCGGACATCCCAAGGAGCACCGGCACCGACGCCGGGGCATCGACGAGACAAGCGAAGGATTTCAGGTTGCCTACCATCAACCAGCTGGTGCGCAAGGGCCGGCAGGACAAGACCACGAAGGTCAAGACCCCTGCCCTCAAGGGCTCCCCGCAGCGCCGCGGCGTATGCACCCGGGTGTACACGACCACCCCGAAGAAGCCGAACTCCGCCCTGCGCAAGGTGGCGCGCGTGCGCCTCACGAGCGGCATCGAGGTCACGGCCTACATCCCCGGCGTGGGACACAACCTCCAGGAGCACTCGATGGTGCTCGTGCGCGGAGGCCGGGTGAAGGACCTCCCCGGTGTCCGGTACAAGATCATCCGTGGCGCCCTCGACACCCAGGGCGTGAAGAACCGTCAGCAGGCCCGGAGCCGCTACGGCGCGAAGAAGGGGAAGGCCTGATGCCTCGCAAGGGACCCGCTCCGAAGCGGCCGCTCGTCGTCGACCCGGTCTACCAGTCACCTCTGGTGACCGCCCTGGTCAACAAGATCCTCCTCGACGGCAAGAAGTCGATCGCCGAGATGATCGTCTACGGCGCCCTCGAGGGATGCCGTGACAAGACCGGCACCGACCCGGTGGCGACGCTCAAGCGTGCCCTCGACAACATCAAGCCGACCCTCGAGGTCAAGTCCCGCCGCGTCGGCGGTGCCACCTACCAGGTGCCGGTCGAGGTCAAGCCGAACCGCGCGACGACGCTGTCGCTGCGCTGGCTCGTCGGCTACTCGCGCCAGCGCCGCGAGAAGACGATGACCGAGCGCCTCATGAACGAGATCCTCGACGCTTCCAACGGCCTCGGTGCCGCGGTGAAGCGTCGTGAGGACACCCACAAGATGGCCGAGTCGAACAAGGCCTTCGCCCACTACCGCTGGTGACCCACCCCTTCGGTATGCCGGCCGCGCACCTCGCGCGGCCGGCATCCCGGGGGAGCGGTGGTCACCGCCGACGCGCACCCGAGACCGCACACACCGCGAACGAGACGAGAGCACGAACGTGGCACAGGACGTCCTGACGGACCTCAAGAAGGTCCGCAACATCGGCATCATGGCGCACATCGACGCCGGCAAGACGACGGCGACTGAGCGCATCCTCTTCTACACCGGCGTCAACCGGAAGATGGGCGAGACGCACGACGGCGCCTCGACCACCGACTGGATGGAGCAGGAGAAGGAGCGCGGCATCACGATCACCTCCGCCGCCGTGACCTCCTTCTGGGAGGGCCACCAGATCAACATCATCGACACCCCCGGCCACGTGGACTTCACCGTCGAGGTCGAGCGCTCGCTGCGCGTCCTCGACGGCGCGGTCGCCGTCTTCGACGGCAAGGAGGGGGTCGAGCCGCAGTCCGAGACGGTGTGGCGCCAGGCGGACAAGTACAACGTGCCCCGCATCTGCTTCGTCAACAAGATGGACAAGCTCGGTGCGGACTTCTACTTCACCGTCGACACGATCAAGGAGCGCCTCGGGGCCGAGCCCCTCGTCCTCCAGCTGCCGATCGGCGCCGAGAACGACTTCGTCGGCGTCGTCGACCTCATCCACAAGCGGGCCCTCGTGTGGCCCGGCGACTCCAAGGGTGACGTCACCCTGGGCGCCAAGTACGAGGTCCAGGAGATCCCGGCCGAGATGGCCGACCAGGTCGAGGAGTACCGGCACCACCTCATCGAGCGCGTGGCCGAGGCCGACGACGCCCTCATGGAGAAGTACCTCGACGGTGGCGAGCTGACTCCCGAGGAGCTCGAGGCCGGCATCCGCGCCCTGACGATCTCCTCAGAGGTCTACCCGGTGCTGTGCGGCTCGGCGTTCAAGAACCGCGGTGTGCAGCCGATGCTCGACGCCGTCGTCCAGTACCTCCCCTCGCCCGTGGACGTCGCCGCCATGGTCGGGCACGCGCCCGGCAACGAGGAGGAGAAGGTCTCCCGCGCACCGAGCAAGGACGAGCCGTTCTCGGCGCTGGCCTTCAAGGTGGCCTCCCACCCGTTCTTCGGCACCCTGACCTTCATCCGGGTGTACTCGGGCCACATCTCCGCGGGCACCCAGGTGCTCAACTCGACCAAGGTCAAGAAGGAGCGCATCGGGAAGCTGTTCCAGATGCACGCCAACAAGGAGAACCCCGTCGACGAGGCCATGGCGGGCCACATCTACGCCGCCATCGGGCTGAAGAACACGACGACCGGTGACACCCTCTGCGACCTCGACAAGCCGGTCGTCCTCGAGTCGATGACCTTCCCGGAGCCGGTGATCCAGGTCGCCATCGAGCCGAAGACCAAGGGCGACCAGGAGAAGCTCGGCACCGCGATCCAGAAGCTGGCCGAGGAGGACCCGACCTTCCAGGTGCACCTCGACGAGGACACCGGCCAGACGATCATCGCCGGGATGGGCGAGCTGCACCTCGACATCCTCGTCGACCGCATGCGCCGCGAGTTCAGGGTCGAGGCCAACGTCGGCAAGCCCCAGGTCGCCTACCGCGAGACGATCCGTCGCTCCATCGACCGGTACGACTACACCCACAAGAAGCAGACGGGTGGTTCGGGGCAGTTCGCCAAGATCCAGATCGCGCTGGAGCCGCTGGACACCGCCGAGGGCGAGCTGTACGAGTTCCAGAACAAGGTGACCGGCGGTCGCGTCCCGCGGGAGTACATCCCGTCGGTCGACCACGGCATCCAGGACGCCATGCAGTACGGCGTGCTCGCGGGCTACCCCCTCGTCGGCATCAAGGCGACCCTGCTCGACGGTGCCGCCCATGACGTCGACTCCTCGGAGATGGCGTTCAAGATCGCCGGCTCGATGGCCCTCAAGGAGGCCGTGCGCAAGTGCGACCCGGTGCTCCTCGAGCCGATGATGGCGGTCGAGGTGCGCACGCCGGAGGACTACATGGGCGACGTCATCGGCGACATCAACTCCCGCCGTGGCCACATCCAGGCCATGGAGGACATCAGCGGTGCCAAGGTCGTGCGCGGCCTCGTGCCGCTCTCCGAGATGTTCGGGTACGTCGGTGACCTGCGATCCAAGACGCAGGGACGGGCGAACTACTCGATGGAGTTCGACTCCTACGCCGAGGTTCCCAAGTCGGTGTCGGAGGAGATCATCAAGAAGACCCGAGGCGAGTGACCGCTAGACTGGTCGCTGGTCTCGGCTGCGAAGCCAACCCAACCACCCCAATGACGACGCCACGTCCTGCCCGGTCGTAACGGCGTTCCCCAAAGAAGAGTCCTGAGGAGGACATCAAGTGGCGAAGGCAAAGTTCGAGCGGACCAAGCCGCACGTCAACATCGGCACCATCGGTCACATCGACCACGGTAAGACGACGCTGACGGCTGCGATCTCCAAGGTCCTGCACGACAAGTACCCGGACCTCAACCCGCAGTTCGCGTTCGACGACATCGACAAGGCGCCCGAGGAGAAGCAGCGCGGCATCACCATCTCCATCGCGCACATCGAGTACCAGACCGAGGGTCGTCACTACGCGCACGTCGACTGCCCGGGTCACGCGGACTACGTGAAGAACATGATCACCGGCGCGGCCCAGATGGACGGCGCGATCCTCGTCGTCGCCGCCACCGACGGCCCGATGCCGCAGACGAAGGAGCACGTCCTCCTGGCCCGCCAGGTCGGCGTCCCCTACATCGTCGTGGCGCTCAACAAGGCCGACATG
>JAQSWG010000113.1 GCA_029266735.1 Ornithinibacter sp.
CCGAGCAGGCCTGCGGGGTGCTGACGGTGGTCGACATCGGCGTCGAGCCCACCGGTGACCCTGTCGTGAGACGCCTCGACCACGATGACGTCGCGGCCCTCTGGCCGGTCCCGTCCGCCTCGGACGACAAGTACTCCCGGGGGGTCGTCGGCATCGTGGCGGGAGGTGAGTCCTACCCGGGTGCCGCCGTCCTCGCCGTGACCGCAGCGGTGGAGGCGGGGGCCGGCATGGTGAGGTACGTCGGGACCCCCACACCCGCCGGCCTCGTCGCCGAGGCGGTGCCGGAGGCCGTCCACGGCGTCGGCCGGGTACAGGCCTGGGTCGTCGGGCCGGGGCTGGACGCATCGTCCCGCGGCGATGGGGCCAGCGCACAGCTCGACGCGGCCCGGACGGCACTGCGAGGCGCGGAACCGGTCGTCGTCGACGCGGGTGGTCTCGACCTCCTCGACGACACGGTGCTCCGGGGACGGCGCGACCGGGGGACACTCCTCACCCCTCATGCGGGCGAGTGCGCTCGTCTTCTCAGCCGCCTGGGCGCGGAGGAGGTTCGACGGGACGCCGTGGAGGCAGCGCCGCTGGAGCACGCCCGCGAGCTCGCTCGGCTGACGGGCGCCACCGTGCTCCTCAAGGGGTCAACGACACTGGTCGTCGCGCCGGGGGATGGTGCCACCGCCTTCTCCCAGGCCGACGCGCCGGCCTGGCTCGCCACGGCGGGTGCCGGGGATGTCTTGGCGGGCCTGGCCGGCACACTGCTGGCCGCCGGGCTCCCGGCCGACGAGGCGGGGGCCCTTGCCGCGCTCGTGCACGGCGTGGCGGCGGACCGCGTGAACCCCGGGGGACCGGTGCGGGCGCTCCGGGTGGCGTACGGCATCCCCCTCGCGGTCGCCCACCTGCTGGGCCGGGCCGGCACTGCCGCGTCCTAGACTCGGTCCCCCCATGACGACGTCCGCCCATGTCCCCGACCCCGCGCGCGCGGGTGCCTCTGCGTGGGTGGGCATCGACCTGGACGCGATCCGGGACAACGTCGCCGAGCTCGTGCGCAGGGCGGGGCCCGCAGAGGTCATGGCCGTCGTCAAGGCCGACGGCTACGGCCACGGCCTCGAGCCGTCCGCTCGGGCGGCCCTCGCCGGTGGGGCAACCTGGCTCGGCGTCGCACAGCTGGCCGAGGCGCTCCAGCTGCGTGCGGCCGGCATCACTGCTCCGGTGCTCACCTGGCTCTTCCCCCCGGGGGCCGACGTCGCGGGCGCCATCGACGCCGACGTCGAGGTGACCGTGGGGAGCCCGTGGACCCTCGACGCCGTCGTCGCGGCGGCCCGCGGGCGAGGGCGGGCGGCCCGGGTGCAGGTGAAGGTCGACACCGGACTGGGCCGCGGCGGCATCCTCACCGACTGGTCCGAGATGGTCCACGAGATCGCCCGAGCCGAGGCCGAGGATGCCGTCCAGGTGACCGGCGTCTGGTCCCACCTCGCCTGGGCCGACGCGCCCCGGCACCCGACGGTGCGGGCCCAGCAGGAGCGCTTCGTCGAGGCGTGCGACGAGCTCGAGCGCGCCGGAGTGCGCCCGCCGATGCGACACCTCGCGAACTCCGCCGCGACTCTCACCAACCCCACTGCGCACTTCGACCTCGTCCGGCCCGGGCTGGCCGTCTACGGGCTGTCCCCGGTGCCGGATCTCGGCGCCCCCGCCGACTTCGGGCTGCGGGAGGCCATGCGGGTCACCGCCCGGCTCTCGCTCGTCAAGCGCGCCCGGGCCGGTCAGGGCGTGAGCTACGGCCACGAACACGTCACCGACCGCGACACCGTGCTCGGCCTCGTGCCGATGGGCTACGCCGACGGCATCCCCCGCGCGGCGGGCGGGCGCGGGCCGGTGCTCGTCGGTGGGGAGCGGAGCACCATCGCCGGTCGCGTGTGCATGGACCAGTTCGTCGTCGACCTGGGGCCGGCGTATGCCGGTGCCGCCGGTGATGAGGTCGTCATCCTGGGTCGCGGCGCCGACGGTGAACCGACGGCCCAGGAGTGGGCCGACGCCTCCGGGACGATCAACTACGAGATCGTGACCAGGATGGCACCGCGGCTTCCACGGGTGCTCGTGGGAGGGAACGGCTGATGCCGCGGCGTCCGTCTCGGCCGCTGGGCGCGGCGGCGAGTGCCGTGGGGGAGCGCTTTCGAGTCGCGCGTGGTGGGTTCCGCTCCGTCGACGCGCCGGACGGCTGGGCGCACGTCCCGACCGAGTCGCTCGTGGTGTCCACCGAGGACGGCGTGGCGCTCCACGTCGAGATCGACGCTCCCGAGACGGCGAGCCGGGCACGGCCACACCTCGGCGGCAGGCCCCCGACCGTCGTCCTCGTGCACGGCTTCGCCCTCTCCATGCAGTCGTGGGTGCTCCAGCGCCGGGCCCTCATCCACCACGGCTTCCGGGTCGTGACCTACGACCAGCGCGGCCACGGCCGTTCCGGTCAGCCGGACCTCGACCGGTGCAACGTCGCCCAGCTCGGCCGGGACCTGTCGGCCGTCCTCGATGCGACGTGTCCCAGTGGTCCGGTCGTGCTCGTGGGCCACTCGATGGGAGGGATGAGCATCATGTCGTACGCCGGTCAGCATCCGGACCTGGTCCGGGACCGCGTCCTCGCCGTGGCTCTCGTCTCGACGAGCTCAGGTGGTGCGGCGATGACCGAGATGGGTCTGGGTCCGGCCGTCGGCAAGCTCGTCGGCTCGGTCGGGCCCGGCGTGCTCACCCGGCTGTCCCGGCACTCGGGGCCCATCGGCATGCTGCGGAAGGTGGGCCGCGGGGTGCAGAACGCCGTCGTCGAGCGGTGGGCGTTCGACTCACCGGTGAGCGACGACCTCGTCGACCTCGTCGCGACGATGATCTTCGAGACGCCGTTCGACGTCATGGCGGCTTTCCTCCCGGACATCCACGCCCTCGACGTCAACAACGACCTCGCCCCGCTGACCGGCGTGGAGACCCTGGTGATGAACGGCGCCGGTGACCTCCTCACCCCGCCCTCGCACAGTGAGGAGATCGTGCGGCGGATCCCGGGGGCCGAGCACGTGGTCGTCCAGGACGCAGGCCACATCCTCATGCTGGAGCACCCCCAGCTCGTGACCCAGCAGCTCCTCATGCTCATCTCCCGGGCCCAGCGGGCGGTCACCGAGGGAGTGCCCGTGAGCAGCAAGCCGAGGGTGCGCCGCACCATCCAGGACATCTCGAAGAAGCGGCGCGTCGCCCGAGCCAGGGCCGCCAGGTCCCGACGGGGCGCGGCCTCGTGAGCACGTCGGATGTGGCCCGGTGACCGGGCGTCGCCGCTTCGACCTGCCGCGGGTGGAGGACACCCGGGCGCTCGGACGCCTGCTGGGCGGGATGCTCCGCGCCGGCGATCTCGTCGTCCTCACCGGCGGCCTCGGAGCGGGCAAGACGACCCTGACGCAGGGCATCGCGGAGGGGTTGGGCGTGCGCGGGCCGGTCACCTCGCCGACCTTCGTCATCGCGCGCGTCCACCCGTCGACCGTCGGCGGGCCGGCGCTGGTCCATGTCGACGCGTACCGCCTCGGCGGTGGGCTCGAGCTCGACGACCTCGACCTCGACACGTCCGTGGACGACAGCGTCACCGTCGTGGAGTGGGGGCACGGGCTGGCCGAGGACCTCAGCGAGGACCGGCTCGAGGTGGTGCTCGACGTCGACCCGGCCACGGAGGCGCGCACGGCCACCGTCTGCGGTGTGGGTGGACGGTGGTCCCACGCCACCACCGACGGTGCACGGGCCGCGGCCGGCACGGCGTGGGAACCCTCCGGCGGTCCGCGGGCTGCCGGGCCGTTCGAGGCGCTGGGCGGGCAGCCGTGCTGATCCTCGGCATCGACACCGCGACCTCGGCGATCGCCGTGGGGCTCAGCGACGGTGAGCGCACGGCATCCGCCCTCCGGATCGACCCCAAGGGCCACGCGGAACACCTCGCGCCCCTCGTCGGGGACCTTCTCGCGGGTGAGGGCGTGTCTCCCGGTGAGCTCACGGCGATCGTCGTGGGTACGGGTCCCGGCCCCTTCACCGGCCTCCGGGTCGGTATGGTCACCGGCCTCACCATGGGGCATGCGCTGGGAGTGCCGGTCCACGGCATCTGCTCGCTCGACGTGCTCGCGCACCAGGCACTCTGCGACGAGTGCGAGAGCGGTCGGCCCGGCCACCGCCTCCGCACCCACGGCGACGTGCTGGTCGCGACGGATGCCCGTCGCAAGGAGGTCTACTGGGCGCGCTACCGGGTCGGCGCCGCTCCGGACGGGCGGCAGGCGCTGCTACCACTGACCCAGCCGGCCGTCGACCGACCGGCGGAGCTACCGGCGGACCTGCGCGAGCTCCCCACGGCGGGCCGGGGGCCGGTGCTCTACCCCGACCTCTTCCCGCACCCCGTGGGGCCGCTGGACGTCGATGGTGGCGTGCTGGCCCGGCTCGGCGCGCTGGGGCTTCGCGACGGACGGGATATGCCCGTCGAGCCGCTCTACCTGCGGCGACCCGACGCGCTGACCACCGCCGAACGGGGAGCGGGGCGATGAGCGCCTCCACCGGGGTGAGAGCCGGCATCGTGCGCGAGGCGCGGTGGACCGACGTCCCGGCCCTCGCGGCCCTCGAGCTCGAGCTCTTCCCGGACGCCGCGTGGTCCGAGGAGACCTGGTGGGCCGAGCTCGCCGGGCGTCCGCGGCGGGACTACGTCGTCGTCGACGACGCGGAGGGCGTGGTGGGGTATGCCGGGCTCGACCACGGCGGTGACGTCGCCGACCTCATGACGGTCGGCGTGGCGCGCCGGGCCCGAGGCCTCCACCTCGGGCAGCGGCTCCTCGACGAGCTCGAGCGCCGTGCCGGCGCTCGCGACACGGCCTCCCTGGTTCTGGAGGTACGCGCCGACAACACCGCTGCCCGCGCACTCTACGAGGACAGCGGCTACGAGGTGCTCTCGACCCGTCAGCGGTACTACCAACCCGGAGACGTGGATGCGCTCGTGATGCGCAAGCTGTTGCCACGGAAGCCGCATGTCCTCTGACGCACCGCTGGTGCTCGGCATCGAGACCTCCTGTGACGAGACCGGGGTCGGCATCGTGCGCGGCGAGACGCTCCTCGCCGACGAGATCGCGAGCAGCGTGGACGAGCACGCGCGCTTCGGCGGCGTGGTGCCCGAGGTGGCGAGCCGGGCCCACCTCGAAGCGATGGTGCCGACGATCGAACGAGCCTGCCGCACGGCAGGGGTGGGGCTGCGCGACCTCGACGCCGTGGCCGTGACCTCCGGACCCGGCCTTGCTGGCGCCCTCATGGTGGGGGTCGCCTCGGCGAAGGCGCTCGCCCTCTCCCTCGGTGTGCCGCTCTACGGCGTCAACCACCTCGCGAGCCACGTCGCCGTCGACATCGTCGAGCACGGGCCGCTGCCCGAGCCCACGCTGGCGTTGCTCGTGTCCGGTGGTCATTCCTCGCTGCTGCTCGTCCCGGACGTCACCCACGACGTGCGCAGCCTTGGCTCGACGATCGACGACGCCGCCGGAGAGGCGTTCGACAAGGTCGCCCGCGTCCTGGGGATGCCGTTCCCGGGCGGCCCGCACATCGACCGTGCCGCCCGCAGCGGCGAGGTCGCCCTCGACTTCCCGCGTGGGCTGACGACCGGCCGGGACATGCAGCGGTACCGCTTCGACTTCTCGTTCTCGGGCCTGAAGACGGCGGTGTCCCGGTGGGTGGCGGCGCGCGAGGCCTCGGGTGAGCCGGTGCCGGTCGCGGACGTGGCCGCGAGCTTCCAGGAGGCAGTCGTCGACGTGCTCACCCGCAAGGCCGTGCTCGCGTGCCGGGAGCACGGTGTGGGGCACCTGCAGATCGGCGGCGGGGTGGCGGCCAACTCCCGGTTGCGGGCCATGGCCGCCGAGCGCTGCGCCGCGGCGGGTGTCGAGCTGCGGGTGCCGCGGCCGGGGCTGTGCACCGACAACGGCGCCATGGTGGCCGCGCTGGGCGCCCAGATGGTGCTCAGGGGCCGGACCGCGTCCGACCTGTCGCTGCCGGCCGACTCCTCCCTCCCGGTCACCGTCGTCCAGTCCTGAGGGGTCAGCCGGTGGCGGTGGAGCAGGGCAGGAGGCCCATCCGCTCCCTGCCTCCCGACTTCGTCTGTCGGCGTGCCGCGTCAGGCCGGCAGAGCCGGCGTGTCGCGGCCGCCTGACAGACGAAGTCGGGGAGGCAGGAGACGTGTGCGGTCAGCCGGTGGAGGTGGAGCAGGGCAG
>JAQSWG010000024.1 GCA_029266735.1 Ornithinibacter sp.
GGCGGCCGAGGTACCGGGCTCCGCTCGTGCGGCGGAGCTCGGTGAAGCCGAGCCGCTCGTAGAAGGCCCGCCCCGCGGCGTTCGCCTCGTCGACCCCGAGGTGCACGCCCGGGGCCCCTGCGGTGGCCAGGCGGTCCGCCATCGTGTCCATCATCTGGCGCCCCCAGCCCTGTCCCTGGCGCCGTGGCAGGAGGTCGACGTGGAGGTGCGCCGGGTGAGCGGCCGTGAGCACGGCGTCGGTCCGCGGCATGTGGTGCAGCCGCTCGACCAGGGCGGCATCCTGACCGGTGCTGCCTTGTCGTGGGTAGTGCTCACGCAGCGGCGGAAGCCACACGTCCTCGCACCACTGCTCGTAGGCCGCCGTGTCGGCAACGCCGACGCAGTAGCCGGCGATGCCCTCCGCGTCCTGGAGGACGAGCGCGACGGCATCCGGGTAGAGGAGGTAGGGACCCACCCAGATGTGGCCGAGGAGGTCGGGGTCCGCGTAGGTGCTGCTGGCGTCCTCACCGGCCAGGCCGGTGAGGAGGCAGACGCGGTAGACCCCCGGGAGGTCGTGCACGGTGGCCGTCCGCAGCGTCGTCACGCCGGTCCGAGCCCCGTGACGACGAGCACGAGCTCGCCGGCCTCGTCGGTCGCGGGGACGTCGAGCTCGGCGGTGATCCGCCAGTCGCGGTCACCGTCGGGGTCGTCGAGGATCTGCGTGACGATCCAGCGGTCTGCCTCCTGCACCATGCCGAAGAAAGCCGGTCCGCGGGCGTCCGGTCCGGTGCCCACGGTGCCGTACTCGGCGAGGTACGCCGCTGCGGCCGCCTGCCACTGCTCCTCGGTGAGGCCACCGTCGAGGGCGGCGAGGGCGGCATACCGGCCGAGCGACAACAGCTCGACGCGGCGGAACATGCTCTGGCGCACCATGACTCCCAGCGCGCGAGGGTTGACCGAGAGGGCACGTCCCTCGGAGGCCGCGCGCACCTCGGTCACGGGCTCGTCGGTCGGGTTCGCCAGGGCCTCCCACTCGTCGAGAAGGCTGGAGTCGGTGTGCCGCACGAGCTCGCCCAGCCACTCGACGATGTCGTCGAGCTCCTCGGTGCGGACGGAGGTCGGAACGGTGGAGCGCAGCGCGCGGTACGCATCGGTGAGGTAGCGCAGCACGACGCCCTCCGCCCGGGCGAGTTTGTGGTGGGCCACGAACTCCCCGAAGGTCATCGCCCGTTCGTACATCTCGCGGACCACCGACTTGGGCGACAGGTCACGCGGGTCGACCCAGGGGTGTCGCTGGCGGTAGACCCGCAGCGCCGCCTCCAGCTCCTCGGCGAGCGGCATCGGCCACGTGACGTCCTCGAGAGCGTCCATCCGGTCGTCATAGTCCAGGCCGTCGGCCTTCATCGCGCCGACCGCCTCGCCCCTGGCCTCGAACCGCTGGGCCATGAGCACGGGCCGCGGGTCGTCGAGGGTCGCCTCGATGACGCTGACGACGTCGAGGGCGTACCCCGGTGCCTCCGGGTCGAGCATCTCCAGGGTGGCGAGGGCGAACGCCGACAGCGGCTGGTTGAGCGCGAAGCCGTCATGGAGGTCCAGGGCCACCTGGAACGGGCCCTCGGCATACCGTCGGCCGTCACCTCTGAGGAACGCCTCGAGCCTGCCGACCGCCCGTGCCCGCCCGACGTCGTCTGTGAGACTGCCGGTTTCGGCGGCCGGACGCGGCGTGTCGCCGTCGCCCGGCAGACGAAGTGGGGGAGCTGGGGCGATGGCTGCGGCGTGGCCGGCGGCGGCGAGCAGCCGACCGATGGGTCCGAGGTCGTCGCTGTCCTCGCCGTTCATCCCGTCGTCAGGGTTCAGCCCGTCGGGGCCGTGGTCCGCCGGGTGGGGGTCCGCCAGGCCGGGGTCCGCCGGGCCGGGATCTGCGGTCATGGACGCCGGGTCCACCGTCGCGGATGCCGGGACCACGTCCGACTGGTCGTCGGGCAGCCAGTCCTCGAGGCTCGACCCGTCGTCCGGCTCCACGACGCGGGCGCGCAGGAGCGACCCCAGCACCTGCACCGCCCGCTCCACGAGGGCCTCTCGGCGGGTCTCCTCCTCGTGGTTGTCCAGGAGGAGTGTGAACAGGGCGGCCTGCTGGCCCTCCCACTGGTCGAGGACGTTGAGCAGCATCGCGTGGTCGACCCGCATCTTGGAGGTCAGGGGCTCCGGCTCCCCGGTGACGAGTCGCTCGTAGGTGGCCTCGGTGTACGACAACGTGCCATCCGGTGGCTTGCGCCGCACCACCTTGCGGCGCTTCCTGGGGTCGTCGCCCGCCTTGGCGACGGCCCTCGCGTTCTCGACGACGTGCTCGGGTGCCTGGACGACGACATGGCCGACGGTGTCGAAGCCGGCCCGACCCGCACGCCCCGCGATCTGGTGGAACTCCCTGGCTCGCAGCACGCGCTGCTTGCGGCCGTCGTACTTCGTCGTCGGTGCCGCAGATGACGGCGAGCAGCCCCGCCTGGGCCAGCGTCTCGACGAGCCGCCGGTACTTGGGCAGCATCCCGGCGTGGTGGACGCCGATGCCGTGGAGGACCAGCCGCCGCAGGGTCGCACCGAACCCCTTGCCGAAACGGAAGCCCCCGACGGCATCCTTGATCGCGGCCTTTCGGGCGGAGGACACGATGTCGACGCTCATCAGCGCCGACGCCTGCTCGACCGCGGCGGACTGGGTGAACGACACGACGTAGACGGGTGCCTTGTCCTCCCGGAGCAGGATCTCGAGCGTCTCGTGCACCGGCGTGAGGACCCAGGAGAACTCGAGCGGCACCGGCCGCTCGGCACCGGTGATCGCCACCGTCTCGCGCCCCGTGCGCCGGACGAGGTCCTTCTCGAACACCCGCGTCTCGCCGAGCGTCGCCGACATGAGGAGGAACTGGGTGTCGCGCAGGAGGAGCAGGGGCACCTGCCACGCCCAGCCGCGGTCGGGCTCGGTGTAGAAGTGGAACTCGTCCATGACGACGAGCCCCACGTCGGCCAGCTCCCGGTCGCGCAGCGCGTGGTTGGCCAGCACCTCGGCCGTGGCGCAGATGACGGGAGCACCGGGGTTCACGGCGGCGTCCCCGGTGAGCATCCCGACCCGCTCGGCGCCGAAGATCTCCACCAGCGCGAAGAACTTCTCGCTGACGAGCGCCTTGATCGGGGCGGTGTACCAGCTGCGCCGACCCTCGGCCAGGGCCTGGGCGTGGGCGGCCACGGCCACGAGGGACTTCCCGGAGCCGGTCGGGGTCGCCAACACGACGTGGGCACCGCCGGCCAGGGCCAGGACCGCCTCTTCCTGCGCGGCATACAGCGAGAACCCCCGGTCACCCGCCCAGTCGAGGAAGACGTCGAAGGCGGCGTCAGGCCCTGCCGCTGCGGTGCCGGCGAGGCGGTCGGTGAGGGTCATCGCCCCGATTGTCCCCCACGCGGGTCAGGTGGGCGGTTGGTGGTTCGCCGTCCACGCGCGTCGGATGAGCTCGGCGAGCACGTCACGGTCGACATCCGCGAGCCGCTTGAGATAGAGGCACCCCTTGCCCGTCGTGTGTGGTCCCAGCCGTTGGAGCAGGTCGGTGTTGGTGCCGTAGTAGGTGAGGCCGTAGAGCGTGAGGGCGGCCTTGCGCGGCGCGAGCCCGACGGCGAACCACTCCCGCTTGGTTCCGTCGGAGGTCCGGTACGGCTGCCGACCGAAGCCGATCATCGACGAGCCCCACATCCGCGGCGCCACCTCCGTGATCGCGCGCATGAGCTCGAGCACCTCTACGGCGTCCGAGCGTCGCCGTTCGTCGGTCACGGATGCGAGGTATGCCGCCACGTCACCCGTGGTGGGCGTGGTCTTCCTGTCGCTCGTTCCCGCCATCGTCCTCGCCTCCGTGGTCGCGCCGTCCCTCCCCCACGGTAGGCGCCACTGCCCACACCAGTCACGCCGCTGGAGCCACTGCCCATGGTCACCGGGAGCCGGAGCCCCGAAGCCGACAGGCCGCGGCGGGCACGGCTCGTGAGGGGTGACGGAGTAGACGTCGTCCGGCTCTGGCACGTCGCGGCTGCGCAGTGCCACGGTGGAGGGAGGAGATGGGAGTCGACGATGGTTGATGTGGAGCTGGTGGACGTTCCCTCCGAGACCGTGGCGCGGGTGCGACACAGGGTCCCGGTCGGGGAGCTGTCGGAGTTCTTCGGGACGGCGTTCGAGCAGGTGATGAGGGCGGTACCCGAAGCGGGGGGCACGGTGAGCGGCCCGCCCTTCGGGTGGTACCACGGCATGCCGACCGACACGGTCGACGTGTCGGCGGGCTTCCCGGTGGCCGGTGACCTCCATGTGCCCGACGGCGGCGTTGTCGTCGAGGAGCGTCCGGGCGGTCGCGCCGCCGTGGCGGTCCACGTAGGCCCCTACGACTCCATCAAGGACGGCTACTCGCAGGTGATGGCGTGGATGACTGAACACTCGCTGGAGCCCCGCGACGACATGTGGGAGGAGTACCTGTCCCAGCCGAGCAGCGACCCGTCCACCGGGCGCACCCGCATCGTCTTCCCGCTGCGCTGAGAGACCTCCGGCCGGCCCGCGGCTGGCGGTCCGCCGTGGCGCCGGTCGCCTCAGCCCGTGCTGAGGTCACCTTCCGGAGTCGAGGCGCGCGAGCTCCTCGTCACTGAGCTCGAGCTCGGCCGCTCGCGCCGAGTCCTCGATGGACTCAGGTCGGGAGGCCCCGGGGATGGGGATGACGACGTCGGCGAGCGACAGCTGCCACGCGAGTGTCACCTGCTGCGGGCTCACTCCGTGAGTGTCCGCGATCTGGGCGAACGCCGCATGCCGCGATCCCAGCGCGCCCGCGTTGCGGATCCCACCGAGTGGGCTCCAGGGCAGGAAGGCGATGCCGAGCCGCGCACAGTGGTCGAGCTCGCCGCGGCTCGAGCGGAACGCGGGCGAGAACTGGTTCTGCACGGACACCAGCCGGCCGCCGAGCACCTCGTTCGCCTCGTCGATCTGCGCGACGCTCGCGTTGGAGATGCCGGCACGGAGGATGACCCCCTCGTCGAGCAGGTCGGCGAGGGCTCCGACCGACTCGGCATAGGGAACCTTGGGGTCAGGCCGGTGGAACTGGTAGAGCCCGATGGCCTCGACGCCGAGCCGCCGCGCCGACTCCTTGGCCGCCTGCTTGAGGTATGCCGGGTCACCGTTGCGCGTCCACGACCCGTCCCCGGGGCGCAGGTGGCCGCCCTTGGTCGCCACGATGACCGCCGAGGCGTCACCTGACCACGTGCGCAGGCCCCGCGCGATGAGCTCCTCGTTGTGGCCGACCTCTCCGGCCTCGAGGTGGTAGGCGTCGGCGGTGTCGACGAGCGTGACGCCTGCGTCCAATGCGGCGTGGATCGTCGCGAGGGACCGGGCCTCCTCGGGTCGCCCTTCGATGGACATCGGCATGCCGCCGAGGCCGATGGCGCCGACGTGGGCGTCGCCGAGCGGGCGCTGCTTCATGGGATCTCCTCGTTCGGGTGAGAACGCCGGGTTCGGTACCTGCCCGCCGGGGTCACGAGCGGGCTCTGAGGGCCGACTCCTTGTGAGCCGCCTTGGCGCCGGTCTTGTCCGACTCCACGATGTAGTAGGGGTCATCGTCGGTGGGCCGGAACTGCTGGCCGGCGAACGTGAAGTCACTGGTCCGCTTCTCGGTCACCGTTCCGTGGGTCTTGCCCTGGGAGGTGTTCCACCACACCTGGTCACCCGTGGAGTAGCCCATGTCGTCTTCCCGTCCCGGGGCGGAAGTCGACGCCCCGACGTGGCGGCACGTTACCTGCCGGGCTGCGCGAGAGGGGTTGTCGGGGCACCTCGTTCCCAGGACTGGACCGACACGAGGTCGGGGTGGGCGTCACCCACCCCGACGTGATGCCCCTCGGGCCGTCAGCCTCGGTCCGCGAGCGCGGCGTGTCCGGGAACCCAGCCGGCGTGGTCGGCCACCTCGGCCAGCCACACCACGAGGATCGATCCCATGAACACGGCGAGGAGGACCTCGGCCGCAGCCGTCTCGGCGAGGGCCAGGGCGAGCAGTCCGAGCGCCAGGGCGAGCACCGCCAGCACGTTCTCGACGGTTCCGACCCGGTCCTTGGCGTTGCCTCCGCGAAGGACCGCGAAGGCCGCTGCACCCAGGATCAGGCCGATGGCGGACATCCCCCTCGGGTCCTGCACGAACGGCATCTCGCCGTTGACGAGGTACCCGACGTAGGGCACTCCGATGGCCGCCACGAGGAAGGTCGCGATCAGGTCGCGTGTCGTGAGCTTCATGTGTTGACACCTCCTTTCGCCCTTCCACGCTATGCCCGGCGATGACGGTGGGAAGGGGAATGAGAGGACGCTCACCCCCCGGCCGACGGACGGACGACGACGCGGGCGGTCGCCACGCTCGCCGCGACGTCGGCCCAGGCGGTGCTCACGTCCGCCAGGGGGACGGAGACGTGGTCCACGGTGAGCTCGCGGGCGGCCGCGTGTCGCAGCACCGTGCCCAGGGTCGCCGCACGCCGGTGCGGACTGAGCGAGGTGTTCGTGTAGCCCAGCACGGCCGCGGACCGGCTCCGCAGGGTCGCGGAGTCCACGGTCAGGACGGGCCCCGCGCTGCTGCCGAGGTTGACCAGGCGGCCCCCCGGTGCGAGGAGCATGGCGGCCGCCGACGCAGGCACGCCGGCGACGGGGTCGACCACCACGTCGACCGGGCCGTCGCACTCGAGGCGGACCCGTTCGGCCAGGTCCGCGACCTCCTCGCCGAGGCGCAGGGAGACGACGGCGTCGGCGCCCGCCCGGCTCGCCCTCTCGGTGCCGGCTCCGGGGCGGCAGACCGCCACGACGCGACGTGCTCCGAGAAGGCGGGCCGCCTGCACGGCCACCTGCCCCACGGTGCCACCGGCGCCGAGGACGAGCACCTGCTCCCCGTCGGCGAGAGAGGCGCGTGCGCTGAGGACCTCCCAGGCGGCCACGGCAGAGAGACCCAGGGCCGCCGCCAGGGCGTCGTCCACCCCGTCGGGCAGGGTGACGACGTCTGCCGCGTCCGCGACGCACAGCTGGGCCAGGCTTCCGTCGCCGGGGTGCATCCCCGCGGTGGTGGGGAACCACACCCGCCGGCCCCTGAGCTCCTCCGGACCGGATCGCACGATGCCGACACCCTGCACCCCCGGGACGTACGGCAGCGACGGGGGGCCGAAGTACGACGTCCCCGTGGAGCAGAGGATGTCGAGCGGGGTGATCGGCGCACCGGTCACCGCGACGAGCACGCCATGCTCGGACGCCGGCGGGAGCGGATCGGGGCGTTCCTCGACGGCCGGTGGCGCGGCATACGCGCTCAGGGTCGCGGCACGCATCGCTCAGGTGGAGATGTCGGGGTAGGGCAGGCCGAGGTGGGCCAGGGCGGCGCCGTACGCCTTCTGGTACGCGAGCGGCTCCGGGTGGTCGCGCTCGAACATCGCGATGAAGAGGGTCAGCGTGAGGAAGGGATGGGCGCCCATGGTGAAGAGCGCGACGTGGTCGTGCCGCACGAGCGCGTCCCGCTCGTCGTCGGAGAAGGCGAGCCACGTGCTCGCCTCACCCGCGGTGGCGTTGAGGATGCGGTTGGCCTGGGTCTCCTCCCACCACACGACCGTGCCGGCCGGGTCCTCGCGGTAGCGCTCCACGAGCTCGGGGTCGCGGTCGACCGTGAAGAGGAACTTGTCGAGCAGGTACCTGCTCATGCCGGTGCTCCCTTCGGGTACCAGGTGAAGTAGGCCTCCATCGTGTGGAACAGGTCGAGAGAGTCCACGTGGTCGGCCGTGGCGTTCTCCCCGGCGACGCCCATCATGAGCATGAAGTCCATGAAGCCGTGGGTCGCGTTGCCGGGCAGGTGGAGGCTGTCGAGGGTGACCTCGCGCAGGCACCCGTCGAGGTCGCCGTTCGCGATCCACTGCACCGCCCGATGGTCGAACTCCGGGTCGGGGCCGTGGGGGCCGAACTGCCGCGGCCCACCGAGCTCCAGCGAGAGGTGCCCCGTGCCGATGATGGCGACCCGCTGCTCGCTCGGCCACGACTCCACGAGCTCGCGGATCGTGCGGCCGAGCTCGACGAACCGCCGCGGCTGTGGAAGCGGCGGCGCGAAGATGTTCGTGTAGATCGGGACGATCGGCAGGTCCGCCTCCGGCCGCAAGGTGATGATCGGGCACGTGATCGAGTGGTCGATCCGCAGCTCGTTGCTGAAGGCGAGGTCGAAGCCGGAGTCCAGGCCGCCGCGGAGGATGTGTGACGAGAGCTCCTCGTGGCCGTCCAGCCGGAAGCGGGGCAGCCCGAACTCGCGCTCCTCGTTGTACCAGTTGGCGTCGTATGCCGGTGCCTTCCCCACGAGGAACTGGGGCATGTTGTCGAGCCAGAGCTGGTGGAAGTGGTCGCTGCCCACCATGACGAGGACATCGGGACGGGCGCGGGTCAGCGTCTCGCGGAAGCGCTCGATCTTCGCGACCCACTCGTCCGCGAACGGCGGTCGGTCCTCGCCCACGGCTGTGCTCGCGCGGTAGTAGAAGGGATGGTGCGTGGAGGCGATGACGGCGACGACCTGCGCCATGGAGGGTCCCCTTCCGGGAGTCAGGACTGCGGGTCGACGTACTCCGCGTTGCGGTCGACCATGAGGTAGGCGTCCATGCCGATCGGTCGGCGCCGCTCCTCGGCGATCTGGCCGAGGAGCCCCGCCGCCCGCGCCAGCAGGGCGAAGCCACGCAACAGCTCGACCGGGAGTCCCAGGTCCGCCAGGGCGGCTCCGCAGACGCCGGCGCCGTTGAGCGGGAGGCGGCGACCGAGGACCTGCTCGTGCACGCGCCCCACGGCCTCGAAGAGGCGCAGGTGCGGACCACGCAGGCCCTCCTCCTCCGCGATGCCGATGAGGACCGGCGTGCGCGGGTCGCCCTGCTTGTGGACCGGGTGTCCGAGGCCCGGCACGTACCGACCGGCCTCGCGAGTGCGCCGCACCGCGTCGATCGCGACGGAATCCCACTCGTGGTCCGTCGAGGGGAGGTCGTCGGCGAGGTCGGTGACGACCGCGTGGAGGAAGGCGCCGCAGTCCTCGGTCACCCCGAGGAAGCGGGACCCGCCGCCGAGGAGACCGGCGGCCAGGGCACCCTGCAGGGAGTCGGGCGCCGAGAGGTAGGTGAGCCGTGCGGCGATGGCGGTGGGCGTGAAGCCGTGGTCGGCCAGTGCGACCAGCACCGCCTCGAACACGCGTGTCTCCGAGGGCATGGGGCGCCGCATGGCGACGAGCCAGAACGCGAGCTCCCCGAAGCCGACCTTGCCCATGAGGTCCGCGGTGAGGTTCTGGCCGAGGAGGTGGATCTCGTCCGCTGTCGACGTGCCGAGCGATGTGGGGAAGGTCGTCATGCTGGTCGCTCCTCGTCCGTGGCCGGGTCGGGGGTGACCCGGGAGGCGAGCCACCGGCGGATCTCGTCCCCGTGCTCGTCGAGGCCGGGTGGAGGCAGGCGGTAGTCGGCCGGCGTCGCGGAGAACCGGATCGGGTTCCGCACCGACGGAACGGCGTCGTCGGCGGTCCCGACCTGCACCACGGGCTCCAGACCGACCTCCTCCGCGAAGCGCACCCCGCCGTCCACGGTGTTGATCGGACCGCAGGGAACCCCGGCTGCGGTGATGACCCGGAACCACTCCATCGTCGTGCGCGTCGCCAGCCGCTCGACGAGCAGCGGGCGGAGCTCGTCGCGGTGGGCCGTACGGTCCTCGTTGCCCCGGAAACGGGGGTCCTCCGCGAGCTCGGGAGCGCCGAGGACCTCGACGAGGCGGCGGAACTGGCCGTTGTTCCCGGCCGTGATGATGAGCTCACCGTCAGCGCACGGCAGCGGTTCGTAGGGAAAGAGGCTGGGGTGGCTGTTGCCCATCCGGGTGGGGACGACCCCGCCGGCCACGTAGGCACTCGACTGGTTGACCAGGCCCGACAGCGCCGACGAGAGCAGGTTGACCTCCACGTGCTGGCCCTGCCCGGTGGCGGTGCGGGCCTGAAGGGCGGCCAGCACTCCGATGGTGGCGTGCAGGCCGGCCATGACGTCGAAGACGGAGATGCCCGCGCGGTACGGCGGCCCGCCCGGGTCGCCGGTGAGGCTCATCAGGCCGGAGATCGCCTGCACCATGAGGTCGTAGCCCGGGAGGTCACGACCGCCCGGCCCGCTCCCGAAGCCGCTGATCGAGGCGTAGACCACTCCCGGGTTCTCGGTGGAGACGCTGTCGTAGTCGAGGCCGAAGCGGGTCAGGCCTCCGGGCTTGAAGTTCTCGACGAGGACGTCGGCCCGGCGTGCCAGCTCGCGGGCGGCGTCGGCGTCTCCGGCGTCCTTGAGGTCGAGGGCGACCGAGCGCTTGTTGCGGTTGACGCCGAGGTAGTACGTCGAGACGCCGCCGCGCACGGGCGGGCTCCAGGTCCGGGTGTCGTCCCCGGCGGGGGACTCCACCTTGACGACCTCGGCGCCCAGGTCGGCGAGGAGCATCGTCGCGTAGGGCCCGGCGAGGATGCGGGAGAAGTCCGCCACGAGCAGCCCGGCCAGCGGCCCCGAGGGCTGGGACACAGGGGGGCCTCCTCGCCGTCGTTCGGTCGGCGCGGACAGGTGTCCGCAGTGCTGCCGCCGAGTCTCCGGCCCGCCCAGCCGGGCTGTCAAGAGGGTGACAGACTCCGGTGCCGGGTCTTGACAGCCACCGCGCCGGCGCGGACAGTGGTCGCCACGACGGGCGATTGCCGTCAGGCGGACACGTGTCCGCATCCGGGTGCGATGGGAGAGGTCATGGCTCACGACGAGGTGGCTGACGGGCGGCCCGTGCTGTTCCGGGGTGCGACGGTGCTGACGATGGACGACCGGCACGAGGTGCTGACCGGGGGCGACGTGCTCGTCGTCGGCGACCGGATCGCCGAGGTGGGGCACGACCTCTCCGCGCCGGAGGGCGCACTCGAGGTCGACGCCAGCGGCGGCATCGTCATGCCGGGCATGATCGACACCCACCGCCACATGTGGCAGACGGCGATGCGGGGCTACGGCGCCGACTGGACCCTCACCCAGTACTTCGTCTGGTACTACCTGGAGAGCGGCCGGCACTTCCGTCCCGAGGACGTCCACACCGGCAACCTCCTCTCGGCGTGGGACGCCCTCGAGGCCGGTGTCACGACGACGGTCGACTGGTCCCACGGCCTGCAGTCCGTCGACCACGCGGAGGCCGCCGTCGACGCCCTCCAGGCGGTGCCCGGCCGCTTCGTCCTCGCCTACGGCAACATCCAGGCCGGTCCCTGGGAGTGGACCGCGGACCCCGCCGTGCGGTCGTTCCTCGAGCGGCGGCGCGGGGACCTGGACGGCTGGCAGCTGGCGTTCGACGTCACCGGCGACCCGACGTTTCCCGAGCGCGCGGCCTTCGAGGTGGCTCGCGACCTCGACCTGCCGGTGACCACCCACGCCGGCGTGTGGGGCGCGACCGGGGACGACGGCATCCGGCTCATGCACGAGAACGGCTTGATGACCGACTCGACCGTCTACGTCCATGCCGCCACCCTGTCGACCGACTCCTACCACCGGATCGCCGCCACCGGTGGCTCCGCGTCGGTGTCGACCGAGTCGGAGCAGAGCGCCGGTCAGGGCTACCCACCCACCTGGCAGCTGCGGCGCCACGGCATCCCGGTCTCGCTGTCGATGGACACCAGCGTCTGGTGGAGCAGCGACCTGTTCTCGGCGATGCGTACGACCCTCGGCGCCGACCGCTCGCGTGAGCACCTCGAGGCGCACGCCACCGGTGACACGGTGACGAACGTGCACCTCCGGGCCGAACACGTCGTCGACTGGGCGACCCGCGGCGGTGCCCGCGCCCTGGGCCGGGAGGAGCTCGGCCGTCTCGTCCCGGGCGCCCGGGCGGATGTCGTGCTGCTCAAGAACGACCGCTCACCGGTGTCGTTCCCTCTCCTCAACCCCTACGGCCACGTCGCGTTCCAGGCGCAGCGCGGCGACGTGCACACGGTGCTCGTCGACGGCCGGGTCGTCAAGCACGAGCACGAGCTGGTCGGCTGCGATCTCGGGGACCTGCGCCGCAGGGCCGAGTCGACGGTCGGCCACCTCCAGGACGTCATGGGGCGCGAGGCGTGGGAGGCCGGGATGAACCCCGACCTCCCGGAGGACGCCGGCAAGGTGCTCGACAACCCCTACCAGTACACGGAGTTCCGCACGGACACCACGCGTGCCACCGGCACGGTCTTCGGAGAGCCGGGGGCCGGGGAGCGCGAGTGAGACCTGGGGCGGCGACGTCACCATAGGAGGACGGACCATGGCCGGACGGGGTGAGGGACCCGACTTCGTCGAGGCGCTGGCCCGGGGCCTCGACGTCATCACCGCGTTCGGCGGCGACCGACCGACGATGTCGTTGAGCGACGTGGCACAGGCGACCGGCCTGGCCCGCCCCACGGCCCGGCGCCTGCTCCTGACCCTCGAGGAGCTGGGCTTCGTCCGCTCGCGCGAGGGCGTCTTCGCGCTGACGCCGCGGGTGCTCGCCCTCGGGACGGCGTACGTCGCGTCGCTCGGTCTCTGGGACGTCGCCCGGCCGCGGCTCGAGTCGCTCGTCGCGCGCACCGGGGAGTCCTCCTCCATGGCACAGCTGGACGGGAGCGACATCGTCTACGTGGCACGGGTCGCGGTGCCCAAGATCATCGCCCTCCGGGTCGAGGTGGGTACCCGGTTCCCTGCACCGCCCACCTCCCAGGGCAAGGTCCTGCTGGCCGCCCTGCGACCCGAGCGGCTGGCCGAGGTGCTCGCCCTTCCCAGCCGCTCGGGCATCACCCCACACGTCGTCCGGCCGGTGGAGGAGCTGGAGGACGAGCTCGAGCGCGTGCGCGCGCGCGGCTGGGCGCTCGCGGACGAGGAGCTGGCCCCCGGCGTCCGGTCGGTCGCGGTGCCCGTGCGAGACGGGTCGGGAGAGGTGCGCGCGGCGATGAACGTCACCGTGCACGCCGCCGAGACGTCGACGGAGCGGCTCACCGGGGAGTTCCTCCCGCTGTTGCGCCAGACCGCCGCGGACGTCAGCGAGGACTGGGCCATCTGGCAGCGACGGCCGCACGTCGAGGTCGCCCGCCGACCGGCGTCCTGACCGCGGCGACGGGGACGGTCAGACGACGCGTTCGAACGTGATGAGGAGCCCCTCGACGCCGCCCGGCCCGACGCGGCCCTTGACGTCGGCGCTGGTGATCGCCCGGAGGCGCCACCCCTGCGCGGCGTGCTCGTTGAGGACCTTCTGGAGCCGGTCGCCCGACACCTTCCCGCCGATCATCTTCTCGCGGAGCTCCGCGACCTTGTACTCGTATGCCATGACTCCACGCTATCGCCGCCGCCGACGACGCGCTGCGCTGCCGGCTCAGGCGCTCAGCCTCTCGGCGGCATCCAGGACCGTGCGCAGGGCCCACCAGGTCACGACGCCGCACGTCAGGACGAACGACGCGTTCCAGAGAAGCCGGGGCACTCGGGTCAGGCGGGCCAGCACCGCGGGGTCACTGCCCCTGTCGGCCGGCGCGGCGAGGACGGCACCCAGGTGTCGCCAGGCGCCCACGACGAGCACGACGCCCACGGCGACGAGCACCTGCGCCTGCAGCTGGGCGGTTCCAGCCCACCAGAGCGCGCCTGCTCCCGCCAGCGCGGCGAGCACGACGACCACGGTGAGCAGCGACCTCACCCAGAGCGCGGCGAGGAGGAGGAGCGCGAGCACCACCGTGAGGGCCGGTCCGGACCACCCCCGGACGGCCAGCCAGACCAGGAGGGCACCGACGAGGGCCGGTGCGGGGTACCCGGCCCAGGTGGTGAGCACCCGCCCGGTCCCGCGTGCCGGCCCCACGGTCACCGCATGGCCCGACATGTCACCGCGCAGGACGAAGCCCGTGAAGCGGCGGCCGCAGAGGACCCCGACCCCGGCATGTCCGAGCTCGTGCACCAGGGTGACCCCCAGGCGCATCACCCGCCAGACGGGCCGGATGGTGACGGCGACGACGGCGCCCACGAGCACGAGGAGCACCGGCGTGCCGGAGAGGGCGACACCCTGTTCCGGCAGAACGCGTGCCCACACGCCGTCCACCCACTCCATGGGACCTCAACGTAGCCGGGCCGACGCGGCAGGCACCGGCTGCCGGTAGCGTCGGCCTCCGTGAGCCGTCTCGTCGACATCCACTGCCACGGCGCCGCAGGTGCCTCGCTGGGGTCGTCCGAGGAGGCGTCACGCCGAGCCCTCGCCCACCACGCGGAGGCGGGGGTGGGCCGCGTCGTCGCCAGCCTGGTCTCGGCCAGTCCCACCGACCTCCGGGAGCGGGTGGCCGTGCTCGCTCGACTCGTCGCGAGCGGCGACCTGGCCGGCATCCACCTCGAGGGGCCGTTCCTCTCGCACGCCCGTCGGGGGGCCCATGACCCGGCAGTGCTGGCCGACCCGGACCCCGCCCTGGTCGAGCAGCTCGTCGCGGTGGCGGACGCGGCCGGTGCCCCGTCCGCGATCCGCCAGCTCACCTTCGCCCCGGAGCTTCCCGGCAGCGAGGTCCTCGTGCGCACCCTCGTGGCGCACGGCATCCGCCCCGCGGTGGGGCACACGGATGCCGACGCTGCGCAGGTCACGCGCACGATCGGAGAGATCGCCGAGCGACAGGGGGCCCCGGCGGTCGTCACCCACCTCTTCAACGGGATGCCGCCCTTCCACCACCGCGCCGGTGGCCCGGCGGCCGCGGCGCTCGTCGCCGCAGCCCGTGGCGAGGCGGTCGTCGAGCTCGTCGCCGACGGCGTGCACCTGGCCCCCGAGGTCGTACGGATGGTGTTCGAGACGGTGGGCCCGGGCAACATCGCGCTCGTCTCCGACGCCACGGCTGCCACCGGCCTCGGCGACGGGGCCTACGAGCTCGGAGCCGTCGAGGTCGAGGTCAGCGCCGGCACGGCCCGGACCACCGGCACGGGAGCCATCGCGGGGAGCACGTCGACGCTCGCCGAGTGCCTGGCCTGGGCGGTGGAGGTGGCCGGGGTGAACGCCCAGGACGCCCGGCAGGCGGCCACCCGGACGCCGGCGACGGCCGTGGGCCTGGAGCCCACGACCGCCGACTGACCGCTCGACCGAACCTGGGTCAGCGGGACCGGCGCCCGCCGGACCGCTCGGAGAACGAGGCGGCCGAGCGAGCCGGACGCCCGGATGCCGGTCGCGTCGACCCGGGGGGGCGACGGCCTCCGTGCCCCGAACCGCCGGAGCGGCGAGACGCCGACCCGGACCCCGAGCCCGACGAACGGCGTGAGGACGACGACCCGAGCGCCGGCGCGGCATACCCGCCGTCGAACGAGCGGTCGCCGGGCGCGAGCTCCTGCAGGAGGGGGTGGCTGGCGTGGACCCGGGTCGTCGTGGCGCGCACGCCGGCCTTGCGGGTGAGGTCGCGCACGTCGCGGACCTGGTCGTCGGTCATCAGCGTGATGACCGTGCCGGACGCACCGGCCCTCGCCGTGCGGCCGGAGCGGTGGAGGTACGCCTTGTGCTCGACCGGCGGGTCGGCGTGGATGACGAGGGCCACGTCGTCGACGTGGATGCCGCGCGCGGCGATGTCGGTGGCGACGAGGGTGCGCGCCTCTCCGCCGTGGAAGGCGTCCATCGTCCGGGTGCGGGCGTTCTGGCTGAGGTTGCCGTGCAGCTCGACGGCGGCGACTCCCGAGCCGTTGAGCTGGCGGGCGAGCTTCTTCGCGCGGTGCTTGGTCCGGGTGAAGACGACGGTCCGCCCCGGTGCGGCGACGAGGTCGAGGAGCACGGGGAGGTGGGTGTCGGGCGTGACGTGGAGGACGTGGTGCGCCATCGTCGAGATCGGGGACTGGACCGAGTCGGCCTCGTGGGTCACGGGCTCGTGGAGGTAGCGCCGGACGAGAATGCCGATGCCGGCGTCGAGCGTCGCGGAGAACAGCATCCGCTGCCCTCGGGTAGGTGTGGCGTCGAGGAGCCGCCGCACCGAGGGGAGGAAGCCGAGGTCGGCCATGTGGTCGGCCTCGTCGATCACCGTCACCTCGACGGCGTCGAGCGACACGTGGCCCTGACCGATGAGGTCCTCGAGGCGACCCGGGCAGGCGACGACCACGTCGACGCCGCGGCGGATCGCGGAGACCTGCGGGCCCTGCCCGACACCACCGAAGACGGTCCTCGAGGTGAGCCCGAGTACCGTGGCGAGGGGGGCCATGGCCTCGTCGATCTGGGTGGCCAGCTCGCGGGTCGGCGCCAGGATGAGCGCGCGAGGGCGGCCCGGTCGGCGCGCCGGCCTGCTCGCGGCGAGGCGGCTCAGCAGCGGCAGGACGAAGGCGATCGTCTTCCCGGAGCCGGTGCGGCCACGGCCGAGCACGTCACGACCCGCGAGGGAGTCGGGCAGGGTCGCCGCCTGGATGGGCGTGGGGGTCGTGATCCCACGGGACGCCAGGACGTCGACGAGTGGAGCGGGCACGCCGAGCGCGCCGAAGGAGGTGTTGGACACAGGTGGTCTCTCTGGCTTTCGTGGGTCGTCGCGGACGAGCGTTGTCGACGTCGACGAGGGATGGTCTGCCGGGCGGGCTCTGGGCCGCGGCGCCGCGCCGGGACACGCGGTCCCGGTGCGATGGCATCGACATCAAAGAGAAGCGGCCCGAGGCAGAGGGCGGGCCACGTCACCCATCCTACGTGACTCCGACAGGGTCCCCTGACCACGCTCGGCCCGGAGAGGCGAAGGTCACCATCGACACCGGTCCACCCGGATCACCGACGGCGACCCTCGCCCGCTGCCTACAGTGACGTATGCCGTCGCTTCCGCTCTTCCCGCTCGGCAGCGTCCTGCTGCCGGGTGCCCGGCTCCCGTTGCAGCTCTTCGAGGCCCGGTACCTCGAGCTGGCCCGTGCCCTCGCCGAGCGCGAGCCGGACGAGCGGTGCTTCGGAGTGCTCCTCATCCGCAAGGGCCACGAGGTGGGCACGGACGCGGTGCGCGACCTGTACGGAACCGGCTGTGAGGCACGGGTGGACGCCATGGCCCTCGCCGAGAGCGCCGTCGGCACCATGGTCCATCTCGTCGCCACCGGCGTGCGCCGGTTCCGGCTGGACGCCGTCGACCACCGTGCCGGCACGCCCTACACCACCGGACACGTGTCCTGGCTCGCCGAACCTCCGGCCGCCGACGAGCCGGAGGTCGCCGACCTGGCCGCACGCACGCTGAAGGAGCACGCGGCATACCTCGAGCGGGTCGGCGCGGATCCGGAGCCCGTCGAGGCACCGATCGGTGAGGTCGCGTACCGGGTGGCAGAGCGGATGGTGCTCGACCCGAGCGACCGGCAACGTGTCCTGGACGGCGCGGATGCCGCGGCCCGGCTGCGGACGGTGCTCGCCCTGCTGCGTCGGGAGGCGGCGATCGTCGGCCGCTTCGGGGCGCTGCCCACCCCCGCGCACCCCAGTGGCGCCTCGCTGAACTGAGCGCGGGGGTAGGTTGCCGGGCATGGACCTCGCCCGGCTCCAGGACGTCATCGAGCGCACCTATGGCGCCCGGGACCGCGAGCGCGGAGTTCCCAGCACGGTGGCCTGGCTGGCCGAGGAGATGGGGGAGCTGGCGCAGGCGGTGCGCAAGGGGGACCAGGCGCAGCGCGAGCACGAGTTCGCCGACGTCCTCGCGTGGGTGGCATCCCTGGCGAACCAGGTGGGCGTCGACCTCACCCACGCGGTGGAGCGGTATGCCTCCGGGTGCCCGACATGCGGCTCGGTGCCGTGCACCTGCCCCTGAACGGCGGCGAACGAGCGGGGCGCCGTGCGGGGGTCCCCCCGGCCTCCAGGGCTCAGCGGAAGGTTGCCGCCGCCGCGACGCACTGCCGGACGTAGGACCCGCCGAAGAGCACGGCGTGCAGGAGCAGGGGGTGGACCTGGTGCAGGAGGACGCGGTCACGCCACCCGTCCGCCAGCGGCGCCGCCTCGTCGTAGGCCGCGAGGAGCCGGTCGAGATGCGGGCAGCCGAAGAGCGCGAGCATGGCGAGGTCCGCCTCGCGGTGGCCGCCGTGGGCGGCCGGGTCGATGAGCACCGCGCCATCCGCGGTCCAGAGGACGTTGCCCGACCACAGGTCGCCGTGGAGGCGGGCCGGGGCCTCTCCGGTGTCGTACCGCCCGTCGTCGACGGTGGCGGTGAACCGGTCGAGCACGGCGGTGTCGGCCCTGCTGAGCACCGCACGGTCACGGCCTCGGCGCACGAGCGGCGCGATGCGGGCCGTCGCGAGGAACGCGCCCCATGTCGGCCACCCCCCGAGCGGGAGGGGCAGGGGTTCGTCGAGCGGGCCGAGCCAGCCGTTCCCGCGCCATCCGGGAGGTCCACTGCCGAACGCCGGCGCACCAGCGCGGTGGGTGACGGCCAGGCCGCGTCCCAGCAGCTCGGCGTGCTCCGGGCTCGGCTCCGCCCCCCTCAGGTGCTCGAGGTCGAGGTGGTCGGGTGCGATGTCGAGGACCTCGACGACGGCCGCACCGCCGGCATCGCGGAGCCACCGAAGGCCACTGGCCTCCCACGCGAAGTAGCCCGGCGGAGCCGCCGCGGACCGCTTGCGGTAGGGGGGCGGCATCCGGCCATGCTGTCAGCACTTCCTGCAACCGGCACCCGCCGACGGCGGTGCATGGATACTGGGCTGGCCCCCGCCCATCCTGGAGGACGCCGTATGACGAACACCCTCGCCGCCATCCCGGACCGCACGGGTGCCGGATCGGCTGCGCTGGAGGCACTCACCCGGGACATCGGGGGCGTGCTCGGGACCACCGAGGAGCTCCTCGAGTACCTGGAGCGGGTCGTGCACGCCGTGCGCCGACACATCGACGGGTGCGACGAGGTCGGCATCACGCTCCTCGACGCGGACCGGGCCCACACCGCCGCCTACACGACGGTCCAGACGCTCGAGATCGACGCCGTGCAGTACGCCCTCGACGAGGGCCCCTGCCTCGACGCCGCGCGGAACCGGCGGGAGCACCGCGTTGCGGACCTCCTCGTCGACGACGGCCGGTGGCCGCGGTTCGCGCAGGAGTGCCGGGAGGAGGGCATGCGCAGCCTCCTGGCGCAGCCCCTCGTCAGCGGGGACGAGTGCGTGGGGGCGATCAACCTCTACGGGTGGGCGGCGCACGCCTTCGACGACGCGTTCGACGCGACCCTCGTGCGGGTGGCCGCGTCCCGGTGTGCGGATGCCGTGGTCGCCGTCGCTGCGCTCGAGGGGGCTCGCCGGCTCGCCGGCCAGCTGGAGCAGGCCATGGCCAGCCGGGCGGTGATCGAACAGGCCAAGGGCGTCATCATGGCGATGCGGGGGCTGCCCGAGAGCGAGGCCTTCGAGGTGCTGCGCAAGACCTCGCAGGACCGCAACGTCAAGGTCCGCACGCTGGCCCAGCAGGTCGTCACGGGGGTGGTCGACGGGGTCCTCGACGGGAACGGCGACCGCGACGTCTCCGCCCCACCCTGAGGTCGCTGCTCTAGCATTCGGGGCATGGCGCGACCCCATGCCGCAGCGCTCGTGGAGGACGCCTGGAACGGCCGCGTCGCCGAGGTGCTGCGGACGCGCGGATGGGGAACCCGAATCGTCCCCTCCACCGGGTACGGCAGCGAGACGCAGCTGCGCGTCCTGGCCCGCATCCTCATCAGCAGGGACCGGCCTCCCGAGGAGCCGGAGGAGCAGACCTTCGCGGCCCGCCTGCGGGCCGTGGAGCTCGAGACGCGCGGCTGGCGGGCCTTCATCACCGTGCCGGCCATGGACGAGCCCGTTCTCGTCCGGGTCGAGGACCGGCTCATCACCACCCAGAGCGACCGGAGCGGGCTCGTCGACGTCACCGTCCGGGGCCACGGCCTGGACCCCGGGTGGCACCACGTCTACCTCAGCTCCCCGCGAGCGGAGCCGATCGAGGTCCCGGTGCTCGTCGTCGGGGCCGACCAGACCCATGGGATCGTCTCGGACATCGACGACACGGTCCTCTCGACGTCGCTGCCGCGCCCTCTGATCGCCGCGTGGAACACCTTCATGCTCGCTGAGGGCGCCCGCCGGCCCGTCCCCGGCATGGCGCCGATGTACCGCGAGCTCCTCGCAACGCAGCCCGACGCTCCCGTCGTCTACCTCTCGACCGGTGCGTGGAACACCGCACCGCATCTCACCCGCTTCCTGCAGCGCAGCGGCTACCCCCCGGGGCCACTGCTCCTCACCGACTGGGGACCGACGAACACCGGCTGGTTCAGGTCGGGTCAGGAGCACAAGCGGGCCTCCCTGCATCGGCTCGCCCGCGAGCTCCCCCACATCAGGTGGCTGCTCATCGGGGACGACGGCCAGCACGACCCCAGGCTCTACACCGACTTCGCGTCCCGGCGGCCGGACCGGGTCCGGGGCATCGCCATCCGTGAGCTGTCGGTCGGGGAGCAGGTGCTGACGAACGGCGTGCCCCTGGCGAACGACGACATCGCTCCCGCCCCCACGGAGGAGCTCGAGGTGCCCGTCGTGCGCGCGCCCGACGGCTACGCCCTCGCCCGCCAGGTCCGCCCGATCTGGTCCGCCGACACCGACAGGAGCTCCCTCGTCGGTGGTGCGTCCGCGACCGTGCACCCCCTCGACCTGCCGCCGGCAGAGCTCCTCGCCGAGCGCGACGAGCGGTAGCGTCGGCCCATGCCTGAGCTGCCGGAGGTGCAGGCTCTCGTCGAGTTCCTTCGCGGGCGCACCCAGGGGCTCGTCGTGACCGGCGTGGAGCTCGGGTCGATCTCGGTCCTCAAGACGTTCACCCCACCCCCGCAGGCCCTCGTCGGCGCGCCCGTGGACGACGTCGCCCGGCACGGGAAGTTCATCGACCTCGACTGCGGTGGAACGCATCTCGTCTTCCATCTCGCGCGCGCGGGTTGGCTCCGGTGGTCCGACGCCATGCCGGCCACCGTGCTGCGGCCGGGCAAGTCGCCCATCGCGCTGCGCCTGCGCTTCGACGACTCGTCGGGCTTCGACCTCACCGAGGCCGGCACGAAGAAACGGCTGGCGGCGTACGTCGTCCACGACCCCCTGACAGTGCCCGGGGTGGCCTCACTGGGCCCGGACCCGATGGCCGACGACTTCACGCTCGAGCACTTCGCCACGATCGTTTCGGGTCACCGGATGCAGGTGAAGGGGCTCCTGCGCGACCAGTCGATCATCGCGGGCGTCGGGAACGCGTACTCCGACGAGGTGCTGCACGTCGCGAAGCTGTCGCCATTCGCGCTGGCCGCGACGCTCAAGGACGAGGACGTCGAACGGCTGTACACCGCCCTCCGGGGCACGCTCGCCCGTGCGGTCGCCGCCGCGTCGGGGAAGCCGGCCAAGGAGCTCAAGGACGCCAAGCGCGCCGGGATGCGGGTGCACGGCCGGACCGGCGAGACGTGCCCGGAGTGCGGGGACGTCGTCCGGGAGGTGTCCTTCGCGGACTCCTCCCTCCAGTACTGCGCCACGTGCCAGACCGGCGGCAAGCCCCTCGCGGACCGCCGGACGAGCAAGTTCCTCAAGTGAGGCACCGTTCGGCGCCCCTGCCCATCGGTGTCCCCGGCGGGCCGCTTTGAGATGCTGTGTCGATGAGCGAGTTCCCCGACGTCCCCGTCACCGAGCTGCCCGACGACGCGGCCGTGCTCGACATCCGCGAACAGGAGGAGTGGGACCGTGGGCACGCGCCGACCGCGGTCCACATCCCGATGTCCGAGCTCCCCGCCCGGGTCGACGAGCTGGCCCCCTTCCTCGACCGGGACGAGCCGCTCGTCATCACCTGCCGCTCGGGCGGCCGCGTGCTGCAGGTCATGCCGTGGTTGGCCCGGCAGGGCTACGAGGTGGCGAACATGGACGGAGGGATGCGCGCCTGGCTGGCGGCCGGCAAGCCGATGGAGGCGGCGGGAGGCGCCGAGCCCCACGTGCCGTGAGGCCCACCGCCGGCCGTGCGGTGGATGTCAGCCGGCGCTGAGGAAGAAGGCCGTCGCGAACCCGAGCACGGTGAAGAGCCCGACGAGGCGCCCGGCGTGCTCCACGGCCTCGGGCATCATCGTGTCGGCCACCATCGTGAGGATGGCCCCGGCAGCGAAGGTCTGGATGAAGGCCACCGTCTCCTTCGATGCACCCCCCAGCAGCCCGTAGCCGAGCATCGACGCGACGGTCGAGGCCGCCACCACGAGTGACCACAGCCCGAGGATCCAGGCGGTCGACCTGCCGGAGGCCTTGAGGCCCGTCGTGGCCGACATGGACTCGGGGATGTTGGAGAGGAAGACCGCGGCGACCATGGCGACCCCGACGCCCTCCCCAGCCAGGAGGGTGATGCCGATGGCCGCCGACTCCGGGATGCCGTCGAGCAGCGCGCCCAGGACGAGGGCCGAGGCGCCCGTCGCCCCGGCGGCGGAGGCCGGGTGCCGCACACCGCCGTGCACCGGGCTCTTGCGACGGTGGCCACCAGCACGGTCGATGAGCCAGTCGCCGGTGAAGAAGGTCGCGGAGCCGGCGAACAGGCCGAGCGCGGCCGCGACCACGCCGGCCGACCGGTACGCCTCCTCGGTGAGCTCGAAGGCGGCTGCGCTGATGAGGACGCCGGAGCCGAACGCCATGACGAGCCCGATGGTGCGCAGACCCACCCGGAGGACGAGTCCCAGGAGCGCTCCGAGCAGCAGGGACGCCCCACCGAAGAACCCCCACCACGCGGCCTCGAGCACGCGCCCACGCTAGACGCCGGACGCGAGGCGACACGGCATACCACTCTCTGCCGATGTATGCCGTTCACGGTAGAAAGCGCTATACCCTCCGATCGTGGATCCCATCCGGAACCCCTACGCTCCCGGCGCCGGCCAGCGTCCACCCGAGCTCGCCGGTCGCGACGAGCAGCTCGACGCCTTCGACGTCGTCCTCGAACGGGTGGCCCGCGGACGACCGGAACGCTCGATCGTGCTCACCGGCCTGCGTGGCGTCGGTAAGACCGTGCTCCTCAACGCCCTGCGGTCGGCGGCCGTGCGGGCCGGCTGGGGGACAGGGAAGCTGGAGGCGCGGCCGGAACAGTCCCTGCGTCGCCCGCTCGCCTCTGCCGTGCACCAGGCGGTCCGCGAGCTGGGGGCGGCCGGTGGGACCGGCGACCAGGCTCTGGGGGTGGTGCGCGCCTTCGCTCAGCGCGAGCCCGCCGGCGGTGCGAAGGGCGGCACCGCACGGTTGCGCGATCGGTGGAACCCCGGCATCGGCGTGCCGGCCGCCGTGGGCCGGGCGGACTCCGGCGACATCGAGATCGACCTCGTCGAGCTGCTGTCGGACCTCGGCGGGATGGCGGCTGACACCGGCCGCGGCATCGCCGTGTTCGTCGACGAGATGCAGGACCTCGAGCCGGACGACGTCTCGGCGCTGTGCGCCGCCTGCCACGAGATCTCGCAGGCTCGCCTTCCGGTCATCGTCGTGGGCGCCGGTCTGCCGCACCTCCCTGCGGTGCTGTCGGCGTCGAAGTCGTACTCCGAGAGGCTCTTCCGGTACTCGCGGATCGACAGGCTCGACCGGGCAGCGGCGGACGCCGCGCTCGTCCTCCCGGCCGAGGAGGAAGGTGCGGCGTACGCCCCCGAGGCACTCGAGGCGCTGTACGCGACCACCGGTGGGTACCCGTACTTCATCCAGGCCTACGGCAAGGCGGTCTGGGACCTCGCGCCGGCCTCCCCGATGACCGCGGCCGACGTCGCCGTCGCGGCGCCCGAGGCGGAGTCGGAGCTGGCGGTGGGGTTCTTCGGCTCGCGCTTCGAGCGCGCGACGCCGGGGGAGCGGGAGTACCTCCGCGCGATGGCGGACGTCGCCGCCGCCCTCCACGACGGCACGGATGCCGTGCCGACCGCCGACGTGGCCGCGCACCTGGGCCGCAAGCCGCAGTCCCTGTCCCCGGCTCGCGACGCCCTGCTCAAGAAGGGCCTCATCTACTCGGGGGAGCGGGGCCGGATCGCCTTCACCGTGCCCCACTTCGGGCGGTACCTGAGGGAGAACGCCTGATCGTCCTGCCGGGGTGGGCGGCGCGGGCGGTTGACATCATAGGTAACCACCTGGTTACCTTTTGCCCGTGGACCCGTTCGCCGCCCTCGCCGATCCGGTCCGCCGCGACCTCCTCCGGTCGATGCACCCCGGGCCGCGGCGCGTGGTCGACCTCGCCGAGGGTCGTGCCATCAGCCGACCGGCCGTGAGCAAGCACCTGCGCGTGCTCGCACGCGCCGGGCTGGTCTCCGTCGAGGAACGGGGCCGTGAGCGGCACTACCGGCTCGACCGCACGGCGCTGGAGCCGGTTCGGCAGCTCGTGAGCGAGCTCATCGCGCCGGTCCCACCGTCCGCACTCGACGCCCTCGAGCTGGAGGTGCGCCGGGTCGGCCGGGACCGCCGGGCCGGCTTGGGCGACGGCACGTCGGCCACCTCGACGACCACCACGATCACGGAGGACACCGCATGACAGAGGACCACGAAGCCGTCGTCGCGAGCGGGCGGCGCGAGGACCGCGGGGACCAGAGCCTGCTCGTCCTCGAGCGCACCTTCCGAGCACCCGCGGTCGACGTCTGGGCCGCCGTCACCGAACCCGAACGCCTGGAGCGGTGGATCGGCACGTGGACCGGCGACCCGGCATCCGGCTCGGTGCTCGTGCGCATGACGGCCGAGGGTGAGGACGCTCCACCCGAGGTGTTCACCATCGACGAGTGCGACCCACCCCGGCGCCTCGTCGTCACGTCGACCCCGCCCGGCTCGGACGCCGAGTGGCACGTCGAGGTGGACCTGTCCGAGTCCGCGGGCGCGACCACCCTCACCTTCCGACAGTCGATGCCCGACGCGGACCTCGCGACGAGCGTGGGGCCGGGGTGGGAGTACTACCTGGACCGCCTCGTCGCCGTGGAGACGGGGCGCGACGTCGCCTCCGTCGACTTCGACCTCTACCTGCGGCGGATGTCGGGGCACTACACCGAGCTGTTCGCCGACCTGGGTCACGCCCGGTGACCACCCAGCCGAGCGAGTCCGCAGTGGCGGCCAAGGTCCCCGGGGACCGGCCGGCTCACGGCAACCGGTGGAGGACGACGTCGGTCACCGCCTCACGGTGCAGCCGCGCGGTCAGGTAGGTGCAGAACGGCTCGCGCCGACGGTCGGTGGGCGAGCCGGGGTTGAGCAGCCGAAGGCCCTCCCACTCCGTGTCCCACGGGATGTGGCTGTGCCCGAAGACGAGCAGGTCGGTGTCCGGGTGCGCGGCGCGCATGCGCTCCTCACGGCGGTGCCGGGCTCCCGTCTCGTGCACGACGGCCAGGCGGACTCCCTCGAGCGTCGCGGTGGCGACCTCCGGCAGCCGCGCGCGCAGTGCCGGACCGTCGTTGTTGCCCCAGCAGGCGAGGAGCCGGCGGCTGCGCTGCTCCAGCCCGTCGAGGAGCGCGATGTCGACCCAGTCGCCTGCGTGGACCACGACGTCGGCCGCGTCGACCTCGGACCAGACCCGAGCGGGCAGGTCCTTGGCCCGCACTGGCACGTGGGTGTCGGAGACGAGAAGCAGCCGGATGCCATCGGTCACCGGACCACCCTCCCACCGCATCGGCGGTGCCGGTGGCTGGTGGTCGGTGGCGGGGGAGCGGTCAGGTCTGCAGCTCGGACCGGCGCGCCTCGAGGTAGCGGCGTTCGGCCGGCTCGTGGGTCAGCGCCACCGCACGGTCGTACGCCGTGGCGGCCTCGGCCGGCCGCCCCAGGCGCGCCAGCAGCTCGGCCCGGGTCGCCCACGCCGGCTGGAAGCGCGTCGTGCGGGCGGCATCCGCATCGAGGAACGCCAGCCCGGCCGCGGGCCCCTCCACCTCCGCGGTGACGGCGGCCAGGGCCGTCGCACTGCCGAGGCTGGGGGCGACGACGGCCAGTGAGCGGTGGAGGTCGAGCAGGGTGGCCCAGTCGGTGCGCCCGGTCTCCCGCCGTGCGCAGTGCACGGCCTGGATGGCGGCCTCGAGCTGGTAGCGCCCGACGACCCGGGCGGGATGGGCCGCCCGGAGGTGATCATGCGCCCGGGCGATGAGGGTGGCGTCCCACGCGGCGACGTCCTGGGAGGCCAGCGGCACGAACGTCCCGTCGGCCGAGATCCGTGCGGGACGCCGCGCCGCCGAGAGCTCGACGAGGGCGGCGAGCCCCCGGACCTCGGGGTCCGCAGGGAGCAGCTCCGCCAGCACCTCGGCGAGGTGCAGCGCCTCCGGGGGGACGTTCCGTTCACCGGGACCGGTCGACCAGTCGATGACGTATGCCGCGTAGACCGCCGCGAGCATCGCCTCCATCCGCTCCGGCACGGAGGATCGGTCGGGCAGGCGGAAGGGGATGTGGTTGTCGCGGATCCGACGCTTGGCCCGCACCAGGCGGGTGGCCATGGTCCGAGCCGGCACCGCGTAGCTGCGGGCCACCTGCTCCGCCGTGAAGCCTAGGACGGTGTTGAGCATGAGCGGAGTGCGGTCAGCGGGCCTGATCGCCGGGTGCGCACAGACGAGCATCAGCTCGAGTCGTCGGTCGGGCACGGCATCCGGGTCCACCTCGTCCAGGTGGGCACCGCCGTGCCGCACCGGGTCGAGGGGGGTCGTGAGGCTCACCTCGGCCGACCGCCAGGCATCGCGCTGGCGGTTGCGGGCGACGGTGAGCAGCCAGGCGTCGGGGCGGTCCGGGATGCCCTGCACGGGCCAGGTCCGCAGGGCCCGCTCGAAGGCGTCGGAGAGGGCGTCCTCGGCGCCGGTGATGTCGTGTGTCCCCGAGGCCAGGAGGGCAAGGAGGCGCCCGTAGCTCGTGCGCGCCGCGAGCTCGGCCCGCGCCGACGCAGCGCGGCCGAGCTGCACGGCGTCCCCGGGCTCGGTCACAGGTCGCAGCTGGCCGTCCACGCACCAGCGACGAAGGAGGTCTGGCTGGCCCGCACCTCCATGGCGCCGAACTGCGCACCCGGGCACTTCTCCGCCCAGCCCAGGGCGGCGTCGAGGTCGGGCACGTCGACGACGAAGACACCGGCCAGGGCCTCCTTGGTCT
>JAQSWG010000025.1 GCA_029266735.1 Ornithinibacter sp.
AAACGTCTGGTGGGGCGTGTCGGGCTTGAACCGACGACCGACGGATTATGAGTCCGCTGCTCTGACCGACTGAGCTAACGCCCCGCTGCCGGACGGCATCCGATGTCGCTGCCCGGGCGCCGTGAGCCTACCCGCGGGCGCTCCCACCGTGCTCGACCCACAGGTGGTGGCAAGCGTCGCACCAGTGCCGACACAGACCGTCGTCCCACGGTGGTGCCTCCACAAGAAGTCACACACCAAGGAGACACCATGGAGAAGAAGCAGAGGAGCCTCGCACTCGCCGGGGCCGGCATCGCGGCGGCGGCAGCGCTCGGGCTCACCGGCGCCACGGTCGCGGGCGCGGCCGAGACGACCGCGGCAACTGCCGAGTCCACTCAGGGTGGTGAGGCGGCGAAGCCCCCGGGTCGCGGCGGGATGCGGGATGCCGGTGGCGCCCTCACTGCCGATGCCGCCTCCAAGGCGGTCACGGCGGCACAGGGCGAGGTCGATGGCGGCACGGTCAACGGGGTGCGGGCACTCGCGACGGGCAGCTTCGTCGTTCACGTGACGAAGAGCGACGGCACCCACGTGCACGTCGTGCTCGACGCCACGTTCGCCGTCACCTCCGTCGAGGAGGGCGGCATGGGACGCGGTGGTCGGGACAAGCCGGCACCCGAGGGAGACGACTCCACCGGTTCCACGGAGCCGAGCGGGACGAGCACCTCGGCGGCGACCACCTGAGCCACACCCGAGCAGCAGTCGGCCGGGGTCGCGACACGGGAGACGTCATCGACGACGACACCGTGTCGCGGCCCGCGTTCCCTTTCGAGGCGGCGCGACCCGCTGTGATTGGTGAGTTTCCTGGTGTGCTTGGGGTCGATGGTGCACAATGACTCCCACAACGGCACGGCAGCGTGCCCACATCGCGAGCCGCACGGCATCCGAACCGGGACCTCCCGGCAGACCGCAGGCCATCCGCGTGCACCGGCGTTGGGGAAGACGTCCATCGCACGCGAAGGAGGCCAGGATGTCTGTCGCGCTGCCGCGCACCCTGACTCGGGGAGTGGTCTATGTCCACTCGACCCCGAAGGCACTGTGCCCGCATGTCGTCTGGGCAGTCGAGGGCGTCCTCGGCACCCGGGTCACCGTCGACTGGACCGGCCAGCCCGCGGCGCCGGGACTCGTGCGCACGGAACTGAGCTGGTCGGGGGAGTCCGGCACCGGTGCCCGCATCGCCTCGGCGCTGCGCGGCTGGGACAACCTGCGCTACGAGGTGACCGAGGAGCCGACAGCGGGATGCGACGGCTCACGGTGGTCGCACACCCCGCGCCTGGGAATCCACCACACCTGGACCTCGGCCAACGGTGACGCCGTCATCAACGAGGACCGCCTCCGCGAGGTGCTCATGCTCGCCCAGGGCAGCTCCGAGGCGATGCACGAGATGATCGAAGAGCTGCTCGGCACCGACTGGGACGACGAGCTCGAGCCCTTCCGGTATGCCGGTGACGGCGCGCCGGTCCGCTGGCTCCACAAGGTCGGCTGAGCGCCGGGCCGCTCAGACGCTCTTGACGACGAGAGCGACGTTGTGGCCGCCGAACCCGAAGGAGTTGTTGAGCGCCGCGATGTCGCCGTCCGGCAGCGTGCGGTGGTCGCCGGTGACGACGTCGAGGTCGATCTTCGGGTCCGGGTCGTCGATGTTGATCGCGGCCGGCGCCACCCGGTGGTGCACCGACAGCACGGAGAAGAGGCCCTCGAGGGCCCCGGCGGCGCCGAGGAGGTGGCCGGTCATCGACTTCGTCGCGCTCACGCACATGGCGTCGGCGTCCGCACCGAAGGCTCGACGGATGGCGTTGGCCTCGGCGATGTCGCCGACGGGAGTGGACGTCGCGTGGGCGTTGATGTGGACGATGTCGGCGTTGCTGAGCCCGGCCCGCTCCACGGCCTCGAGCATGGCGCGCGACGCACCTGCCCCCTCGGGCTCGGGGGCGGTGATGTGGTGGGAGTCCGCCGACATCCCGATCGAGGCGAACTCGGCGTAGATCCGGGCGCCACGCGCCTTGGCGTGCTCGTACTCCTCGAGGACCATGACACCGGCCCCCTCGGCCATGACGAACCCGTCGCGGCCCGTGTCATAGGGCCGGGACGCCGCGTCGATGTCGTCGTTGCGGGTGGAGAGCGCCTGCATCTGCGCAAACCCGGCGAAGGGAAGTGGGTGTATCGCGGCTTCGGTCCCGCCCGCGACGACGATGTCGGCGCGACCTCCCCTGATCATGTCGAAGCCGGTGCCCATCGACTCCGCTCCGGAGGCACACGCCGAGACGGTCGTGTGGGCGCCTGCTCGGGCTCCCAGCTGGAGCGAGACGTTGCCCGCCGAGGTGTTCGGCATGAGCATCGGGACGGACAGCGGGAACACCCGACGCACACCCTTCTCGCGAAGGATGTCCCATTGGTCGAGCAGCGTCCACACGCCGCCGATACCGGTGCCGATGGCGACGCCCAGCCGCAGTGGGTCGATCTCGGGAGACCCGGCATCCTCCATGGCCGCGCGCGCCGCGATGACCGCGTACTGCGCGCTGGGGTCCATCCGGCGGATCTCGACCTTGGTGAGCACATCTTCCGGCTTCTGGGCCAGGGTGCACGCGAAGTGCACCGGCAGCTCGTAGCGCTCCACCCACTCCTCGGGGAGGGGCTTGGCCCCCGACCGCCCTGCGAGAATGCCTTCCCAGGTCTCGGCGATCGTCCCGCCGAGGGGGGTCGTGGCACCGAGTCCGGTCACGACGACGCGTCGTTCGCTCATGGCTCCTGCTCCTTGTGGGTCGGGACGGGAAGAGGGTGGTATGCCGTGTGCCCAGTCTGCCCCCCTCCTCCCCGACCTCGTCTGTCAGATCGCTGGTCGCGGTGGCCGGATGCGGCGTGTCGCCGGCATCCCCACAGACGACGTCGGGGAGGCGTGGGGGTGGGGCAGCGGGTGGTCAGGCCTGGTTCTTGGCGATGAAGCCCACGGCGTCACCGACGGTGCTGAGGTTCTTGACCTCGTCGTCGGGGATGCGCACGCCGAACTTCTCCTCGGCGTTGACGACGATCGTCATCATCGACAGCGAGTCGATGTCGAGGTCGTCGGTGAAGGACTTGTCGGACTGCACCTCGGAGGGCTCCAGACCGGTCTCCTCGTTGACGATCTCGGCCAGTCCGGCGAGGATCTCCTGCTCACTCTGTGCCATGTGCTCTGCTCCTTCGATCTCTTCTCGGGTGTGCTGCTGATGGCCCGGGTGACCCGTGGGCCCACGGGAGTCTGCGGTCAGGGGATGGTGACGACCTGTGCGGCATACGACAGGCCGGCGCCGAAGCCGATCTGTAGCGCGAGGCCGCCCCTGGGGATCTCTCCTTGGCGAACCATCCGCTCCATCGCCAACGGCACCGATGCCGCCGACGTGTTGCCGGTGTAGGCGATGTCGCGCGCGACCGCCACGTCGTCGGGCAGCCCCAGCTGCTTGGCCATCGCGTCGACGATGCGGACGTTGGCCTGGTGTGGGATGAACGCGTCGAGCTGGTCGACGGTGACGCCGGCGGCATCGAGTGCACGCTGGGCCACGGGCGCCATGCCCCAGACGGCCCACCGGAAGACCGTCTGCCCCTGCATGCCGATGTGGGGCCAGTCGAGCTTCTGCTCGTGGACGTCGATCCAGCTCTCGGTCTGGGAGATGGCCTCCCACTTCTCGCCGTCGGAGCCCCAGATCGTCGGCCCGATCCCCGGGGTCTCGGAGCGGCTCACGACCGCGGCCCCGGCGCCGTCCCCGAAGATGAAGGCCGTGCCCCGGTCGTCGCGGCTGGTGAAGTCGGACAGCCTCTCGACACCGACGACGAGGACGTTCTCGGCCGAGCCTCCGCGGACCATGTCGTTGGCCATGGTGATGCCGTGGCAGTAGCCGGCGCACGCGGCCGAGATGTCCACGGCCATCGCGGTGGAGCCGAAGCGCTCGGCGACGAGGGGAGCGGCAGCCGGCGTCTGGTAGGGCCAGCTCACCGTGGCGACGAGGATGGCGTCGAGGTCCGAGCCCTTGACGCCCGCCATCTCGAGGGCGGGCTCGGCGGCGAACACCGACATGTCGATGACCGACTCGCCGTCACCGGCCCAGCGGCGCTCGATGATGCCGGAGCGCTCGCGGATCCACTCGTCCGAGGAGTCGATGCGCTCGACGATCTCGGAGTTGGGCACCACTCGACGTGGGCGGTACCCGCCGATCCCGCTGATCCGGGCATGCTGCCACGGGGTCGCGGACCGCAGGGCGGCTGCGAAGCCCTTCGAGGTGACGGTCATGCGGAGTGCTCCTTGATGAGGGTCCGGGCAGCGTCGAGGTCGTCCGGCGTGCGGACGGCCAGCAGCTCGACGCCCTTGAGAGCGCGCTTGGCCAGCCCCACGAGGGTGCCGGCCGGGGGTAGCTCGATGACCGCGGTCGCCCCGAGGTCGGCGAAGCGCTCCATGCAGAGGTCCCACCGCACGGGGTTCGACACCTGGGCCACCAGGCGCTCCAGGACCTCTCGGCCGTTGGACACGACCGCACCATCGCGGTTCGAGATGAGCGTGACGCCCGGGTCGGAGACGTCGTGGTCGGTCCACTCCCCGAGAGCCGCCACGGCCGGCCGCATGTAGGAGGTGTGGAACGCCCCCGCCACCTTGAGCGGGATCACCCGCGCACGAGCCGGTGGGTCGGCGGCGAGCGCGTCGAGTGCGTCGAGTGCGCCGGCTGCCACGACCTGGCCGGCGCCGTTGACGTTGGCGGGAGTCAGCCCGTGGCGGTCGATCGTGGCGAGCACGTCGTCGGGGTCACCGCCGAGCACCGCGCTCATGCCGGTCGGCGCGGCGGCGCTGGCCTCGGCCATGGCGCGTCCGCGCAGGGCGACGAAGCGCATGGCGTCGGTCTCCGGCAGCACTCCGGCCCCCGCAGCCGCGGTGACCTCCCCCACGGAGTGGCCGGCAAGCGCACCGGAACCCGGGGGCGCGACGGCGTACGGTCCGTCGTTCGAGCCGGACAGCGCGCGCAACGCGAGGAGGCCGGCGCCCACGAGCAGTGGCTGGGCCACGGCGGTGTCCTTGATGGTGTCCTCGTCGGAGGTGGTGCCGTGCGCCACGAGGTCGACCTCGGCCGCCTCGGACAGGGCCGTCAGCCGGTCACGAAGCCCGGGCAGCTCGAGCCACGGGCTGAGGAAGCCGGGGGTCTGGGAGCCCTGGCCCGGGCAGACGAGAACGATCACCCCTCCAGCCTCGCCCGAGCACCGTGACCGATTCGTGATCGGTGCGGACGAACCTCAGGGGCCGGTTTTGGCGGATTCCTCCAAAGGCGAGCGCGGCGTCAGGACCGGGGTGTGGCTCGCGCCTGCGGACCCAGCCGGTGGAGGGCGAGGGCGGTGCGCACGGTCTGCGCGTCGTGGGCGTCGCCGAGGTGGTAGCCGATGGCCTTCGTGATGCCGGCCAGGCGGTAGCGCACCGTGTTGGGGTGCACGATGAGGGCACGGGCCGTGCCCTCCACGCCGAGATCGCCGTCGAGGTACGCGGCGGCCGTGGCGAAGAGGCTCCCACCGGGACTTTCGAGGAGTGGCCGCACGATCCGGGCGACCAGAGCGCCTCGAGCCGGAAGGTCGCCGAGCAGGGCCCGCTCCGCGAGGAGGTCGTCCGCGTGGACCGGCCGTGGGGCGGCCGGCCACGCCGGTGCTGCGCTGTGCCCCGAGATGGCCGCGCGGGCGCTGCGCCCTGCGGCGAAGAGGTGCGGGACCGTGGGACCGACGACGAGCGGCCCGTCGCCGAGGAGGTGGTCGAGGTCCATCGCCAGGGCCATCGGATCCCCCACGCCTCCACCGATGCAGATGATCCGCGGGCCGTGGATCGCCACGAGCAGCTCGACACCGGTCCGCCGTGCAGCGCGGTGGAGGTCGGTGAGGACCGCAGCCGTGGCCCCTGGTGGGGTGGAGCCGACGACGACGGCCACTCGTGTCACCGATCCCCAGCCGAGCGCAGCGGCTCGCGACTGCATGGACTCGTCCGCCTCGCCTCGGATGACTGCGTCGACCACGAGGGACTCCAGCCGGGCGTCCCATGCGCCGCGGGCCTCCGCCGCCTGCGCGTAGACCTCGGCGGCAGAGAACGCGACCTCCCGGCTGTATCTCAGGACCGCCTCCCGCGCGAGGTCGCCCTCCCCGGGGGCGGCGAGCCCAGCGATCTCCCGCTCCACCACGGCGATCACCGTGCGGATGAGGTCGAGGGTCTGGGCGAGCGAGATGGAGCGCGTCAGCTCACGTGGGGCCGTGCCGAAGACGTCGGCCGTGACGGCCGCTCGCTGCTGGTCCCCGCCGAACCACTCGAGGAACGAGGAGATCCCCGCCTGGGCGACGAGACCGACCCACGACCGGTTCTCGGCCGAGAGTGCTCGGAACCACTCGTGATCGGTCTCCATCTGCTGGACCGCCGCCGCCCCGAGGTCCCCGGCCGCACGGGCGACCCGGCTGCGGGTGGCGGCCGACGGGACCGGGCGGGCGGACGGCATACGCGGAGTGTATTTGTATGCCCTGTACAAGCCAGCGTGGTCGCCGGCGGTCAGTCGGTGCCCGAGTCCATCGCGGCCCGGTCAAGAGCGTCGTCGTCGCCGACCGGCGCGAGCGGGTTGTCGGTGATCTGGTCGTAGCCGCCCGCAGGGAGCTCGCCGAAGAGCGTGCCGTTCTCGACGAGCAGCTGCCCCTGCTCCACCGGCTGGCCGGCGTAGACCTCGAGCTTCGCGCGGCTGTCGGCAATGTCGAGGTTGCGCAACGTCAGCTGGCCGATCCGGTCGAGCGGGCCGAAGGCGGCGTTCTCCACGCGCTCCATCGACAGCTTGTCCGGGTGGTAGCTGAAGTTCTCGCCCCTGGTGTCGACGATCGAGTAGTCCTCGCCCCGGCGCAGCCGCAGGGTTACCTGCCCGGTGACGAGCGAGGCGATCCAGCGCTGGATGGCCTCGCGCATCATCAGGCTCTGCGGGTCGAGCCAGCGGCCCTCGTAGAGCAGCCGGCCGAGCTGACGGCCTTGGGCGTAGTAGTTGGCCAGGGTGTCCTCGTTGTGCACGGCGTTGAGGAGTCGTTCATAGGCGATGTGGAGCAGCGCCATGCCCGGTGCCTCGTAGATCCCGCGCGACTTCGCCTCGATGATGCGGTTCTCGATGTGGTCCGACATGCCCAGCCCGTGTCGCCCGCCGATGCGGTTCACCTCGTCGACGAGAGCCACCGGCTCGAGGTCGCGGCCGTTGACGGCCACGGGTCGGCCCTGGACGAAGGTCACCGTGACGTCCTCGGCGTCGATGGCCACCGCGGGGTCCCAGAACCTCACGCCCATGATCGGCTCGACGACCTCCATGGACTCGTCGAGGTGCTCGAGGGTCTTCGCCTCGTGCGTCGCGCCCCAGATGTTGGCGTCGGTGGAGTAGGCCTTCTCCTGGCTGGACCGGTAGGGGAGGTCTCGCTCCGTGAGCCAGGCGCTCATCTCGTGCCGACCGCCGAGCTCCGCGACGAACTCCGCGTCCAGCCAGGGCTTGTAGATGCGCAGGTTGGGGTTGGCCAGGAGGCCGTAGCGGTAGAAGCGCTCGATGTCGTTCCCCTTGAACGTCGACCCGTCGCCCCAGATCTCCACCTCGTCCGCATGCATGGCTCGCACGAGCAACGTGCCGGTGACGGCGCGGCCCAGCGGCGTGGTGTTGAAGTAGGTCCTGCCCCCGCTGCGGATGTGGAAGGCGCCACAGGCGATGGCTGAGAACCCTTCCTCGACGAGGGCGTGCCGACAGTCGACGAGCCGCGCCAGCTCGGCGCCGTACTGCCCCGCGCGGTCCGGCACCGTCTCGATCTCGGGCTCGTCGTACTGCCCCAGGTCGGCGGTGTAGGTGCAGGGGATCGCCCCCTTCTCCCGCATCCAGGCGACCGCGACGGACGTGTCGAGGCCTCCCGAGAAGGCGATGCCGACTCGCTGGCCGACAGGGAGGCTGGTCAGGACCTTGGACACGACTGCAACTCTATACAGATCTCCGCATAGGCACTAACAGCCGTGTTCCGGGCCCCCGAGCGCTCTCAGCGGTTGATCATCGTCGACGTGAGGGGGACCCAGTGTCCGGCGAAGGTACCGCTGGAGATCCACATCGCGCCTCGTCCGTCGATGGTCGCGGTCGAGGCCGTTGACACCGTCGTGGCCGTCGAGATGGTGACCACCTTGGCTCCTGACCGTCGACCGGCCGAGTCATAGCGGTACGCCGTGTAGGTGGCTGGCAGCAGCGTGACGGCGAGGGCGCGGGGCACGTGACGCTGCACGTCCCGGGGGCCGAGCATCCACGCCGCGTTGTATCGCTCGGGGAACCACCAGTCCGTGTACGGCCCCGACGAGATCCGCAGCATGATCTGGCCCGTCGACAGGCGGAGACGGATGTTGCCGGGGGCCGAGGTGGTCCGGGAGAACGAGACCGCCCGGCTGCGCACGATGTTCTTGTTCGCGTCCAGCTGGTAGGCCCTCGTCGCCCGGGGTGTCAGCTGCACCGTCTGAACCGCGCTGTACCGGGACGGGAAGTCGGTCCGGTAGGCGTTGGCGGCAGTGGCGTACCGAGGTCTCCGGGTCAGCTGGTACAGCTTGACGAACTCGTCGATGTGCACCTGGTGGTAGGTGATCGACCGCACCTTGTGGCGCAGGGAGTAGTAGCTCGCGTAGTTGGGGACACGGAATCCGGAGAGGATCAGCCGCTCCATGGTGGTGGAGCCGCCGTTCAGAAGGCGGAGCGCCTCCGGGTCGCCGGTGAGGTTCCAGTAGTCGTACAGGCCGTACGCCGCGAAGCCGTGGCCGTTGAGGACCTTCTCGCTGTTGGTGACCTGCGGTCGGGGATACTCCTCCAGCCAGAGGTTGCTGTCCGCGTCCACCCAGCTCACCCACGGCAGTCCCGCCTGTGGCGCTTGCCGGAGGGCTTGGAACGTGGCGTCCGCGGCCGTCTTCCACCTTGCCTCGCCGGTGTGCTCGTACAGCCGGACGAAGGCGGTCAGCGCGTACCCCTGCGCCATCGCGGAGTACCACGGTGCCTTGAGGGTCTCGCTCGTGTCCCCGTGCACCGCGAAGTCGAAGTCATAGGGGTAGAACCATGCGTCACCGACCACCACCTTGATGTCGACGAGCTTCTGGGCTGCGTTCTGTGCCGCGGTGAGGTAGGCCGGGTCCTTGGTGATCCGGTAGGAGTTCGAGAACAGGAACGAGGCCTGCGCATAGCGCACCGGGTGGGTGTACGACGTCCCGCTCGTGGACTGCACCGTGCCTGCGGAGGTCGTCGACGTCGGCTTCGCCACGATGGGTCTGTCGTCGTAGGGCCGGTAGGGGATGCCGAGCTTCGGCGGGGCGAAGTTCGGCGTGGTGAGGAAGCCGGTGATCGCCGAGCTCGCGTCGGCGGTCGTGTCGCCCTCGAGGGGAACCAGCGCCCCTGCGGCACGCTGGTTGCGCTTGACCCGCTCCACGTCACGGGTGGGGTCCAGGACCCTGCCCTCGTCTCGATGGGCGAAGGGGTCCGGGAGGGATGCCGACCCAGAGCTGGCCGCGGTGGCGACCGGCGCGGCGACGACCGGCCGCGCCGAGCCGGCAGCGGGACCGGCGAGGGCGATCGCGAACGCCCCGATCAGCACGGCCGTGAGGGTTGTACGCACGGACTCTCCCGGTGGTGGTGCGACGGCATGGTCACCGCCCGGCGAGCACCCGGCGGACGGATCCTCAGGCTACTCGCGCCCGGTCGTCGGTGCTGGAACGACAGGCGGCACAGGGGATCAGCTGTCGCCGCCCTCGTTGCCCGAAGCGCCTGCCGTGACGTCGGAGAGCCGGTAGCGGCGAGCCGCCTCGACGGGCACGGTGCCCGGGACCTCGCCGCGCCGGGCGAGCGACTGCAGCGCCCGTACCGCCATGGAGGGACCGTCGATGTGGAAGTAGCGACGGGCAGCGGGGCGGGTGTCCGAGAACCCGAACCCGTCCGCGCCGAGGGAGGCGAAGTCCGCAGGCACCCACTGGCGGATCTGGTCCTGCACCGCTCGCATGTAGTCGGAGACGGCGACCACCGGGCCCTGACGGTCCGCGAGCTTCTGGGTCACCCACGGAACGGGGGCCTCGGCCTCCGGGTCGAGGAAGGCGGCCTGCTCGCACCTGAGCCCGTCGCGACGCAGCTCGTTCCACGACGTGACCGACCACACGTCGGCGACGACGTTCCAGTCGTTGCGGAGCAGCTCCTGCGCCTCGAGCGCCCACGGCATCCCCACTCCGGACGCGAGGAGCTGGACACGAGGTGCCCCTTCGGGCAAGCCGTCCGTCGAGCCCTCCGAGTAGAGGTACATGCCGCGGAGCAGACCTTCTCGGTCCAGTCCTTCCGGCTCGGCCGGCTGGACCATCGGCTCGTTGTAGACGGTGAGGTAGTAGATGACGTTGCGCTGGTCGTCGGTGAGGGAGTCGTCAGTGCCGTACATGCGGTGCAGGCCGTCCTGGACGATGTGCGCGATCTCGTACGCGAACGCCGGGTCGTAGTGCACCACAGCGGGGTTGGAGGATGCCAGCAGCGGCGAGTGGCCGTCGGCGTGCTGCAGCCCCTCCCCGGTGAGCGTCGTCCGACCGGCGGTCGCCCCGATGAGGAACCCGCGCGTCATCTGGTCGGCGGCAGCCCAGATCGAGTCGCCCGTGCGCTGGAACCCGAACATCGAGTAGAAGACGTAGATGGGGATCATCGGCTGGGCGTGCGTGGCATAGCTCGTGCCAGCAGCGGTGAAGGCGGCGACCGAGCCGGCCTCGTTGATGCCGAGGTGGAGGATCTGCCCGTCCTTGGCCTCGCGGTAGGCGAGCATGAGCTCGGCGTCGACCGGGGTGTAGTTCTGGCCGTGGGGGTTGTAGATCTTGATCGTCGAGAAGAAGCTGTCCATCCCGAAGGTGCGCGCCTCGTCCGGGATGATCGGCACGATCCGCTGGCCGAACTCCTTGTCCCGCATGAGGTCCTTCAGCAGCCGGACGAAGGCCATCGTCGTCGCGACCTGCTGCTTCCCGGAGCCCTTCTTGACCTGGGCGTACGCGGAGTCATCCGGCAGGTGCACCGGGACGGCACGCACCCGGCGCTCCGGGACCCCGCCACCGAGCTTCGCCCGGCGCTCCAGGGCGTACTCGATGACCTCGTCCCTGGCGCCCGGGTGGTAGTAGGGAGCGTTGTACGGGTCCTGCTCGAGCTGCTCGTCGCTGATGGGGATCTGGAGCGAGTCCCGGAACGCCTTGAGGTCCTCGAGGGTGAACTTCTTCATCTGGTGCGTCGCGTTGCGGCCGGCGAAGGACTGGCCGAGCCCGTAGCCCTTGATGGTCTTCGCGAGGATGACGGTCGGCTGGCCGGTGTGGTCCACGGCTGCCTTGTATGCCGCGTAGACCTTGCGGTAGTCGTGGCCGCCGCGCTTGAGCTTCCACCAGATGTCGTCGTCGGACCAGTCGGCGACCATCTTCCGCGTGCGCGGGTCACGATCGAAGAAGTTCTCCCGCACGTGCTTTCCGTCGTTGGCACGGAAGGTCTGGTAGTCGCCGTCCGAGGTCGAGTTCATGAGGTGCACGAGGGCGCCGTCACCATCCGAGGCCAGCAGCGGGTCCCAGCCGCGGCCCCAGACCACCTTGATGACGTTCCAGCCGGCGCCGCGGAAGAAGGCCTCGAGCTCCTGGATGATCTTGCCGTTTCCGCGGACCGGTCCGTCGAGTCGCTGGAGGTTGCAGTTGACGACGAAGGTGAGGTTGTCGAGCTCCTCCTGGGCCGCGAGCTGGAGCAGGCCCCGCGACTCGGGCTCGTCCATCTCCCCGTCGCCGAGGTAGGCCCACACGCGCTGCTCGCTGGTGTCCTTGAGCCCCCGGTTGTGCAGGTACTTGTTGAACTGCGCCTGGTAGATCGCGTTCATCGGGCCGAGGCCCATCGAGACGGTGGGGAACTCCCAGAAGTCCGACATCAGCCGCGGGTGGGGGTAGGACGGGATCGCGAGCGGCGCCCCGTCGACCAGGTGGGACTTCTCCTGTCGGAAGCCGTCGAGCCGGTCCTCGGAAAGCCGCCCCTCGAGGTAGGCGCGGGCGTACATGCCGGGGGAGGCGTGCCCCTGGAAGAAGACCTGGTCACCGCCACCGGGGTGGTCCTTGCCGCGGAAGAAGTGGTTGTAACCCACCTCGTAGAGCGTCGCCGCAGAGGCGTACGTCGAGATGTGGCCACCGACGCCGATGCCCGGGCGCTGCGCGCGGTGGACGATCATGGCCGCGTTCCAGCGCAGATAGGCCCGGAAGCGGCGCTCGACCTCCTCGTCACCGGGGAACCAGGGCTCCTGCTCGGGGCTGATCGTGTTGACGTAGTCGGTGGTCGTCAGCGACGGGACACCCACCTGCATCGCCCTCGCACGCTCGAGCATGCGGAGCATGAGGTAGCGCGCCCGCATCCGACCCGGTCCGTCGATCACCGCGTCGAGGCTGTCGAGCCACTCCTCGGTCTCGGCCGGGTCGATGTCCGGCAGGTGCGTCGGGATGCCGTTGAGGATGGGGCCGACGTCTTCGCGGGAGGCCACGCGCTCGTCCTTTCGCCGATCACGAATCGCGCCCGACGAGGGCGCCTCCTCACATCTTTCACCCGATGACGGCCGCCCACCCAATCGCGTTCAGGCTACTTACGGGTATGCCGTGGTGCCGCCGTCCAGGCGGTCGCCGCGGCTGTAGACCGAGAAGCGTGGGAAGCGGGTGAAGGCCACGAGGGTGATGCCGCACTCCGCGGCGAGCGCGACGGCCAACGAGCTGGGTGCACCCACCGCGATGACGACGGGGATGCCGGCAACCCCCGCCTTCTGGACGATCTCGAAGCTCGCCCGGGCGCTGACGACGAGCATGGCGCCGGAGAGGGGAAGCTCCCGGTCGCGTGCGGCGGCGCCCACCACCTTGTCCACGGCGTTGTGCCGACCGACGTCCTCGCGCACGAAGGCCAGCTGCCCGTCGCGTCCGGCCAGTCCCGCCGCGTGGACCCCCCCGGTGCGCTCGAAGACGGGCTGCTGCTTCAGGAGCGCCCCCGGCATGTCGGCCACGACCGACGGGGCCACCATGACGGGGTCGTCGCCGACGGCATACCGGCTGCGGGTCCGGACGTCCGCGATGGACGCCGACCCGCACACACCGCAGGCGCTCGTCATCGTCTCGGTGCGGTTGCGGGCCGGCCCATGGAGATGCGCGCCGGGAGAGAGCGTCGCCTCGACGACGTTGAAGGTGGGGAGCCCGCTCTCGTCCACGTCGGTGCAGTGCATCAGTGTCGCGACCTCGCGGGCCGACTCGAGGAGGCCCTCGGTGAGCAGGTGTCCGAGGGCGAGGTCGAAGTCGTCGCCCGGTGTGCGCATCGTCGTCGTCACGACGTCCTGGCCGACGCGGATCTCGAGGGGCTCCTCGACCGCGACGGTGTCCGGCCGCTCCAGCCGGGCGTCGTCGGTGACGTCCCAGCGCGTACGCCGGACCCGTGTCGTCACCCGGCCCATGCCGTCATCCAAACACACGGCCGCGGCGACGGGTCGGCGATGCCCGGCGCAGCGAGGCCTCGTCGGGCACGGCCCCCCCTGAGGCAGACTGAGCGCATGGCCGACCCTCTCCCCGTGCCGCCCGCCGCCCGTTCGGTGTCGGTGACGCTCCACGGGGGTGACCTCCCGTGGCGCCCCGTCTCCCCGATGCTGACCCGGGTGCGGCTCATCACGCTCGCGCTGGCGGTGGCACCGGCACTCGTCGTGACGGTGGTCCTCGGGGTGCTCCTCACGTCCTGGGCGTTGCTCGGCGCGGTGGCCGTCGTGCTCGTCGGGTTGTGGGCGGCGTGGCTCGTGGCCCGCCAGGTGAGCTCCATCTCGTGGGTCGAGCTCGACGAGGAGATCGTCATCCGCAAGGGGCGCCTCTTCCGCACCCTCGTCAGTGTCCCCTACGGCCGCCTCCAGTACGTCGACATCCAGTCCGGGCCCCTGGCCCGCGCCCACGGCATCGCCTCGTGCGAGATCCACACGGCCTCTCCCGAGAGCGACGGCCAGCTTCCGGGCCTTCCGGTGGCGGAGGCCGAGGCCCTTCGCGCTCGGCTGGCGGCGCGTGGCGAGGCCCAGCGGGCCGGCCTGTGAGCGCTGAGGCACCGGACGGTTCGGGGGAGTGGCGCCGGCTGCACCCCCTGTCCCCGCTGCTGCGCGGCGGCGTCGTCCTCGTGGGGCTGGTCGGGTATGCCGCGTCACAGATCTACGAGAACGTCCTCTCCTCCGTGGGCCTGGACGTGTTCGCTCCCGACGACGGTGACGTCGAGTTCGACGACGGGTCCTCCGGCCCTGGCGACCCCGTGGATCAGGCGCTGGCGCACCCGTTCATCGCCCTGGCCCTCCTGGCGGCCTTCCTCGGTCTCGTCGCCCTGGCGAACTGGGTCGCCTGGCGGTTCGCCCGCTTCCGGGTGGGCGGGGGCCAGGTCGAGCTGCGCCAGGGCGTGCTGTTCCGCCAGCACCGTCAGGTGCGGCTGGAGCGTGTCCAGGCGGTCGAGCTCTCCCGGCCGCTCATCGGACGCCTGCTGGGCCTGGCCCGGGTGGTCGTCCAGTCGGCGGGGGGTGCCGACTCGACGCTCACCCTGTCCTACCTCGAGCTCGGGCGAGCCGAGGCCCTCCGCGAGCACCTCCTGGACCTCGCCGGCCGCTCCGACGAGGTGGCCCTCGACCCGTCCGGGGCTCTCGCGCGCGACGGCGCCCAGCCACGCGGGCCTTCCAGTCCCGTGCTGGATGCCGCTGCACGACCGGTCCTCGAGGTCCCGAACGGCCGACTCTTCGTCGCCACGATCCTCCACGGGTCGACGATCGCGCTGGGGCTCATCCTGCTGCTCGGGGCGACGGCTGCCGGAGTGCGCAGCGTCGGGCCGCTCGCCCTCGCCGGAGTCCCCGCGATGATCCCCGTCGCCATCGGCGTCGCCTACAGCCGCGTCAAGCAGCTGCTGGTGCACGGGAACTTCCACCTGGCGGACACCGGCACCGGCGTCCGGGTGCAGGAGGGCCTCACCGACCTGCGGACGACGACGATCCCGATCCACCGCATCCAGGCGCTCGAGCTCGTGCAGCCGCTCTGGTGGAGACGGTTCGGATGGTGGCGGCTGAGGGTCAACGTCGCCGGCTCCGGTTCCTCCGAGGAGGACGACCACGACACGACACTGCTCCCGGTGGGGACGCTGGAGGAAGCACGGGTCGTGCTCTCGCTCCTGGCGCCCGGGGTGCCGACGGCCGCATGGGGGGCGGCTGTCCTCGGCGACGGTCCGGACGGCGGGTGGCAGGGGGTCTCCGAGCGGGCCCGGCCCTTCGACCCCCTCTCCTATCGGCGGAACGCGTGGACCGACGCCGCCGGCGCGGTGCTGCTGCGCTCGGGGCGATGGACCCGCCGCGCGGTCGCGGTCCCCTACGCCCGGATCCAGTCCCTGTCCGTGCGTCAGGGCTGGCTCGAGGGACGGCGTGGGCTGGCGACGGTCCACATCGTCACCGCCCCCGGGCCGGTCGACGCCAGCCTGGCCCACCTGGACGCGCACGCGGCCGAGGTGTTCCTCGACGTCATCGCCGATCGGGCGCGGATCGCGCGCCGACGGGCGGAACCGGCGCGTCCATATCTTGCCGCCGACCCTCCGGGGTTGGTGGACTGGGTCCGGCATCCGCAGGGCTCCCCCGACACAGAGAGGCGATGACGCCGTGAACACCCCCGCCCCACCGCCGGTCGACCCCGGCTCGAACGGCCCCGGAGCCGTCGAGCGCCTGGGGTTCGCCCGTGACCAGGTGGTCCAGGAGTTCGGCTACGACGCCGACGTCGACGACGACTTCCGGTACGCGGTCGAGGACATCTGTGGTGCCGAGATCGAGGACGAGGACTACACGGGCGGCGCCGACGCGGTGCTTCTCTGGTTCCGTGAGGGGGACGGTGACCTCGGGGACGCGCTGGTCGACATGGTGGGCGTCCTCGACGACGGGGGCTTCGTCGTCCTGCTCACCCCCAAGGCCGGCGTCGACGAGGTCGACCCCAGTGACATCGACGAAGCGGCTGTGACGGCCGGCCTCCACGCCGCCGGAACCTTCAACGCCTCACCGAGCTGGCGGGCCCACAAGCTCGTCGCGCCCAAGGCCAAGGTGCGGCGCTGACCCGGGCGCCCTCGAGCGGTGCCGGCGCCAGGGCGCTGTCGAACCCCGTCCCCGGCCGTGCTGGAAGCCCCGGATGCACTGGCAGGATGACGGCATGATCGCGTCCACCGTCGCCCCCCTTGCCGTCGGCCAGGTCGCGCCCGACTTCAGCCTTCGGGACCAGAACGGCGTGGCCGTCTCGCTGTCCGCGATCACGTCCGAGAAGAACGCGGTTCTCGTCTTCTACCCCTTCGCCTTCTCGGGCATCTGCACCGGCGAGCTCGACGAGATCCGAGACCACCTGGAGCGGTTCGTGTCAGACGACCTCCAGGTCGTCTGCATCTCCTGTGACCCCGTGTTCGGCCTCCGGGCGTGGGCCGACCTCCAGGGCTACTTCTTCCCCCTCCTGTCGGACTTCTGGCCGCACGGCGAGGTCACCCGCGCCTACGGTGTGCTCAACGAGCACACCGGGGCGCCGGTGCGCGGCACGTTCCTCGTCGACCGGCAGCGGGTCGTCCGCTGGACCATGGTCAACGGTCCCGGCGACCGCCGTGACTTCGGGGGGTTGCCGGCCGAGGTGGCCGCGCTCTCCTGACCGGCCGAGCCGGGCACCTGCCACAATGGCCGCGGTCGGCGGGGGCACCTCGCGGGTGCCGCCGCCGTCCGGGGCCTGTAGCTCAGCTGGTAGAGCGCCGCGTTTACACCGCGTCGGTCGTCGGTTCGATCCCGGCCGGGCCCACATGACCGACGCGCCGGACCTCACCCTGAGAGAGGTGCTCGACGTCGTCGAGCGGCTCTACCCGCCGTCCACGGCCCAGTCCTGGGACCGGGTCGGTCTCGTCACCGGCGACCCCGATCAGCCGGTCCGCCGGGTGCACCTCGCCGTCGACCCCACCCTCTCCGTCATCGAGGAGGCGCGCGATCTGGGGGCGGACCTGCTCCTCACACATCACCCTCTCCTCCTCCGGGGGGTGCACAGCGTCGCGACGACGAACGCCAAGGGGGCCAGTGTCACGCACCTCGTCGTCGGCGACGTGGCGCTCTACGTCGCCCACACCAACGCCGACGTCGCGGCCGAAGGGGTCGCTGAGGCGCTCGCGGAGGCATGCGGGCTCGGCTCGACGGAACCGCTGGCCATGGTCGAGCAGCAGCCTCTCGGGCGGGTCGGTGACCTCACGGAGGACACCACGCTGCACGCCTTCGCGGAGCGGCTGGCGAGCCGACTTCCGCGGGCTGCGGGCGGCATCCGGGTGGCAGGTCCACCGGAGGCGACGGTGCGTCGGGTGGCGGTCCTCGGGGGGAGCGGGGACGACCTCTTCGACGCCGTGCGCACCGCGCGCGCCGACGTGTACGTGACGGCGGACCTGCGCCACCACCCGGTCCTGGAGGCCAGGGAGGAGGCTCGCGGTGGTCGCCCCTACCTCGTCGACGCCGGGCACTGGGCCAGTGAGCAGGTCTGGCTGGTCCGGGCGGAGCGGGCGCTCCGCGCCGGGTTGGGAGAGCGCGCGGCTAGGGTGGACACCCACATCAGCACAGTGAGCACCGACCCGTGGACCTTCGTCGTCGGTGCCGAGCCGGGAGGTATGCCGTGATCGCCGAGTCCGCCCGCCAGCTGCGGCTCCTCGACCTCCAGGCGATCGACACCCGGCTCGACCAGATCGCCCATGCGCGGACCCACCTGCCCCAGCTCGCCGAGCTCCACGACCTCGAAGGGAAGGCTCGGCTCATCGACGACCAGCTCGTCCGTTCGCGCACCGAGCTCGACGACATCCAGCGCGAGGTCGCCAAGGCCGAGGCCGACGTGCAGCTCGTGCGTGACAGGGCCGCCCGTGACCGGGCGCGGCTCGACGCCGGCACGGGAACGGCCAAGGACCTCCAGGCGCTCCAGCACGAGCTGGTCTCCCTGACCCGTCGGCAGGCCGAGCTCGAGGACATCGAGCTCGAGGTCATGGAACGTGCGGAGGCCGCCGAGTCCGACGTCTCGGCGCTCGATCGCGGTCGTGGCGAGCTGACCGCACGCATCGAAGCACTCGAGGCCGCCCGCGACGAGGCCTTCGCCCGGCTCGACGGCGAGGCGGCCGAGGTCGGTGCTCCTCGCGAGACGCTTGCCGCCGAGGTGGGCCCCGACCTCATGGCCCTGTACGAGAAGGTCCGGATCAGCAACGGCGGGACGGGCGCGGCCCCGCTGAGGCAGCGCCGTTGCGGGGGCTGCCAGCTCGAGGTCAACCCGGTCGAGATCGAGAGGATCCGCCAGGCCCCGAGCGACGAGGTGCTCCGTTGCGAGGAGTGCCGCCGCATCCTCGTCCGGACACCAGAGTCGGGCCTGTGACCCGGCGGCTCACCGTCGAGGCCGACGGCGGGTCGCGAGGCAACCCCGGGGTCGCCGGCTACGGCGCGCTGGTCCGCGACACCGACACGGGAGCGCTCCTCGCCGAGCGCGCCGAGCCGCTCGGCACGGTCTCGAACAACGTCGCCGAGTACCGGGGGCTCATCGCGGGACTCGAGGCGGCGGCGGCCATCGACAGCGCTGCCGAGGTGGTCGCCCGGCTGGACTCCAAGCTCGTCGTCGAGCAGATGTCCGGACGATGGAAGATCAAGCACGAGGACATGCGTCGCCTCGCCCTGCAGGCCCGTGACCTCGTCGCCGACATCACCCGTGCCGGTGGGTCGGTGCGATTCGAGTGGGTGCCGCGTGAGGAGAACAGGGACGCCGACGCCCTGTCGAACGTCGCGATGGACGGTCACAGCGTCGACCGCCGTCTCGGCGACGAGGCGCCGGTGGAGTGCGCTCCCGTTCCCCAGCGGGTCGGGACCCCGGTGCGGGTCGTCCTCGTCGCCCAGGCGTCCGGCGAGGCCGCCCGCACCGCAGCGGACGCCGTCGCACACCTGCTCGGCGGCGCCCCGCGGTGCCTCGTCACCGCCCGGACCGAGGACGCGGTCGAGACGGCGGCGGAGATCGGGGCCGCGCTGGGAGCCGAATCCCTCGTCGACCCGGTGTGGGACGCTGCAGGACCGAACCTCGGCGCGGCCTGGGATCGGATCGTGGACCGGGGCGGCACGACCGTCGTCGTCTGCGCCCCCGATGCCGTCCGCGGCGTGCTCGGGCACGTGCTGGGCGTGCCGGAGGACCGGCGTTCGCGCATCGCCGTGGCGCCCGGGTCCCTTGCCGGTATCGAGGTCTGGGGCGACGACGACGTCTCGGTCGCCTTCACCAACCGCACCTGAGACGGCCCGGCTGAACCGGGGCGACCGGCCTAGGCTCGGTCCCATGAGCTACGCAGGCGATGTGACGCCGGCCGAGGCCTACGCCGCCGTGACGGGCGGGGAGGACGCGGTCCTCGTCGACGTGCGCACCCGCGCCGAGTGGACCTTCGTGGGGGTGCCGGACCTGTCGGCCCCGGGCGGTGCGCTGGTCCTCGCCGAGTGGTCGACGTACCCGGACGGGAACGTCAACGAGCGCTTCGTCGATGAGATCCGCGAGGCGGGCCTCGTGCCAGGCCGACCGGTCTACCTGCTCTGCCGCTCGGGAGTGCGGTCACGGTCGGCGGCCGAGGCGCTCACCGCCGCTGGGCTGGGCCCGGCCTACAACGTCGCGGAGGGGTTCGAGGGCCCGCACGACGCGAACGGCCACCGCAGCGTTTCGGGGTGGAAGAACGCGGGGCTGCCGTGGCGCCAGGGCTGACGGTGGACCCGGGGGACTGGCACCCCCGGACCCGTGCCGTCCGAGGAGGGCTCTCCCGCAGCGGGTTCGACGAGACGGCGGAGGCGATGTTCCTCACGTCCGGGTTCGTCTACGGCTCCGCGGAGCAGGCGGAGGCCGCGTTCAAGGACGAGGTCGAGCACTACATCTACAGCCGCTACGGCAATCCCACGGTGGCGACCTTCGAGGAGCGGATGCGGCTGCTCGAGGGCGCCGAGGCATGCTTCGCGACGGCATCCGGAATGGCGGCGGTGTTCACCGCCATGGCGGCCCTGTGCGGATCCGGTGACCGGGTCGTGGCCTCGCGGGCGCTGTTCGGCTCGTGCCTGGTGATTCTCGACGAGATCCTGCCCCGGTGGGGCGTCGAGACCGTCTTCGTCGACGGGGCCGAGCTCGACCAGTGGAGTGACGCGCTCGCCGTCCCCACGACCGCCGTGTTCTTCGAGACCCCCAGCAACCCGATGCAGGAGCTCGTCGACATGGCGGCCGTGTCCGACCTCGCCCATGCGGCCGGCGCCACGGTGGTCGTCGACAACGTCTTCGGTACTCCGGTGTTCTCCCACCCGTTGGCCCACGGCGCGGACGTCGTGGTGTACTCCGCGACCAAGCACATCGACGGGCAGGGACGGGCCCTGGGCGGAGCGGTGCTCGGGCCGCAGGACTACATCGACGGCCCGGTGAAGAACCTCATGCGGCACACGGGTCCGTCGCTGTCACCGTTCAATGCCTGGGTCATGACCAAGGGGCTCGAGACCCTCGACCTCCGCGTGCGCCGGATGGCCGAGTCGGCGCTCGCGATGGCCGAGACCCTCGAGCGCTGGCGTGCCGAGGGGCGCGGGATCCGCCGGGTCCTCTACCCGCACCTGCCGAGCCACCCCCAGCACGCCCTTGCCCTCCGCCAGCTCGAGGGCGGCGGCGGCACCGTGGTCACGTTCGACGTCGAGGGTGGCAAGGACGCAGCGTTCGCGCTGATGAACTCCTTGCGGCTCGTGGACATCTCCAACAACCTCGGGGACGCCAAGTCGCTGGTCACCCACCCGGCGACGACGACTCACCGGCGCCTCGAGCCGGCCGCCCGGGCCGCGGTGGGGATCTCCGACGCCACGGTCCGACTGTCCGTCGGCCTCGAGGACGTACGCGACCTCGTCGCCGACCTCGACCGGTCCCTGGCCGAGGCCGACCGCGTGCGGGCCTGACGCTGCTGTTAGCGTCGCCGCATGAGCGACGTCCTCTCGGTCCAGCGCCTGATCCCCAGCCCTCCCGAGCCGATCTTCGACCTGCTCGCGGACCCCGCTGGGCACGCTGACATCGACGGCGGGGGGACGGTCAAAGGTGCTCGCAGCGGTGGCCGCCGGCTCGCGGTGGGGGACAGGTTCGGCATGGACATGCACCTCGGCGTGGCGTACTCCACGCGGAACACCGTCATCGAGCTCGACGAGAACCGCCGCATCGCCTGGCAGACCACCGCCAGTGGGCCACTGGGGACCCTCCTCGGCGGGCGTGTCTGGCGGTACGTCCTTGAGCCGGTGGAGGGTGGCACGCTCGTCACCGAGTCGTGGGACCTCTCCCAGGAGCGCTGGACGAGCAAGCCGTTCGTCAAGGCGACGATGACCTCGTCGACCCGCGCCAACATGGAACGCACACTGGAGCGCATCGCCGAGCTCGTGGCTGGACCGGCTGCGCACTGAGCCGCACACCCTCGGGGTCAGGCCCCTTCCGCCGCCGGGTGCTCCTCGCCCGCGACGCGGCGCTCCTCCGCAACTCCCGCCATGGCCCAGCGCACCGCGCCCGTGCCGATCCGGCCCGCCTGCTCGGCGACGGTCGCGACCGGCCCGGCCACCGGCAGTCGGAGGGCGCGACGGGCCCAGGCCGGCAGGACGGCGACGCCTCCGGTGGCGATGAGGCCGTACCCCGGCCGTGCTGGCCACGGCAGGGGCGGGTCGAGGAGCAGGAAGCGGGCGGCATCCCTCGCCTCGTCCGTCGCCTCGAGCTCGGGTCGGTACGCCGCGAGGGCGAGCTGGAGGTCGGCCACCGTCGTCGGCACGTCGACGGCCCCCAGCCGTCGGGCCACGACCGCCGACTGCTCGACGTAGGTGTCGGACTCCTGCGGCGTCAGGGGAGTGGGGGCATAGCGCTGGTAGGCGGCGAGGAAGCTGTGCGCCTCGGCGACGTGCACCCAGCCGAGGAGGTGCGGGTCGCTCGCGCGGTAGGCCCGGCCCCGGGAGTCCCTCCCGCGCACCCGTTCGTGGATGCCGCGGACGTGCTCGATCGTCGTCTCGGCGTCCTCGACGGTTCCGAAGGTCGTCGTCGCCAGGAAGTGGGATGTGCGCTGGAGGCGCCCCCACGGGTCGCCGCGGTAGCCGCTGTGCCCGGCGACTCCCGCCATGGCGAGCGGGTGGAGGGACTGGAGGAGGAGGGCCGCCACCCCGCCGGGGAACATCGCGGCATCGGCGTGGACGCGCCACACCGGGTCCTCCGGCGTGAACCAGCGCTCGCCGGAGCGGCCCCAGATGACCTTGGCTCGCTCGACGGCGTCCTCTCCGGCGACCCGCGAGCGCAGCGCGGCACCGAGCCGGTGCTGCGACATCCGAGCCAGGGTGGTCACCGGGCGCATCGGGGCTCCTCTCGGGAACGGACGTCCATCGAACGCCGACGCGTCACCACGCACCGGGCTGTCTAAGGGTGATCTGCCTCACATCACGGTCCCGGGCGCTGCGGCCACTCGGGTTCAGGGCGAGGCGACGTCCGGGTGCCCTCTCTGCTGCTGACCTCGGCCGCAGCTCCGCCTGATCGCGTGGAGGGCAGCGAACTAGGTTGGGCCGCATGCCGCACCCCCGCGTGAGACTGGACCCCACGGACGCGCCCATCCCGGACGGTGTGCTCGCCGCGTTGGGTGACCGGTTCACGGCGGTTCGCGCCGAGCTGGGCCTGTCGCTCGACTATCCCGCGGACGCCCTCGCGGAGGCATCGGCCGTGGCGGCAGAGCCACCAGGTCTGCCGGAGCGCGACGAGACCGACCTCCCCTTCTTCACGATCGACCCGCCGGGGTCGATGGACCTCGACCAGGCCATGTACCTCGAGCGGGACGGCGAGGGTCACCGCATCCGTTACGCCATCGCGGACGTGGCGACCTTCGTCCCGGTCGGTGGCCACCTCGACCGTGAGACACGAGCGCGGGGACAGACGGTCTACTGCCCGGACCTGCGGGTACCGCTGCATCCGGTCGTGCTGTCCGAGGCGGCGGCCAGCCTGTTGCCGGATGCCGTCCGCCCCGCCTTCGTCTGGGACCTGCGGCTCGACGGATCCGGTGAGCTGACCTCGGCCGAGGTGCACCGCTCGATGGTCCGCAGCCGCGGGCGGCTGGACTATGCCGAGGTCCAGGCGGCGGTCGACTCCGGCACCGGTGACGACCGCTTCCTCATGCTCCGCGAGATCGGTCAGCGTCGCATGGCGCAGGAACGGGAGCGCGGTGGGGCAAGCCTGCCGATGCCCGAGCAGCAGGTGCGCGGAGGCGGCGACGGCGGCTTCACCCTGGAGTTCCGGCCGCCCGTGCCGGCGGAGGAGTGGAATGCCCAGGTGTCACTGCTGACGGGCACCGCCGCGGCCGCGATGATGATCGAGGCGGGTGTCGGAGTGCTTCGCACGATGCCGGCACCCACCGAGGATGCCGTGCAGCGGTTCCGGCGTGCGGCGCGCGGCCTCGGTGCCGACTGGGCCGAGGGGCTGGGCTACGGCGACTTCATCCGGTCCCTCGACCGCACCAACCCCCGTCACCTGGCACTCATCCACGAGGCCACCTCCCTGTTCCGCGGTGCCGGGTACACCGCGTTCGACGGAGAGGTGCCGGCGGAGCGACAGCACGCAGCGGTGGCGGCGCCGTACGCCCACGTGACGGCGCCGCTGCGGCGGCTCGTCGACCGCTTCGCGCTGGTCGTCTGCGAAGCGGTGTGCCGGGGGGCGGAGGTCCCCGACCCGATCCGATCGTCCCTTCCACTGCTCCCGGAGCTGATGCGGGAGTCCGACCGCCGTGCCCGCGCCGCCGAGCGGGCGTGCGCCGACGCCACCGAGGCGGCCGTGCTCCACGGACGGGAGGCGGAGACGTTCACGGCTGTCGTCCTCGACCACACCGAGAAGGGCATGGACGTCCAGCTCGTCGAGCTGCCCGTGCTCTCGCAGGTCACCGGGGACCGGGCGCCCCTCGGCTCCCAGATCTCGGTGCGCCTGGAGACCGTCGACATCCGAGCCGGTTCGCTGTCCTTCGTCCATCCCTGAGCGACGCGGCCACGCCCTGCCGGGGCTCTACACTGGCAGCGGACGAGTCGGGCGGACGGTCGCGTCGGTGGGCAACCACCGCCGAGGAAGGTCCGGGCTCCGAAGGGCAGGATGGTGGCCAACAGCCACCCGGGGTGACCCGCGGGACAGTGCCACAGAGAACAGACCGCCCCTCCACCGGTCCGCCGGTGGAGGAGCAAGGGTGAAACGGTGGTGTAAGAGACCACCAGCGGCCTGGGTGACCAGGTCGGCTCGGTAAACCCCATCCGGAGCAAGCCCAGACAGCGTGCGTTCGAGGGCGGCCCGCCCGAGCACGCGGGTAGGGCGCTGGAGGTGGTCGGCAACGGCCACCCGAGATGGATGACCGTCACCGCGCCGCCGGGAACGGC
>JAQSWG010000114.1 GCA_029266735.1 Ornithinibacter sp.
GAACCGACTCGCCCAACTCACCCATCGCGAGCACGAAGTGCTTCGGCTGATGGCACAAGGAATGACGAACACCGGCATCGCCAAACACCTGGTCCTCAGCGAACGGACCGTCGAGGCCCACGTCCGGCGACTGCTCCTCAAACTCGACATCGCCGACAGTGAGAACGCCAATCGGCGAGTGCTTGCCGTACTCCTCCACCTCGGCGTGCGCCCACCGCCCGCAGGCGACTAGATCCGATCCAAGCAAGAGCACTGACACCGGCACGAGCACGCGGATCGAGGCCCCCTGGCTATCGCGTCATAGTGGGCGTAGTGACGCAAGGTCATCGGGTGTCAGCGACTCTGTGGACCCTTCCGACTCACGATCGGCCCGAAGGCGGTCGGTGGAGCCGACACCTCGCGACGCTCATCGGCGCAGTGCCGATCGTGCGGCCAATGCTCCAACGGATCCATCCCCAGGCACTGCGACGGGTTCCTCCCGCCATCGGCGAACCTGGCAGTGCGGGTCTACTGCCATGCCTCATGCCGCGGGGCTCCGCGTCTCTGCGGCGGGTGAGTCGCACATGGGGTCCCACGACACAACGGTCCGACCCCCGCACCTTAGGCATTCGACCAGGGTGCCCGTGTCGGACCAAGTCCTGTCCGGTCGTCCCAACCTTCTGACTGATCTCCCAGGCTTGCCACGTCCCCGCCCTCACCCGACGGGACACGAACTGGCCCGACATTTTGGGTCACCTTCCGCCCGAAAAGTGTCCACCATCCGGGCACGAGTAACCCCCGACCGCGTTTCCGCTGGTCGCGGGCCCGTCGTCTGTCTCAATCCGAGCGCGCCCGAAGGGATTCGAACCCCTAACCTTCTGATCCGTAGTCAGATGCTCTATCCGTTGAGCTACGGGCGCCTGTCGCGCGTCCGCGCAACGAGAGAGCAGACTACCGGAGCGCTTCACCGGCCGAGAAATTCGACGACGGTTCCTCGCGCCCTGGCGCAGCTCCCTCCTCCTGACCGGCTGCGCCCGCCGCCCCGTGAGGCTGCGCTCGCCACCCGTCTGTGAGCAGCCTCATAAGGCGCAAACGCTTCCGCGGTCGCCGCCCCCCGGTGCTCGGGCATACCGTGGAATCAAGGCTCCCAGCGGCGGGCGCCGCGTCACCGTCAGCAAGCGGGCGCGCGGGCACGTTCCAGGTGGCCGACGAGTTGAGCCCAGACCGGCGGAAGGACCACCATGACGACGCAGGCCGAGCACACGGCACAGGGCACGAGCCACGCAGGCCTGCAGGCCTGGGTCGACGAGGTGGCCGCCCTCACCACCCCGGCCGCCGTGGAGTGGGTCACGGGGTCGGACGAGGAGTGGGACCGCCTGACGACACTGCTCGTCGAGGCCGGCACCTTCACCCGCCTCAACCCGAGCAAGAAGCCGAACTCGTTCCACGCGGCATCCGACCCGACCGACGTCGCCCGCGTCGAGGACCGGACGTTCATCTGCTCGGAGAGGGAGGAGGACGCCGGCTTCACGAACAACTGGAAGTCTCCTTCCGAGATGAAGGCTGTGATGACCGACCTCTACCGAGGGTCCATGGCCGGTCGCACGATGTACGTCATCCCCTTCGTCATGGGTCACCTCGAGGCAGAGGTTCCGATGTACGGCGTCGAGGTCACCGATTCGGCATACGTCGTGGCGTCGATGCGGATCATGGCGCGCATCGGCACTCCCGTGCTCCGCGCCATCGAGGACCAGGACGCCGGCTTCGTCAAGGGGCTGCACTCCGTCGGCTACCCCCTCGGGGAGGGCCGCGACGACGTCGCCTGGCCGTGCAGCGAGACCAAGTACATCGCCCACTTCCCCGAGACCCGGGAGATCTGGTCCTACGGCTCGGGGTACGGCGGCAACGCCCTGCTCGGGAAGAAGTGCTACGCACTGCGCATCGCCTCCGCGATGGCCCGCGACGAGGGGTGGATGGCCGAGCACATGCTCATCCTCAAGCTCGTCTCGCCGCAGAACACGACGCACTACATCGCCGGCGCCTTCCCGAGCGCCTGCGGCAAGACGAACCTCGCGATGATCGACCCGACCCTCGAGGGCTGGACCGCCGAGATGGTCGGCGATGACATCGCCTGGATGCGCTTCGGCAAGGACGGCCGGCTGTATGCCGTGAACCCCGAGTTCGGCCTGTTCGGCGTCGCCCCGGGCACCGGTGAGCTCACCAACCCCAACGCCATGCGGACGGTGGAGCAGGGCAACTCGATCTTCACCAACGTCGCCCTCACGGACGACGGCGACGTGTGGTGGGAGGGCATGACGAAGGAGCCGCCGGCCCACCTCACCGACTGGAAGGGCCGGGACTGGACGCCGGAGAGCGGGGAGGTCTCCAGCCACCCGAACAGCCGCTTCTGCACCCCCGCGAAACAGTGCCCGATGATGGCGCCGGAGTACGACGAGCCCAACGGCGTGCCGATCGACGCGATCCTCTTCGGAGGACGACGCAAGACCACCGTGCCGCTCGTCTACGAGTCGCGGGACTGGGCCCACGGCGTCTTCATCGGGGCGACCCTGTCCTCCGAGACCACCGCCGCTGCCACCGGCGCAGTCGGCGTCGTCCGCCGCGACCCGATGGCGATGCTGCCGTTCATCGGGTACAACGCCGGCGACTACGTCAACCACTGGCTCGAGATCGGCAAGCAGGCGGACGAGTCCAAGCTCCCGAAGATCTACCAGGTCAACTGGTTCCGCCGCGACGACGACGACGGCTCGTTCCTGTGGCCCGGGTTCGGCGACAACGCCCGCGTCCTCAAGTGGATCGTCGAGCGGCTCGACGGGCGGGCGGAGGCGGTGGAGACGCCGGTCGGGCTCGTGCCGACGCCGAGCGCCATCGACACCACCGGCCTGGACATGTCCGAGGAGCAGGTCGCGAAGGCCCTCGCCGTCAATGTCGAGGAGTGGCGCGACAACGAGCTCCCCCTCATCGAGGAGTGGTTCGCCAAGTTCGGGAAGACGCTCCCCACCCAGCTCGCCGACGAGCTCGCCACCCTCAAGGCTCGGCTCGACAGCGCCTGACCCCCGCGCCTGCCCGCGGATGGGCGCAGCCCTCGTGGAGGTCTCCTCCACGGGGGCTCCGCGCGCGCACAGCGGACGCACAGCCGGTCCATGGACTCGGCCCAGCCCGGCGCACCACACTGGACGTCATGACGACGTCGCGCACGGCGAGTGCTCCCTCCACTCTGCAGCGTCCGGACGGCAGGGCCGTGCGCGTGCTCGTCGTCGACGACGAGCCGAACCTCACCGAGCTGCTCTCGATGGCTCTGCGGTACGAGGGCTGGGAGGTGCGGAGCGCCGCCAGCGGCCTGGCCGCTGTGCGTGCCGCGAAGGACTTCGGCCCTGACGCGGTCGTCCTGGACATGATGCTCCCCGACCTCGACGGGCTCGAGGTCCTGCGCCGGATGCGTGGCGAGGACCCCCACGTGCCCGTCCTCTTCCTCACCGCCAAGGATGCCGTGGAGGACCGCGTCGCCGGCCTCACCGCCGGAGGCGACGACTACGTGACCAAGCCGTTCAGCCTCGAGGAGGTCGTGGCCCGGCTGCGCGCGCTGATGCGCCGGACGGTGGTCGCGACCGACGACGCGACGTCCCTTCTCGTCGTCGGCGACCTCACCATGGACGAGGACAGCCACGAGGTGACGCGGGGGGGCGACGAGGTCCACCTCACCGCCACGGAGTTCGAGCTCCTCCGCTACCTCATGCGCAACCCGAAGCGGGTCCTGTCCAAGGCGCAGATCCTCGACCGGGTCTGGAACTACGACTTCGGCGGCCAGGCCAACGTCGTGGAGCTCTACATCTCCTACCTGCGGAAGAAGATCGACGCCGGCCGGGCGCCGATGATCCACACGATGCGCGGCGTGGGCTACGTCCTCAAGCCTGCCGCCTGAGGCCGCGGACTCCGGATGCCGCCCCCACCCTCCCGCTGGACGCTGCGGACCAAGCTCCTCGCCTCGGTCCTCGTGCTCTTCGTGCTCGTCATGCTGGCGACGAGCGCCCTCACCGTGCTCGAGACGCGGCGGTACCTCGAGGCCCAGCTCGTGGCGGACCTCGACACCGCCCTCGTGAGGCTTGGCGAAGGTGGGGGGATCGTCGGTCTCGACCGCCCGGGCAACGGCAACGGCCTCGGCAACGGCAACGGCCGGGGCGCACGCGGGGGTCCGGTCGGGGCACCGGGCGGAGGCGACGTCCTGGTGCTCGGCCTGACGTCGACGGGTGCCGTGGGCTCGGACACCCTCGGCCGAGAGCTCAACGCCGTCGTCAACGACGAGGGCAGGGACGACACCCTGGACCCCGCTCAGGTCGCCGCGCTGCGCGAGGCCCGACCCGCCCGCTCCCCGCAGCGTGTCGATGTCGGGGGCGACATCGGGACGTACCTGGTGACGTCCCGTGCGCTGGGTGGAGGGGCGCGAGTCATCGTCGGCGTCTCCACCGAGCCGGTCGACGAGCTGCTCTCCCGACTCGTGGCCGTGGTCGCCGGAGGGACGCTGGTCGGGCTCGTGCTGGTCGGTGCCGGGGGCACCCTCCTCATCCGACGCAGTCTGGCGCCCCTGGACCGGGTGGCGGCGACCGCCCGTCGCGTCTCGGGGCTCAAGCTGGACTCCGGTCAGGTGGCTTTGGCCGAGCGCGTCGCTCCGGTGGACGCCGACGAGCGGACCGAGGTCGGCCAGGTCGGTCTCGCCCTCAACACGATGCTCGACAACGTCGAGTCAGCGCTCCATGCCCGGCAGGAGAGCGAGACCCAGGTGCGCCAGTTCGTCGCCGACGCCAGCCACGAGCTGCGCACCCCGCTGGCGTCGATCCGGGGGTATGCCGAGCTCACCCGGCGCGAGAGCGACCCCGTGCCGCCGACGGTCACGCATGCCATCGGCCGCGTGGAGTCCGAGGCGCTCCGGATGCAGGAGCTCGTCGAGGACCTGCTGCTCCTCGCGCGCCTGGACTCCGGCCGCCCCCTGGACCGCGAGCCGGTGGACCTCTCGCTCCTCGCCGTCAACGCCGTGAGCGACGCCCATGCCGCCGCCCCGGACCACGCCTGGGAGCTCGACCTGCCCGAGGATCCGGTGGAGGTGCCGGGGGACGGAGCACGGCTGCACCAGATCCTCGCCAACCTGCTCGCGAACGCGCGCACGCACACGCCCGCCGGGACCCGGGTCGTCACCCGGGTGCGACCCGAGGGTCCGCTCGTGCGGGTGTCGGTCGCTGACGACGGGCCCGGCATACCGCGGTCGCTGCAACCGACGGTCTTCGAGCGCTTCACCCGTGGTGACGACTCCCGCAACCGCGCCAACGGCTCCACGGGACTGGGCCTGAGCATCGTCGCCGCCGTGGGCCAGGCGCACGGCGGACGGGTCGAGCTGTCGAGCGAGCCCGGTGAGACGGTCTTCTCGGTGCTGCTGCCCGCCGGCTGACCCGACCCGCTGCTCAGAGGCGCAGGACGTACGCGACCAGCCGCACCCCGGCCGCGGGGGACCAGTCACGGTCGGGGCACCGGGTGAACCCGAGCCGCTCGTAGAGCCGGTGGGCCGTGTGCATCGTCGTCGACGACGACAACACGACCGCCCGGAACCCGCGCCGACGGGCCAGAGCGACCGTATGCCGCGCCAGCGCCTCGCCGATGCCCTCGCCGGAGGCGGCGGGTTCGACAGCGAGTGACCTCATCTCGACCTCGTCGTCCTCGGCAAGCTGCGACAGCACCGACCCCGGCTCGGCCAAGGTCACGGTGCCCACGACACCCCGCTCGTCGACCGCGACCCAGAGCTCGGCCTCGACGTCCCGGTGGGCCGCATCCGCGAGGAAGTCCAGGTACGGCGCGTCCGCGGGGATCACGCCGTTGCCGACGTAGGCCGCGACGGTGAGCCGGCCGACGACCTCGAGCTCCTCGGGTCTCGCGCGCCGGATCACGGGAGCGGAGCGCGGGAGGGACACGGCCACATCCTCGCAAACCCCGGCGCGATCCCCGTCGCTGCGACTGGCGCTCGACCCGCTTTGCCCGCCGGACGAGGGGACGGTTACCCTGTGCGTCGTTGGAGGCGTCGCCTAGTCCGGTCTATGGCGCCGCACTGCTAATGCGGTTTGGGCTCACCGCCCATCGAGGGTTCAAATCC
>JAQSWG010000115.1 GCA_029266735.1 Ornithinibacter sp.
CAGGTCTCCCGCATCCTGCGCACCACCCTCACCCGCCTCCGCACCCACCTCCAGGACACCGACACCACCCCCCACACCCACACCCCCGCCGCCTGACGTCTGTCAGAGCTTCCCCAGCACACCAGCCACTGGCGGGCCGACCTCGACGCCGACCTCGACGCGGTCGAGGTGGCCGACACGGGCCTTCCTCCCGGAGGCGCGTTCCCGGACTCGCGTCTCTCCGCGCCCTGAGGCTGCGGTCCTCCCCGGCTCGATGTCCTGCCTGGTCCTCACGAGGTTTGGCCCGCAAGCGTGCCGGGCAAGGACGGGTGACACGGAGAGGAGAAGGAGAGCACATGGGCCTGGAGCCGTTGCCCGAGACCCACGACGCCCTGCGAAGCATCGGAGCCTATTCAGAGCACGACCTCGTCGGCGACCTGACGCGGGCCGCCCGGCTCGTCGAGAAGGTCGTCCCCACCTGTGTCGGCTTGAGCGTGTCGCTCGTGCACGAGGGGCTGACCTTCACGATGGTCTCGAGCTCGCCGCAGATCGCCACCCTGGACGGTGTCCAGTACGCGGTCGGAGGCCCGTGCGTCGACGCGGTCGACGACGACGTCACGCTCGCCGGCGGTCAGCAGGCGGCCGGACTCCTCGGTGAGGAGCGCTGGGCGGCGTTCGCGCGCGTCAGTGCGGCATATGGCATCCTCAGCACGTTGTCGATGCCCATCCACACCGACGGCAAGGTCACGGGTGGGGTCAACATCTACTCCTCCGCGCCGGATGCGTTCGCCGGCCACCACGAGGCCCTCGCCGCCATCATGGGAGCCTGGGCTCCCGGTGCCGTCCGGGACGCCGACCTCGAGTTCTCCACCCGCAACGCCGCGCGGCAGGCCCCACAGCACATCGAGGACCGGGCGGTGCTCGACCAGGCCGCCGGCGTGCTCATGGCCGAGCGCGGTGTCGACGAGGACACCGCCCGAGGTGTCCTGGCCCAGGCGGCGGGACGCGCGGGCATTCCGGAGATCGAGGTGGCACGCGCCGTCATCCTCCCCCTCGAGAGCCGGACCGACGCCTAGGGTCGCCCCGGGCAGGTACCGTCCGGCCCATGCGTGTGTTTCTCCGTGTCCTGGCGGTGCTTCTCGTCCTGCTCGTGGCCGCGGGAGTCGGCGGCTACTTCTACGCCCGCCCCCTCCTCGAGACGGGCACGGGCTACGCCGCGAAGAACTCGTGCTCCGTGACGCTCGTCGCGGGCCGGGACGACCCGGACACCGACCTGCCGTCGAACCCCCTCGTTCCCCTGATCACGGGCTACGTCAACGAGGCCGGTCGGTCGAGCACGTCGCAGATCCTCTTCACGCTGTCGACCCAGAAGGCTTGGTACACACCCGATTTCGGATGCACGGTCGCCAAGGAGCGGCCTTCGCTCGGCTCGGCGACGAAGATCACGGCCGACCTCAACCCGCTCTCGGAGGCGCCCGTGCCCGAGGTGGTTCCGGAGGTGGACGCCGCCATCGCCCGGGCGTTCGGTGACGACCTCCCGTCATCGCGCGCCGAAGCCCTCGGCACACGCGGCATCGTCGTCCTTCGCGAGGGACAGCTCATCGCAGAGCGCTACGCCGACGGCTTCACGGCGGAGACGCCGCAGCTCGGGTGGTCGATGGCCAAGAGCGTGACCAACCTGCTCGTCGGCCGGCTCGTCCTCCAGGACCGCGTCGCCGTGGAGGACACCGGGCTGCGGCCGGAGTGGACGGACGCGAAGCGCGCCATCAGCGTCGACCAGCTCATGCGGATGACGAGCGGCCTCACCTGGGACGAGACCTACGCCCTCGGCACTCCCATCACGCGGATGCTCTACGCCGAGGAGGACATGGCGGGGTATGCCGCCGGCCTGTCCCTCGCCCACCCGCCGGGCGCCTACCAGCAGTACTCCGGCGGCTCGACGAACATCCTCTGCAGCGTCCTCACCGACCTCGCCGACGCCCCCGACGCCGACCTGCCACGCCAGCAGCTGCTGGCGCCCCTCGGGCTGGCGTCGGCGACCTGGGAGGCCGACCCCACCGGCACGCCGGTGTGCAGCTCCTACCTCTGGGCCACCCCGCGGGAGTGGGCGGCGATCGGCCAGTTCGCACTCCAGGACGGCGTGTGGGCCGGTGACCGCCTCCTGCCCGAGGGCTGGATGCTGCGGTCGACGACGCCCACGAAGGTCGCCCGGTCGGAGGAGCGCGGGTACGCAGCCGGGTGGTGGGTCAACCGACAGGCCGACGGCTCGCTCGTCGACCCGGCACTGCCGGAGGACACCTACTGGGCGTCGGGCCACGACGGCCAACGGCTGTACGTGGTGCCGTCGGCCCGGCTGGTCGTCGCCAGGCTGGGCTTCAGCCCGGAGGTCGAGGCGGAGGACCTGCGAACCGTCGAGCTCGTCGCGGACCTGGTCCGCCAGGGCGCCGGCGGCTGAGCCGTTCGGGTCGGGCGTCGCTCACAGCGTGGCAGTGACGGTCGCCCGCGTCGCGTCCGAGACGTCCCCGAAGAACGGCACACACGACACGTCGACCGTCGCACCCGATGCGCCGGCCGCGGCGGTGCACACCGTCTCCACGTCGCCCCCGTCACCCGGCACCGACATCGTGAACAGCACGGGGAAGCCGTCGCCGTCCTCGAGGGTGGCGCGCATGCCCCTGACCTGGACGATCGGAACTCCCCCACCCTGTGCCTCCAGCCTCCAGCCGTCCTGGATGACCGCGCGCGGCAGCTCGAAGCCGTTCCCGACCGCGATCTCGAAACGGTCGCCCAGCCCTTCGGTCGGCACTCCGCTCGGCAGGTCGGTGGGCAGCTCGGTGGGAAGGCCGCTCGGGAGCTCGGTGGGGAAGGTGGACGGGAGGTTGTCGACGACCTCCTCCGCGGCGCGGGAGATGAAGAAGATGCCGGCCACGACGGCGATGCCGATGAGGAGGACGACGCCGAGGGCGGCGACGAGGCAGCCCTTGGCGAGTCCGCTGGCGCCCGACCGCGGCGGCGCCTGCCACTGCCCCCCCGGCGCGCCGTACCCGGAGCCGGGCGGCGCAGCGGGCGGGAGCCCGCCGGCACCGGACGGGTAGGAGTACTGCTGCGGGGCCGGGTACGCCGTGGGCTCCGGGCTCGCGTATGCCGTGGGATCGGCGCTGCCGTACGCCCCGGGGACTGCCGGGGAGCCGGGCGACGAGGGTGGCGTGGGCTGCGCCTGCGGCAACGCCTGGGTGCCCGACACGTCGAGCACCTGGGTCTCGTCCACCGTCGGGGTCCAGGACGACGGGGGTGGCGGCGCGGTCGGGTCCATGGGCTCGGTCGGCGCGGGCACCCGGAACTGCTCGGTCCACTGGGCCCCGTCCCAGTAGCGCTCCCGCCCGTCCGGTTGCAGGTGCCATCCCGCAGGTGCCGACATGCGTCCTCCTCGATCGTCCTGCGCGGCAGCGTAGTCCTCGGTCAGCTGGGGGCCAGTGCTGCCGAGATCGCAGCCTCGCGGGCAGAGGTCCAGCCAGGTGCCCGCGTCACCGCGGCCCAGGCCCGGAGGTTCGCGGTCGAGGAGTACATGTGGCCGTAGCCGTCCGGCACCTCGCCGGCGCTCGGCATGTCCACGAGCACCTGCCACATCGTCAGCACCGGGAACCACCCCATCGCCGGCGAGACGTCCGCGCCACGTTGGCCGTCGGCGAGCCACTCCGGCTCGTCGAAGGCCAGGTCCGTCGAGAAGAAGACCACGGGGTCGGAGGCGTGCTGGAGGTACGCGAGCCGGGTCGGCCCCCACGTCGCGCCTCCCCGCTCGAGGCCGCCCTCCTCGTCGGTGAACCGCACCGTCCGACCGTCCTCGTACAGCGGCAGGGATGCCGGGCTGCCGCCGTCCCGGCCCTCCTCCAGACGGCTGTGCATCGCGTTGAGGAAGGGCGGGCCGACCATGAGCGCGCCGTCGACGGGTTCGTTGACGATGCTCACGGAGGAGAGGACGCTCTCGACGCCCATGGACCCCAGGGAGAGGCCGTAGAGGTAGAGGGCCGGCCGGTCGTCCTCGGGAAGCTCGGCCCATCGCGCACGGACCGTCTCGAAGACCGCCCGCGACGTCTCGACGACCGCCTCCTGGTCGGCGAGGAGGGAGATCCAGCTCGGCAGGTGCGAGTACTGGACTCCGGCGATCGCGGTGTCGCCGTTCCAGAGGTACTCCAGCGGATCGGTGCCACGCGGGTCGAGGAAACCCATCCCGGTCGTCGTGGCGACGACGAGGACCTCGCGGTCGAAGGCGCCCGTGCGCTCCAGCTCGGCCAGCACGAGCTCCGCCCGGCCCTGCGCCGTGCTGGCGCTCTTGAGACCCGCGTACACCCGGATCGGCATCCGGGCTCCCGGGCCGTTGACCGCCTCCAGGTCCGCGATGGTCGGGCCCCCGTCGACGAAGCGACGGCCGTAGCTCCCGAGGTCCTCCCACCGGGAGAGGGACCCGGCCGTGCCGGAACGCTCCGGCGCCGTGGGACGGTCCGTGCTCTCGCTGCCGGTTCGGTCCTGGGCGGCGAAGATCGCGTTGGCGCCCGCGAAGAAGCCCTGCACGATGACGCCGGTCCACAGTCCCCAGCACAGGACACCCAGCACCCCGACGCCGAGCACCACCGCCAGTCGAGGCGGCAGGTGTCGCGCGAGCCACGAGACGGCGGTCCGGGTGACGAGCCGAAGCAAGCGTGCCAGCAGCACCCCGGTCGCGGCGATGAGAACGGTGACGAGCACGATGACCGGCCAGATCATCGGCGACGTCGGCGGCATCCCGAACATGTCCCGGATCTCGTTCTGCCAGCCCACCAGGCGCCACCCCGACAGGACGGCGGCGACCAGGCCGAGGCCCACGAGCCCGGTCAGGAGCACGCTGCGCGCACGGCCACGCACACCCGGGATGCCGAGGTAGGTCCACAGTCCGTGGGCGCCGGCGCCGATGCCGTACCCCACCGCCACGGTCACCCCGGAGACGATGCCCTGGAGCCAGGCCGTGCGAGGGAGCAGTGACGGCATGAGTGACGCCGCGAAGGCCCACGTGGCGAAGGTCGTGCCGACACCCGAGACCACGCGGTCGAGAACGGTCTCGGGCCGGCCGATAGACGGCACCCAGGGACTCTCGCGCACGCGCAGGGCGGCCGACTCGACGAAGGCAACGGTCACGGACGGTCCTCGGTGGGGCGGACAGGGGCAGGCGGCGCCACAGCCCCCGGAGCGTGAGGGACAGACGACACCGCGACCTCCAGCCTAGAGCCGGTGCTCGGACGCCGTCAGCGGCTTCGCGCGATGCCGCCCCGTGCTCCGGTGCGTGGCGGCGTGCGGGACGGAGGCGGAGGCCCCGGTCCTGGGTGAGAGGCTGCTCCCAGGAGGTGGTTCGCCGTGACCGACGTGGTCGTGACCCGCAACGAGGACGAGCACCGCTGGGAGGCCAGGGTCGACGGTGCCCTGGCCGGCTTCGCGGAGTACCGGCAGACCGACGAGCTCGTGATCTTCACCCACACGCAGGTGGATGCGTCGTTCGAGGGCCAGGGGGTCGGCACCGCCCTCGCCAGGCACGCGCTCGACGAGGTGTTCGACGAGGGCACGCACAAGGTGATGCCGCTCTGCCCCTTCATCAAGGGCTGGATCCGCCGACACCCCGAGTACGTCCCGCTCGTCCACGGCGCACCCCCGGCTCCACTCGCCGACTGACCAGATCGCGCGCTCGTCCGGGTGGCGAGGCAAACTCGCGAAAGGTGGCGATCCGGGCGGTGTTCGACCGTCATCCGGGTGAGGCCCGCCGACCCGGCGGTGCCCGGAACACCACCAGTGGACGAAGGAGAGTCAGATGCGGTACATGCTGCTCATGAACTACGGGGAACCTGCACCCGGCGAGATCCCGGAGGAGCTCGTGCGCGAGACACAGGAGGCCTTCGGGGCCTACGGCCGGGCCCTCGAAGAGGCCGGTGTCCTCGTCGCCGCCGAGGTTCTCACCTCGACGGAGTCCGCGACGACGCTGACCCTGCGGCACGGATCCCTTGAGGTCCAGGACGGTCCGTTCGCCGAGACCAAGGAGGCCCTGGCCGGTGTCTTCGTCGTCGACGTGCCCGACCTCGACGCCGCCCTGGGCTGGGCGGAGAAGTGCCCGGGTGCGCAGTTCGGCG
>JAQSWG010000026.1 GCA_029266735.1 Ornithinibacter sp.
CAAGCGCTACGGCGCGGGGATGCGGCAGGTCGGCATCCTCGCCGCAGCCGGCCTGTACGCCCTGGACCACCACCTCGAGCGGCTGTCCGACGACCACGCGCGCGCCGCCCGCTTCGCCTCGGCGTGCGCCGAGTCGGCACCCGGAAGCGTGGAGCCCGACACGGTGCAGACCAACATCGTCGTCCTCGACGTCGGCGTGGTGGGTTGGGACGCACCGCGTTTCGTCGCTGCGCTTCTCGAGCATGGCATCCGCACGTATGCCGTGGCACCGGGCCTCGTGCGCGCCGTCTGGCACCTCGACGTCGACGACGCCGGCACCACCGCGGCCGTCGACGCCGCCACCGCCCTCCTGGGCGGCGCCCGCACCGCCTGACCCCTTCCCGACCCTCTACGCCCGACCCGCAACCTTCACCTCAGCACCACATCGATGGTCCTCCGATGGTGAACCTTCTGGTGCCGAACACCTCCGCGCGGCACCTGCACGACGGTCGGGGCTCAGTGGGCCGGGTGCGTCGTCGGACGCGGGTGCCACAACCTCGGTGTGTCGTGGGTGAGCGCGCCCGCGACGAGGAAGAGGATCCCCACCCCGAGCAGCGGCACGACGATGACGCCCGATGAGGTGGCGAGCATGTTCCCGAGGCCGGGAGCACCGCCCCCAGCGAGCTCACCGGAGAAGCGCAGCACCACCGCGCCGAACTGCGCGGCACCGAGGAGCACGAGGAGCAGGCCGGCCAGAGCGGGCCGGTGCAGGCCGAGGAAGCCGAGCGACACGGCGAGTGCGAACACGCCGATCGCGACCACCGGTCCGACGAGATTGGCGTCGACGACTCTGAGACCCGCGTCGAGGAGCGTGAAGAGGCCGACGGCACCGGTCAGTGCGACGAACCACGGCGCGGCACGCTCCGGGGAGCGGAAGGCGACCACGCTGAGGACGGTCGTCGGCACCGCCACGGCTGACGTGCTGCCGAGCGCCGCCCATGGGCCGAGGTCTTCGAACGCGTAAGCCGCAGCGAACATCCCACCAAGGAGACCGAACAGCGTCATCAGCGTGACCGCGGCGTACCTGAGAACTCTTGCAGTGCCGGTCATGGCACTCATCCCTCCACCCTGACGGGGGCGACACGGGCTGCGGACGGAGTGCCCGCTGGGGCGGTCGTCCTCCGGGCCCATTGTTCCGCGTCCGGTTGAAGCCCGCCGTGCTCTGTGTCACGTCAGGCGCACCCGCGACCGGCGGATGCTGGCCCCGCCCCGCAGGGCTAGCCTCGAACTGAGGAGGCGGTGCCCCATGACCGAGAAGCGCGCCCCGGATACTGGCCACGACAAGCCGAGGCTCCCGCCACGCTGGTTCGTGCGCTCCGCGTGGTACGTCCACAGGGGCCTCTACCGCGCGACCCGCGGCCGGGTGGGCCTGTGGCGTCCGAAGGCCGACCGCTGGGGAACCCTGCGCCTCACGACGGTCGGACGTCGCTCCGGCCAGTCGCGCAGTGTGATCCTCGGGTACGTCCAGGACGGCGGCAACCTCGTCACGCTGGCGATGAACGGCTGGGCCGACGGTGAGCCGGCGTGGTGGCTGAACCTGCAGGACCACCCGACGGCCGATGTCGAGCTCGCCGACGGCCGGTGCACCGTCGCCGGTCGCGCCGCACACGGCGAGGAGCGCTCTCGCCTCTGGGCCAGGTGGCGGGAGATCGACCCGAAGCTGGACGCCTTCGCCGCGCTGCGCTCCTCCGAGACGGCGGTGGTGGTGCTCGAGCCCGTCACCCCACCTGCTCCGCGCTGAACCAGGCGGTCCGCCCACGTCGCACTCACACGTCGTGGTGCAGCGCCTCGACCGGGGGGTCCTCCGCGGCCGTCGCCGTCGGGTCGCGCGACGTCGACCGCAGCTCCACGAGGTACATCGCCGCGACGACGAGCGCGCCGCCGACGAGCATCCGGCGCGTGAGGTCCTCGCCCCCGAGGACGACCGCGAAGAAGGCGGCGAAGACCGGCTCCATCGCCATGACGATCGCCGCCCTCGTCGCGGTGAGGTGGGCCTGCGCCCAGGTCTGGGCCCACAGTGCGAGCGCCCCCGCGGCCAGCGCCATGTACAGGAGCGAGGCCCACTGCCCACCATCACTCGGAAGCGTGAGCCCGTCCGGCACCGCCGCGACCGACGTGACGACGGTGATGACGCCCGCCTGGACCGTCGCGAGGCCGACCGCGGCCCGTGGGGTGGACCAGCGGCCGAGCGCGACGATGTGGCCGGCATACAGCACGGCGGCGACCAGGGTGAGCGCCTCGCCGAGCCCCACGGCGAGGCCTTGCAGCGAGAGCAGCGCGATCCCGGCGGTCGCGAGCGCCACTGCGCCCCAGGTGACGGGAGCGACGTGGTCGCGCAGCACCACGGCCGCGAGTACGGGCGTGAGCACGACGTAGGTGCCGGTGATGAAACCGGAGACGGAGGCGTCGGTGTGCTGCAGGCCCATCGTCTGGAGCACCTGGGCGAGGCCGTAGAGCACGCCGAGCACGACGCCCACCCGCAGCTCGCGTCGGCTCAGCGCCAGGGTCTGGCGCCGGAAGAGGAGGAACATCACGACGGCAGCGATGCCGAAGCGCACGGCGAGGAAGTCGGCCGGCGGCACGCTCTCGACGAGGTCCCGGATGAGGAAGAACGTGGAGCCCCAGACCGCGGTCACGCCGAGGAGCAGCGCGGTGGCGAGCCGGGCACGCCCGGCGGGAGCCGACACGGCTCGTCAGACGATCGTCACGGTGATGGTGCTGCCCTTGGGCGCCTGGCCCCCCGCGGGGTCCTGCAGGCGGACCGTCCCGAAGAACCCGCCCAGCGCCCGGCGCACATCCACCGTGAACCCCGCCGCCTCGAGGATCCGGCGGGCTTCATCCACCTGTTGGCCCACCACGTTGGGGACGTCCACGAGGACGGGCCCCTTGGACACGACGAGCCGCACGGTGTCGCCGCGGAAGAGAGTGCCGTCCCGCGGCTCCTGCCGGATGACGCCGCCCGTGGGGACGGTGTCGCTGTTCTCCTCCGTCCCCGCATCGACCTTGAGGCCCAGCTCCTTGAGCGTGCGGGCGGCGCCCTTGGCGTCCTTGCCCGTGAGGTCCGGGACCTCGATCGGCTTGCGGCCCTTGCTGACGGTCATCGCGACCGCCGTCCCCTTCTTGAGGCTTGCGCCGGGCCCCGGCTTCGCCGACACGACCTGCCCCTGGGGCACCTTCTCGTTGAACGCCTCGCTGACCTTCCCGACCTTGAGGTTGACCTCCGTGATCCGGGCCCGTGCCTCGGCGAGGGTCATGCCCACCACCGGCGGGACGGCATACCGCTCCGGACCCTTGGAGACGACGAGGCTCACCTCCGTCCCGCGCTGCACCGTCCTCCCCGCAGCAGGGTCGACCGAGACGACCTGCCCGGCTGGGACCTTCTCGTGGAACGTCTCGGACACGGACGGCTGCAGGGATGCCGCCCGCACGGCATCGACGGCCTCCGCCTGCGCGCGACCCACCACGGAGGGAACCGTGGCGGTGGCACCCGGACCCAGGAAGAAGAACCACGCGGTGAGGGCGGCCACCAGGGCCGAGCCGAGCACAGCCGGCCACCAGCGGCGGGGACGCCGGTGAGGACCGGCGACGACGACGCCCTGGAGCGGCGGCGACGGGATGCTCATGGCCGTGGTGTCCGACCGAGGACGCGTCACCACGCCGGTCGCAGCGCCGGACGCCTGCTGGCCGGTTCCGTGCAGCGGCAGGGCCGCGGTCGACGTCGGGACGGACGCGGCGGCCGCCGCGGCGGCTCCCTCGGGTCGGGCGTCGAGGGCCCCGAGGCTGAGCGTCGACCTGGTCCGCCGCACGAGGGCGAGGAAGGCGGCGGCGTCCGCCGGCCGCTGGTCGGGGTCGCGCGCCGTGGCGACGGCCACCAGCTCGTCGAGCTCGGCCGGCAGCTCCGGCACCCGGGCAGAGGGCACGGGGACCCCTCCGTGGACGTGCTGGTAGGCGACGTGGATCGCCGTGTCACCGGTGAACGCCTTCGTGCCGGTGAGCATCTCGAAGAGCACGAGCCCTGCCGCGTAGACGTCGGAGCGGGGGTCCGCGACACCGCTCTCGACCTGCTCGGGGGACAGGTAGGCGACCGTCCCGAGGAGCAGCCCTGACGAGCTCGTCATCGTGTGGCTCGACACCGCGCGGGCGAGCCCGAAGTCAGCCACCTTCACCGTGCCGTTCGTGTTGAGGATGACGTTCTCTGGTTTGACGTCGCGGTGGATGAGCCCCTTGGAGTGTGCCTCGGCGAGGGCGAGGAGCACCGGTTCCAGGACATCGAGGGCGGCACGGGGGCTGAGGGGCCCTTCGGCCCGCAACACCTCCCGCAGCGTCTGCCCCGGGACGTACTCCATCGCCAGGAAGACGTTGCCGTCGTCCTCCCCCTGGTCGAAGACGGCCACGACGTTGGGGTGGGACAGCGACGCCGAGGAGCGCGCCTCACGCCGGAACCGGGTGACGAAGCTCTCGTCGTGGACCAGGTGCGCGCGCATCACCTTGAGCGCGACCTCGCGGTCGAGGCGCTCGTCGACGGCGAGGTACACCGTGGCCATCCCGCCGTCGGCGATGCGACGCAGCACGCGGTAGCGGCCGTCGAGGGTGCGCCCGATGAGCGCGTCGCCGGTTGATGGCACCGTAGGAGTGTACGTAGGTCCGCTCACCGGCCCTCTCCCGTCCGTTGCCGCTCAGGTGCTCCTCGAGCGGATGCCGTGAGCGCTCGTGTCGCTCGTTCCGCGGGTCCGCCGGTGGTCGCCCGGTGGTCGAGCGATGACAGATGTGATGGGTGTGACAGATGTGGTCGCTGAGGTGAGGTTACCGCGAGGCGCCGAACCGCTGGTGGACCTTCCCCGGCGCCACCTCTGCCGTGTCCCGGGGGCTGTGGCACCCTGTGGCTCGTGAGCGAACAACCGCCGGACGCCCTGGGCAGCGAACCGGATGTCGAGTCCCTCGTGGGCGAGTGGCTGACGTTTCCCGACCTCGCCGACCGGCTCGGTGTCCCACTCTCCAGCGTGCGGCGCTTCGTGGAGGACCGAGAGCTCCTCGCGCACCGGGTGGGGGAGCGGCGGGTTCTCGCGGTGCCCGCGGGGTTCGTCGACAGCGAGGGGCCCCTGCACGCACTCAAGGGCACCTTCACGGTGCTCGCCGACGGAGGGATGTCCGACGAGGAGATCCTCCGCTGGCTGCACACCCGCGACGAGACGCTGCCGGTTCCCGGGACCCCCCTCGACGCCATCCGCGCGGGGTTCAAGACCGAGGTCCGTCGCCGCGCCATGGAGGAGGCCTTCTAGGCGCTCGCGCGGTCGGGGAAGGAGGCGGCCCAGCCGGCAGACGGATGCGCCCGCCGGAGCTCACGCGGTGCGCGCGGTCGCCACGTCGACGAGGTCGACCAGTGCGGCGGCGGCGTCCGGGTCCAGGGTGGATGCCGTCGCAACGGTCTCCCGGGCCGAGTCGGCCAGGCGCGTGATCTCCTCCTCGATGACGGCGACCGCCCCCGAGGCCTCGATGAGCAGGCGCAGCTCTTCCACCTGGCCGGCCCTCAGGTCGGGACGTCCGACGAGCGCCTCGATCCTCGCTCGACCCGAGGCGCCCGTGCCGGCGAGGGCATGGGCCAGGAGGACGGTGCGCTTGCCCTCCCGCAGGTCGTCGCCCGCCGGCTTGCCCGTCTGCTCGGGATCACCGAACACGCCGAGGAGGTCGTCGCGCTGCTGGAAGGCGCGGCCGAGGGCCACTCCATAGCGTGAGAGCGCCCGAAGCCCCGGTTCGTCGAGGCCACCGGTCCTCCCGCCGATGAGCAGCGGGTGCTCGACGCTGTACTTCGCGCTCTTGTAGAGGATCACCCGGTCGGCCCGGGCGACCCGCACGTCGTCGGGGAGGCTCCGCCAGGGCCGCATCGACTCCACGACGTCGAGGAACTGGCCGGCCATGAGCTGGGTGCGCATCCGGTCGAACACCGCCCGCCCCCGGGCCAGGTCGGCCTCCGGCAGCCCGCAGGTGGCGTAGACCGCGTCGGTCCACGTGAGGCAGAGATTCCCGGCGAGCACCGCCCCGGCCAGGCCGAAACGGTTGGCGTCACCGTCCCAGCCCCGCTGCACGTGATGCCGCGCGAGCGCGCGGTGGGCGGCCGGCATCCCCCGTCTGGTGTCGGAGTCGTCCATGACGTCGTCGTGGATGAGCGCCGCCGCCTGGAACAGCTCCATCGCGCTGGCGAGCCGGACGAGGGCGGGGGAGTCCGGACGGCCCGCGGCCCGGTGACCCCAGTAGAGGAAGGCAGCGCGCAGCCGCTTCCCCCCACGGAGCAGGCCGGTGACGGCGGAAAGCAGGTCGTCCACGTCGGCGCCCAGCTCGGCGAGCACCGCACGCTGGGTGGCGAGCTCCGCGTCGAGACACTCCTGCACCCGTCGCCGCAGGTCGGCGGTGTCGAGCGAGCTGGGCACAGGAACCTCCTGGGAGGCCGCCCGGGAGGCGGTCGGATCGTGGCTGGGCCGAGCCTACGACGTGGGCGCTGGGTTACCCTCACCGCCATGGCGCACCACGGCGGAGGGGGACGGCCCGAGCACCTCGTCGCCTCGATCCCGTGGCGACTCGCCCAGGAGCGGCCGTCGATCAGCTTCGAGTTCTTCCCGCCCCGCGACGACGAGTCCGAGGCGCAGCTGTGGACCGCGATCCGCCACCTCGAGCGGCTCCGGCCCGCGTTCGTGTCCGTCACGTACGGCGCGGGCGGCACCACGCAGGACCGCACGGTCCGGGTCACCGGCCGGATCGCCGACGAGACGTCGCTGACCCCGCTCGCCCACCTCACCTGCGTCGGCGCCTCGGTGCGCCAGGTGCGCCAGGTCGTCGGGTCGTACGCCGCATCGGGGGTCCGCAACATCCTTGCCCTGCGGGGTGACCCGCCGGGCAACGTGCGGGGGCCGTGGACGCCGCACCCTGAGGGGCTCGACCACGCCGACCAGCTGGTGGCGCTCATCCGGGGGCTCGGCGACTTCACCATCGGCGTCGCCGCCTTCCCCGACGTCCATCCCGACAGTCCCCACCTCGACCACGACGTCGAGGTGCTGGTCCGCAAGGCGGATGCCGGGGCGACCTTCGCGATCACCCAGATGGTCTTCGACGCCGACTCCTACCTCCGGCTGCGCGACCGGGTCGCGCTCCGGCGTGACCTCCCGATCACGCCGGGCCTGATGCCGGTCACGAACCTCCGACAGATCCACCGGATGTCCGAGCTCATGGGGACCCCGCTGCCTCCGGCGGTCGTGGCACGGCTCGAGGCGGTCAAGGACGACCCGGCGGCCGTGCGCGCCGTCGGCGTCGACATCGCGACCGAGCTGGGTCAGCGGATGCTCGACGAGGGCGCGCCCGGCATCCACTTCATCACGATGAACAGGTCGACGGCGACGCGCGAGGTGTTCGGGCGGCTCCGGCTCTGATGGACTCGGGTCAGTACGTCGGCGCCGCCGGCTCGCCGAGGAACTGCTCGAGCGTGTGCCATCCGCCGCGGTGGTACCCGGCGGACAGTGCCCCACCGACGAAGCGCAGGTGCCACGGCTCACTGTTGTAGCCGGTCCACGAGGTGTAGCCGCTCTCGTACCTGATGACGAAGCCGAACCGCCAGGCGTTCCTCTTCAGCCATGCGCCCTGCGGCGTGGAGCCGATGCACGTGTGGGAGCTGCACGAGGCGTTCCCCACCGGCGCGACGTCGAGACCCAGTCCGGTCTGGTGCTCGCTGTAGCCCGGTCGGGCGATCCAGACGTCGGCGTACGCCTGACCGTGCGTCGACACCCTGTTCCAGTAGACGGAGTACTGGGTCGAGTACGACCGGTACCCGCTCGCGATCGACATCCGGCCGGCGCCCTCGGCGCGGGCCGCGGAGAACATCGTCGCCACCGCCGCCGCCGCGTCGGACCGGAGTCGCTGCCCGTTGGGGTAGGAGACCGACGGCACGACGAGGGATGACGGGACGTAGGTCTTGGGTGAGAGGGGGTTCCGCTTGTTGACGAGCACCCAGAGGCTCGAGGCCGCGTCAATGCTCCGACAGCCGGTCAGCGACCCGACAGTGCTGCGCACCGATGCCTCGCCACCGAGGAGGACGACGCTGGTCACCGACGCGGCGAGGAGCGAGGGACGGACCGACTCAGGAACGCAGTAAGGCTGGGAGTAGAACAGTGGCCGCTTCGTTCGACCGGCGAGGAAGGCGCCGGCCAGCGCGTCCACGTAGCCCCGTCCGGTGGCGACGTGGGCGGACCCCGTCGACAAGGACGGAAACGCCAGGCGGTTGATCTGCGCGGCGGCGGCGTACCGGTCCGAGCCCGAGGCGCGGCTCACTGCCGTGGCCCCCAGCAGGCCGCGCAGCTGGGCCTCGATCCCGCTCGAGACGGACGCCGGTCCGCCGACGACGGTGACCGATGTCAGGCCCAGGTCGCGGATGAGGTCGACCGTCGTCGCCGGCAGGGTGGTGGCACTGCCGTCGACCGTGAGGAGCGGCGCCCGCCGGGAGGCGGCGGCCACCCCGCCCACGAGCGCGTCGGTCCACGTGGTGCCGGTGGCGATCCACGCCGTGGTGACCTCCCCGGCCGGGAAGGCGTGTCGCACGAGCGCCTGCGCCGTGAGGTACCGGGTGGCCCCGGCGACCCGCCGGACGGTGGCAGCGTATGGCCGGGCCTGGCTCAGCACGGCATCCGAGATCGAGGCTGTCGAGCCGACGACGACGATGGCGTCCGGCGAGAGCCGGGCGAGCTCGGTCGCGACGTCCGGGGGGATGCCGTCCGGCCGGGTGAGCAGGACCGCGCCGCCCTGCCGGACCGCGGCAGGTGTCGCGCTGAGCGACTCCCACGGAGAGGTTCCGGAGACGAGGTACACGACCGGGGCGGTCGTGCCGGTGGGGAAGGCCGCGCGGCTCGCGGCGGCGGACATGGCGTACCGGTCGCCCCCGGTGATGCGGGAGACGGAGGGGGCGGCGACCGCGGCCACCGTGGGTGCCCCGCCCGCGGGCGCGGACATGGCGCTCGACGGCGTCGCGGTGCCGAGGACGACCCCGACCGTCGCGAGGGCGACCGCCAGCACGGGTGTGGATCCGCGTCGCATGGGGCGAGGGTGGCACACGTCGGGGGCTGCTGTGCAGGTGAAGGACTGGGTGGTGTCTCGGCGGACCCGACCTCGTCAGGCGACGTCCATCGGATGCCCGCCGGTGATCCGGATGAGCTCGTCGTAGGTCGTCGCGAAGACCGAGTGGCTGTGCCCCGCGGCGGCCCACACGGTGTCGTAGCGGCCGAGCGTGACGTCGATGATGGTCCGGATCGGGCGCGGATGCCCGACGGGGGCCACCCCGCCGATGGAGAACCCCGTGTGGGTGCGCACGAAGTCAGGGTCGGCCTGGGCGACCGAGGCGAGGCCGGCGAGGTCCGCGACCTTGTCCACGTCGACGCGGTGCCCGCCGGAGGCGAGGACGAGGAGCGGCTCGGTGTGTCCCTCGTGCGTGGTCGCGACGAAGACGAGGCTGTTGGCGATCTCCGCGGGGGACACACCGAGCGCCTCGGCGGCCGCGCGGGCGGTACGCACGGCGTCGGGCAGGTGACGCACCTCGGGCGTGATGTGGTGCAGGGAGAGCGACTCGAGCACGGCCTGGACGCCGGGGTGGCCGGAGAGGTCACGCAGCGGGACGGGGTCGCCCGGCTCGAGGGTCATGGCGTCAGCGTAGTGAGCCGGCACGGGGGTTGACCGGAGGTCGGGGGAGCACGCTAAGGTTGCTGGTGATCGAACACATGTTCGAAGCCGGGGCACCCCGGCGCCCGTCCCGGCCCGACCGCACCCGGACGGGGCCGCCAGCGGTCGAGGGAGGTCGTCATGGTCCGTCGCCACGACGAACCCGTCACGGTCCGGACGGTCACGGGCGGAGCCACCGACGGCGGGACCACCGCCGGCGGTGACCGCGACGGCCGAGCCACCGACGGCCGAGCCATCGACGACGGCCCGCGCGACTTCGTGTGGCGGGGCCGTCGCTACACCGTGTGCGCGGTCCTCGCCTCCTGGCAGGAGCGCCGGGCGTGGTGGCGCGAGGTCGGTGACCACCCAGCGGTGCCGGGCCTGCCGAGCCCGGGGCGCCGGGTCTGGCGGGTCGAGGCGCGCCCGCCGTCCGGGACGGCCGGGGTCTTCGACCTCGGCCGCGACGACGACCACTGGATCCTCCTTCGAGCCCACGACTGACCGGAGTCCTCCCCATGAGCCACGCCGCCACCACCCTCGACCTCCTCGACCGCTCCCGTGAGTCGCTGACCAGCGGGTATGCCGCATCCGTCGCGTCTGCGCGCTACCTCGCCGCCTCGCTCGCCGCGCTGCGGGCCGGCGCCGCGCTCGTCGCCGCCCGGGCCGCGACCTCTCCGGGTGCCGGGCTCGCCTCGGGCAGTGACGGGCCCCACGACGTGTGGGAGCTCACCGCCCGGATCGCACCCGAGCTCACCGAGTGGGCGGGGCGGTTCGCCGCGGCGACCGGGCAGCGGGTCGGTGTCGAGACCGGCCTGGTCAGGGTCACCGCACGCGAGGCCGACGACCTGCTGCGCGATGCCGAGACCTTCGTCGACCTCGCCGCCAGCCGCCTCGGGGTGCCTCCGGTCTCCCGTCCGCATCGGCTGGTCCCCGTCCGCTCGGCCTGAGGCGCTGGACGCCATGGACGGGTTCGTCCACCTCCACGTCGCCTCGGGGTTCTCGATGCGCTACGGCACCTCGATGCCCGAGGACCTCGTCGAGCGCGCCGCCGCGCACGGCCAGGAAGCCCTCGCGCTCACCGACCGCGACGGTCTCTACGGCGCGATCCGGTTCGCGTCGACCCGCGCCGGCCGCGGGTGACCGTGCTCGCCCGCGGCCGGGCCGGTGGCACCGCGCCGGGGGTCGGCTGGGCGGCGCTGTGCCGCCTCGTCACCGAGACCCACCTGCGCGGGGAGCGCGGCATCCCCGTGACGACGCCCGACCTGCTCGCCCGGTGGGCGGGTGCCGACCAGGAGGGTGCCGACCAGGAGGACCCGGGGCCCAGCCGCCTGCTCGTGCTCCTCGGTCCCGACTCCGACGTCGGCCGTGCCGCCCTCGTCGGCCGCCGGGACCGGGCCCGCCACCTCCTCGCGGCCTGGCAGGCGCTCCTGCCCCGTGACGGTCTCGCCGTCGAGGTCGTCCTGCACGGCGGCCCCGACGGCACCCCCGGGTCCCGCTCGCACGCGGCACGTCTGCTCGCTCTCGCCGACGCGGTCGGCATCCCCGCCGTGCTCACCGCGGCGGTGCGCCACGCCGAGCCCGAGCAGGTGCGCACCGTCGACCTCCTCGACGCCGCCCGGCGGCTCGTCGTCCTCGACTCCCGTCACCTCGACCGGGTCACCGACGCCGGCCACCTCGCGAGCACCGCCGCGATGGACGCGACCGCGCTCGAGGTCACCGCCGGCGACCGGGCCCGCGCCGACCGGCTCGTCGCGATGACCGCGCTCGTCGCGCGGGAGTGCACCCAGGAGGCTCGGCACGACCTCGGCATCGGGGCGGTCCACCTCCCCGAGGCGGAGATCCTCGGCATCGCCCCGGGCACCGACCCGATGACGGTCCTCGCGCAGCGCTGCCGAGCCGCCGTCGGGTGGCGCTACCCCGAGGTGGGGGAGGCGGAGCGGCAGGTGGTCCTCGACCGCCTCGACGAGGAGCTCGGGGTCATCGCGACCCTCGGCTACCCCACATACTTCCTCACCGTCGCCGAGGTCACCGACCTCATCCGGGCCTGCGGCGTACGCGTCGCGGCCCGCGGTTCGGGCGCGGGCAGCCTCGTCAACCACCTCCTCGGCATCAGCGGTGTCGACCCCATCCGCCACCGTCTCCTCATGGAGCGGTTCTGCTCCCCGCTGCGTGCCGAGCTGCCCGACATCGACGTCGACGTCGAGTCGGCCCGCCGCACCGAGATCTACGAGGCCGTCCTCGACCGCTTCGGCGGCGAGCGGGTCACCTGCGTCTCGATGATGGACACCTACAAGGTGCGCCACGCGGTGCGAGACGTCGGTGCCGCGCTCGGGCTCCCGCCGGTCGAGATCGACGAGATCGCCAAGGCGTTCCCGCACATCCGTGCCAAGGACGCCCGGCACGCCATCGCCGACCTGCCCGAGCTGCGCAGCCGCGGGCTCGACAGCCCACGGCTCGCGGTGTTCTTCGACCTCGTCGAGGCGCTCGACGGCCTGCCGCGGCACATCGCCCTCCACCCGTGCGGGATCGTCCTGTCCAACTCCGGGCTCCTCGACCGCACCCCCGTCGAGGCGAGCTGGCTCGGCTTCCCGATGAGCCAGTTCGACAAGGACGACGTCGAGACCCTGGGCTTCCTCAAGCTCGACGTCCTCGGCATCCGGATGCAGTCGGCGATGGCGCACGCCGTCGCCGAGGTCGAGCGGGTCTCGGGGGAGCGGGTCGACCTCGACGACGAGGCGCAGGTGCCCCACGACGACCCCGCGACCTACGAGCTCATCCGCACCACCCGCACGCTCGGCATGTTCCAGATCGAGAGCCCGGGACAGCGCGAGCTCGTCGGCAAGCTCGGGCCGGACCGGTTCGGCGACCTCGTCGTCGACATCTCGCTCTTCCGGCCCGGGCCGGTGAAGTCCGACATGATCACGCCCTTCCTCAACAGCCGGCACGGCTGGAGCGAGCGGCAGTTCCTCCACCCGAGCCTCATCCCGGCGCTCGAGGAGACCGAGGGCGTCGTCGTCTTCCACGAGCAGGTGCTCCTCATGGTCGCCGAGACGACGGGGGTGAGCCTGGCCCAGGCCGACGAGGTACGCCGGAGCATGGGCACCCCGCAGGGCCAGACCGACGTCGAGGCCTGGTGGCGACCCGCCGCGGCGGCTCGTGGCTACTCCGCGCAGGACCGCGACCGGATCTGGGAGGTGCTCAAGTCGTTCGCGAGCTTCGGGTTCTGCAAGGCGCACGCCGCGGCCTTCGCGCTCCCGACCTTCCACTCGGCATGGCTGAAGACCCACCACCCCGCGGCCTTCCTCGCCGGCGTCCTCACCCACGACCCGGGGATGTACCCCAAGCGGCTCCTCCTCGACGACGCCCGCTCCTTCGGCATCCCCGTGCTCGGTCTCGACGTCAACGCCAGCGGTGACACGTACCGGATCGAGCGGGTCGAGGAGACCGGGGGTGAACCGCCGTCGCAGGACAGATCCCTGCCGGCGTGGAAGCGGCCGCAGCAGCCGTACGGCATCCGGCTCTCCCTCGCCGACGTCAAGGGGATCAGCGCGGCCGAGGTCGCCCGGGTCGTCGCGGGCCAGCCCTATGCCGACCTCGGTGACTTCTGGACCCGTGCCCGGGTCAGCCGCCCCGTCACCGAGCGGCTGGTCCTCGCGGGCGCCTTCGACTCACTCCACGGCATGGGGGGCGGCGGCCTGGGCCGGCGTGGCCGGGTCACCCGGCGCGACCTGCTCCTCCACGTGGCAGAGCTGGAGCGGTGGGAGCGTGGGGGAGGCGCGCCGCCGCGCAGCAGCCGACGACGCGCCATCCCGAGCATCGCCCCGCCCCGCGAGGGCGAGGAACCCGGGTCGGACGTCCGCGGCCGGGCCGCCGCCCAGTCCCAGGCAGCCCGTGAGGTCGTGCCGGCCGGTGAGCAGCCGACCCAGCTCACCCTCGACCTGGGTGACCGGCCGCGCCTCACGGCGGGCGCCGGCCTGCCGGAGCTGACCGGCCCCGAGCGGGTGCGTGCGGAGCTCGACGTCCTCGGGCTCGACGTGTCCGCGCACGTCGTGGAGTTCTACGGCCCGCTCCTCGACGCGCTCGGCGTCACCCGCAGCCGTGACCTCGTCGACACCCGCAGCCGCAGCGAGGTGTGGGTCGCCGGGGTCAAGGTCGCGACCCAGACCCCGCCGGTGCGCTCCGGACGCCGGGTCGTCTTCCTCACCCTCGACGACTCCACGGGCCCCTCCGACTGCACGTTCTTCGAGGACGTCCAAGGCCCCTACGCCGGCGTCGTCTTCCACTCGTGGCTGCTCCTCGTCCGGGGCATCCTGCGCCGCACCGGCGACCGGGGGGTCTCGATCCGTGCGACCGGCGCCTGGGAGCTCGCGGCGCTCTGGGACGCGTGGCAGGTCGGTGGGCTCCCCGCCGTCCACGCGGCGATCGACGCCGGCGAAGCCGAGGCCCTGGCCCGCTCCGAGGCCCTCGAGCAGGCGGCCCGGCAGCGCGACGCTCGCACGGGGCGCAGGGTCCTCGTCCACGCCTCGGGGTTCCGCCAGTCGCCCTACGCCGACATCCGGCCGCCGGGCGTCGATCCCCGCAGCGGCCGCGGCGCTCCCGGTGGACAAGGGATGCCGCCGCTCGCCCCTCCCGCGGCCGCTGCCGCGCTGCCCTCGCGCAAGCTGTGGCACGCGAGCCCCGGCAGCTCCGGACACTAGGGTGTGGAGCTGATCCCGCCCCCCGCCAGACCAGCGACCGAGGAGGCCCAGCCGTGGCCGACGAGCGTGGCCGAGCCCGCCGCCAGGGCGGCCAGCCACGGCTGCGCACGGCCGCCGTCCAGGCCGTTCTCGACGCCCACGCGGCGGGGCGCAGCGCCGCACTCGGCCGTCCCCTGCGGGTGCTCGACCTCGGCGGCGGAACCGGGGGGACGGCGGTCCCGCTCGCCGCGGCCGGGCACGACGTCACCGTCGTCGACCCCAGTCCCGACGCGCTCGCCTCGCTGCGCCGCCGGGCGGCCGAGGCCGGCACCCTGGACCGGGTGCACCCGGTCCAGGGCGACACCGACAGCGTCGGGGAGCCGGGCACCGACGGCGTGCGACCGGCATACGACCTCGTCTGCCTGCACGGCACCCTCGAGGTCGTCGACGACGCCGACACCGCGCTGGCCAACGTCGCCGCCGTGCTCGCCCCCGGTGGGACCCTCTCGCTCGTCGTGGCCCAGCGGCTCCCCGCCGCCCTCGCGCGCGCCCTGGCCGGGCAGTTCGCCAGGGCCCGTGCCGTCCTGGAACGGCCCGACGGGCGCTGGGGTGACGACGACCCTGCTCCACGACGCTTCGACGAGCCCGAGGTCCTCGACCTCCTGCGGGCGCACGGGCTCACTCCCGTCGACAGCCACGGCGTGCGCATCTTCAGTGACCTCGTCCCGTCGGCGCTCGTCGACTCCGAGGCCGACCGCACCGCGCTCCTCGAGCTCGAGGAGGTCGCGAGCCACCATCCGGACCACCCGCTCCTCGGGGCGCTCGGCAGTGTGCGGCACGTCCTCGCCACCCGGGACTGACGTCGGCCAGGGTGACCGATGAGCCGTCGCCAGTACGCCCTCCCCTCGCGGGCCTCCGCCGAGCCGCCCGACGACACCGGCTGCACCGTCCTCCACGTCGACATGGACGCGTTCTACGCCTCCGCGACGCTGCTCTCCCACCCCGAGCTCACCGGCACACCGGTGATCATCGGGGGCGGCAACCGCGGGGTCGTGCTCTCCGCGACCTACGAGGCACGCCGCTTCGGCGTCACCTCCGCGATGCCGATGGCCCGAGCCCGCCGCCTGTGCCCGCAGGCCACGGTCCTGCCGCCCGACCACTCCCGGTACTCGGCGATCTCGGCGGCCGTTCTGGAGACCTTTCGCTCGGTCACCCCGGTCATCGAGCCGCTCTCCCTCGACGAGGCCTTCCTCGACGTCTCGGGCGCGGTCCGGCGGATGGGCAGCCCGGCGACGATCGGCCAGCACATCCGCGACACCGTCCACGACGAGCAGGGCATCACGTGCTCGGTGGGGGTCGCGCCGAGCAAGTTCGTCGCCAAGCTCGCATCCGGCCTCGCCAAGCCCGACGGGATGGTCGTCGTGCCGCGGGACGAGGTCGTGCCGTTCGTCCAGCAGCTCCCGGTCGGGGCGCTGTGGGGAGTGGGGGAGCGCACCGAGGAAGCGCTCGTCCGGCTCGGTCTGCGGACCGTCGCCGACATCGCGCACACGCCGCTCACGACCCTCGTGCGCGGCCTCGGGGAGGCGGCGGGGCACCACCTCCACGAGCTGGCGTGGGGTCGCGACCCCCGCCATGTCGAACGTGAGCAGCGCGAGAAGAGCATCGGCAGCGACGAGACGTTCGACCACGACATCGACGACGCCACGGAGATCCACCGCCACCTCCTCGCGCTCAGCGAGCGCACCGCAGCCCGGATGCGGGCCGCGGGGCTCACCGGCCGGACCGTCACCCTCAAGGTGAGGTTCAGTGACTTCACGACGATCACCCGGTCCCGGACCCTGCGTGAGCCCACCGACAGCGGACGCACCGTGCACGACGCCGCGGTGGGGCTCTTCGACGCCCTCGGACTCCAGCGGGCGAGGATCCGGCTCGTGGGGGTCCGTCTCGAGAAGCTCGTCGAGGCGGACCGCGCGCCGATCCAGGGGGTCATCGGGGAGCCCGAGCACGGGTGGCGTGACGCCGACCGGGCGGTCGACCGGGCCCGTTCGAGGTTCGGTTCCGGTGCCGTGAGGCCAGCGAGTCTCGTTCAACGTGACACATCGGCTTCCGCCAGGCCACCTCGCGACCTATCCTGATTGCTCAGGGACAACATGGGACGTCCGCCCGGACGTCCCGGGCCGACAACGGGAGGATCCGTGCCCCTCTCAGACCACGAGCAGAAGATGCTCGAACAGATGGAGCAGGCTCTCGCTGCCGAGGACCCGAAGTTCGCCTCGCAGATGCAGGGCAGCTCCCTCGCGTCGCTCCAGCGTCGCCGGTGGGTCATCGGTGCCGTCGGGGTGGTCGCCGGTCTCGGCCTCGTGCTCGTGGGCGTCAACACGACGATGTGGGTCGGCGCGATCGGCTTCGCCGTCATGGTCGCCTCGGCCGTATTCGCCGCCACGCCCCCGCGCAAGGCACGGCTCGCCGTCGTCCGGGCCGACGGCACCCAGGGGCGGGCCAAGGACCCGCGCCGGAAGGGCTCACGGTCCTTCATGGACCGTCTCGACGAGCGCTGGGAGCGTCGAGAGAACAACCCGTGAGTCGCGAGAACGACCTCTGACCACAACGACCTCCGACCACAACGACCACTGACCCGCGGCCCGACCAGCCCGCCGTGGGCTCGGAGAAGCTCTCGGGCCGCTCGCAAGGCGACGCGCTCAGGAGGCGAGCAGACCCGCGACGTAGAGTCCGGCGATCCCCAGACCCGCGACGAGCTCGATGCCGACACTCTGGAGGACACCGACCAGAGCATGCTTCGTGCGTTCCCAGGCCTGGCGGCGATCCCCGTTGCGGCCCAGCTCGACGAGGTAGATGCCGAGCACGAACCCGACGAAGGCGCCCACGAACGGGACCACGAACATCCCGACGATGCCGAGGAGAACGGCGAGGGCGAGCGTCGACGTCGCGACACCGCGCTCACGCATCCGGCGGCCGGGGAGAAGGTACTGAAGGGCGACGCCGGCCACGGCGACGACGACGCTGGCCGTGAAGATCCCCCACGCGAGAGCGGTCCCCTCCATCAGGGCCCAGAGCAGGACACCACCGAGGACGAGGAGGAGACCGGGAAGGACGGGGACAACGATGCCGACGAGTCCGACGACGATGAGCAGAGGGGGGACGATGCCGCCGACGTCGCCGACGAGGGCGTCCACCCTCAGTCCACGACCTGACCGAGCGGCGGCGGCTCCATGAGCCGGTCACTCTCGTCGTGGATCTCGGCGAGGCCCACGAGGGCCGGGATGTGCTGCCGGCCGTGGTGTGCACAGAAGAGCAGCTCACCGCCGGCGTGCAGGGTGGCCCGGACGTACGCCTGGGCGCTGCAGCGGTCGCAACGGTCCGCGGCGGTCAGGGCTGTTGCCAGTGCGGCGTTCACGTCGGCCTCCTCGGCTCGCGGTGGTCTGCGTCGGTCGTGCTCACCTCCCGGGTCGGGCGGCGAGCGTTGCAACAGTCAAGCACGCCGGATGCTTCCCCCTGTGCAAGGTGATGCACTGTGGTCCGCGTCATGACCGGATCGTGACCTGTCCGTGACGCCCGGGACGGTCGGGGTTCAGGCCGCTGCCACGGGGTTGAGGCCGCTGCCACTCCGGCGGCGGGCACCTCTGGGCCGCGACGGTGCGCCTGACGGGGTCCGTCCGACACGGCGACTAGCCTGCATGGCGTGCCCACGACCGCTGCGAAGAAGACCGCGACGAGCAAGTCCGCGTCCGAGTACACCGCTCACCACCTCCAGGTCCTCGAGGGCCTCGAGGCGGTTCGCAAGCGGCCCGGCATGTACATCGGCTCGACGGACTCCCGGGGTCTCATGCACTGCCTCTGGGAGATCATCGACAACGCGGTCGACGAGGCCCTCGGCGGCCACTGTGACCGGATCGAGGTCGTGCTCCTGGCGGACGGGTCGGTCGAGGTCCGGGACAACGGGCGCGGGGTCCCGGTCGACATCGAACCCCGCACCGGGCTGACCGGCGTCGAGCTCGTCTACACCCGGCTCCACGCCGGCGGGAAGTTCGGTGGCGGCTCGTACACGGCATCCGGCGGTCTGCACGGGGTGGGCGCCTCGGTCGTCAACGCCCTGTCCTCCCGGCTCGACGTCGAGGTGGACCGCGGCGGCAAGACCTATGCGATGAGCTTCCGGCGGGGCGAGCCCGGGTCCTTCTCGGACGTCGCGGGCGCTCGCGGCACCAAGGACCCCGAGCACGCCTTCACCCCCTACGTCGACATCAGTGAGCTCGAGGTCATCGGCAGCGTCCGGCGGGGCGTCACGGGCACGCGGGTGCGGTACTGGGCCGACCGGCAGATCTTCCTCCGCGACGCGACCTTCGATGTGGAGGGGCTGCTCGCCAGGGCGCGGCAGACCTCGTTCCTCGTGCCGGGTCTGACACTCCTCATCCGGGACGAGCGCGGGCCGGAGCCGATGGAGGAGGTCTTCCTGCACCACGGGGGGATCTCGGAGTTCTGCGAGTACCTCGCGCCGGACGCGCCGGTGACCGACGTCTGGCGCCTCCAGGGAAGCGGGACGTTCACCGAGACCGTGCCGGTGCTCGACAGCAGGGGCCACATGACACCCACCGAGGTCGAGCGCGAGTGCGGGGTCGACGTGGCCGTGCGCTGGGGCACAGGCTACGACACCCGGGTCACCTCGTTCGTCAACATCATCGCGACCCCGAAGGGCGGCACCCACCTCGCGGGGTTCGACCAGGCCCTCGTGAAGGTGCTCCGTCGCCAGCTCGAGCTCAACGCCCGCCGCCTCAAGGTGGGGACCGACAGGCTCGAGAAGGACGACGTCCTCGCGGGCCTCACCGCCGTGGTCACGGTCCGGCTCGCCGAGCCGCAGTTCGAGGGGCAGACCAAGGAGGTGCTGGGCACCAACGCCGTGCGGGCCATCGTCGCCCGGGTCGTCGAGAAGGAGCTCACCGCCCGCCTGCTGTCGAGCAGGCGCCCCGAGAAGCAGCAGGCCGCGCTGCTCCTCGAGAAGGTCACCTCCGAGATGAAGTCCCGGATCAGCGCTCGGATGCACAAGGAGACCCAGCGGCGCAAGACCGCCCTGGAGTCCTCGTCGCTGCCGGCCAAGCTCGCGGACTGCCGCAGCACCGACGTGGAACGCACGGAGCTCTTCATCGTCGAGGGCGACAGCGCGCTCGGCACCGCGAAACTGGCCCGCAGCAGCGAGCACCAGGCCCTGCTACCGATCCGGGGGAAGATCCTCAACGTCCAGAAGGCGTCGGTCACCGACATGCTCGGCAACGCCGAGTGCGCCGCCATCATCCAGGTCATCGGGGCCGGGTCCGGGCGCACCTTCGACCTCGACGCGGCTCGCTACGGCAAGGTCATCATCATGACCGACGCCGACGTCGACGGCGCCCACATCAGGACCCTCCTGCTCACGCTGTTCTTCCGGTACATGCGCCCGCTCGTCGAGGCGGGACGGGTCTACGCGGCGGTCCCGCCCCTGCACCGGATCGAGGTCGTGAACGGCGGGTCGAAGGCCAACGAGGTCATCTACACGTACTCCGAGGCCGAGATGCGCCGGACGATGGCGTCGGTCATCAAGCGCGGCAGGAACGTCAAGCCGCTCCAGCGCTACAAGGGCCTGGGCGAGATGGATGCCGACCAGCTCGCCGAGACGACGATGGACCCGCGCCACCGGACACTGCGCAAGGTGACGGCGGCCGACCTCGAACGTGCCGCCGGTGTCTTCGAGCTGCTCATGGGTGGCGACGTCGGGCCGCGCAAGGACTTCATCATCGACTCGGCGCACGCCCTCGACCCGGAGCGCATCGACGCCTGAGCCGGCAGAGGTGGCCACACCTGGACCGACACGCCGCCCGGCCTGTTGCCCGGCAGGCGGACCTCGGCCACTCTGGTCCCAGCGGGCGCTCGAGCGACGCCCTCGGGAGGACGCCATGGACACGGCCATCGAGCAGGACCGGGAGCGTGCGCGGGGCGAGGAGCCCACCGAGCTGAAGCGGGCGATCGGGCCCCGGCTGCTCCTGCTCTTCATCGTGGGCGACATCCTCGGCACCGGCGTCTACTCGCTCACCGGGCGAGTCGCGAGCGAGGTGGGTGGTGCGGCGTGGGCGCCGTTCATCGTCGCGTTCGCCATCGCGCTCGTCACGGCGTTCAGCTATCTCGAGCTCGTCACGAAGTACCCGCGGGCGGCGGGGGCGGCGCTCTACACGCACAAGGCGTTCGGCATCCACTTCGTGACGTTCCTCGTCGCGTTCACCGTGATGAGCTCCGGGATCACCTCGGCCTCGACGGCCTCCCGCGCCTTCGCCGCGAACCTCGCCGACGGCTTCGGCCTCGACGCCGAGAACAGCAACCTCGTGCTCGTCATCGCCCTCGCCTTCATGCTCCTCGTTGCGGCGGTCAACTTCCGCGGCGTGGGGGAGAGCGTCAAGGCGAACGTCGTACTCACCCTTGTCGAGCTCTCCGGACTGCTCCTCGTCATCCTCGTCGGCATCTACGCGGCGAGCGCGGGCCGGGCGGACTTCTCCCGGGTGACGATGTTCGACACCGCCGGTGACAAGACCACCTTCCTCGCGATCACGGCGGCCACCTCGTTGGCGTTCTTCGCGATGGTCGGGTTCGAGGATGCCGTGAACATGGCCGAGGAGTGCCAGGACCCGGTGCACAACTTCCCCAAGATGATGCTTGCCGGCATCGGGCTGACCGGGCTCATCTACGTCCTCGTCGCCATCGTCGCCGTGGCGCTCGTCCCCGTCGGTGAGCTCGGCGAGGGTGACACCCCGCTGACGAAGGTCGTCACCGCGGGCCTCCCTGACTTCCCGATCGGCGACATCATGCCCTTCATCGCGATGTTCGCCGTGGCGAACTCGGCGCTCATCAACATGCTCATGGCAAGCCGCCTCATCTACGGCATGGCCCGACAGGACGTGCTCCCGCCGGCCCTCGGCTGGGTGCACCCAGGGCGACGGACACCGTGGGTGGCGATCATCTTCACGACGGCGGTCGCCTTCGGTCTCATCTACTACGTCAGCAAGAGCGAGAGCGAGGTGGTCCCGGCGCTGGGCGGGACGACGGCGCTTCTTCTGCTGGGCGTCTTCACCATCGTCAACATCGTCGTCCTCGTGCTTCGCCGGGACGAGATCGGCCGCAAGCACTTCCGGACCCCCACCGTGCTCCCGGTCATCGGAGCGCTGGCCTGCTTCTACTTCACCCTTCCCGTGACGGGGCGGGACCCGATCCAGTACACGATCGCGGCATGGCTGCTCGGTATCGGGGTCGTCCTGTGGGCGCTGACCTGGGCGGCCAACCGGGCGTTCTTCGGGAAGAAGACCTACCTGCGCGAGCCCGACGAGCTCGCGGCCGGTACCCCGGCCGAGGACGACCGGCCAGCGGGGTCACCCCCGCGGCGCGGGCCGATCAACTGAGCTGGGGCTGCGCTGCCGCCGGAACTCGACCGGTCGACTCCCGGACGACGAGCTCCGTGGGCAGGACGATCTCCTCCGTCGACCGGTCGTCCTCGAGGAGCGCCTTGAGGAGCAGCCCGGCAGCGGCGTGGCCGAGTCCCGCGACGTCCTGGCGCACCGTCGTCAGCCCCAGGACGGCGGACAGCACGTAGTCGTCGATCCCGATGATCGAGAGGTCCTCCGGGACCCGCACGCCGAGTCTCCGTGCGCTCTCCCGCACCCCGATGGCCATCTCGTCGGAGGCCGCGACGATCGCCGTCGGCCGGTCCGGGCGCGAGAGCAGGGCGGTGCTGTCCCGCGCGGCCGCCTCGGCCGTCCAGTCCGACCCGAGGATCCAGCCGTCGTCGCACGTGAGGTGCTGTTGCTCGACCGTCGCGAGGAAGGCCTCGAGCCGGTCCTGTGGGGTCTGGATGTGCGCGACGTTCTGGGGCACGGCGCCGATGTAGCCGATCCTCGTGTGGCCGAGGCCGGCGAGGTGCTCGACCGCCGTGCGCATCGCCGCCCGGTCGTCGATCCGGACGCACGGGCGACCAGGAACCGGGGAGCCGATGGCCACCAGGGGCAGTCCCAGCCGATCGACGAGCTCGATCTCGTCACTCGTCATGGGGATGTTCAGGGTGATGACGCCGTCGACCCGCTTCCACAGCATGTTCTGGGAGAGCGGGAGGCGGTGGTCGTAGCTGTCGTCCTCGAGGTCGAAGAGCAGCACGTGGTGCCCTGCGGCACGCAGGCTCTTCTCGATGGCGCTGACCAGGGTCGCGAAGAACCAGCGGGTGAGGAAGGGCGCGACGACCGCTGCGACGCGGGTCCGCCCCGATGCCAGTGAGGTCGCGGTGGGGGACGCGACGTAGTGCAGGTCCTCCGCGACCCGCAGCACGCGCGCGCGGGTCTGCGGGGAGACCCGGTCCAGTCCCCGGAGGGCGCGGGAGACCGTGGCGACCGAGACCCCGGCCACCCGCGCCACGTCGGTGATGGTGCTGATCGGCTGAACCTTCCCGAGGAGGGACGGGCGTCAGCCCTTGAGCCCGCCCGCGAGAAGTCCGCGAACGAAGTACCGCTGCAGCGCGAGGAACACCACGACGGGGACGATCATCGCGATGAACGCACCGGCCGACAGGAGATACCAGGCACTGCCGCGGCTACCGGACAGCTCGGCGACCCGCACGGTGATCGGCGCGACGTCGGGCGTCCCACCGAGGAACACGAGGGAGACGAGCAGGTCGTTCCACACCCACAGGAACTGGAAGATTCCGAATGCCGCGATGGCCGGGGTGAGGAGCGGCAGCAGGATCTTGAAGAAGATCGTCACATGCCCCGCGCCGTCGACGCGGGCCGCCTCCATCAGCTCACCGGGAAGCTCTCTCATGAAGTTGTGGATGAGGAACGTCGCGAGGGGGAGCGCGAAGATGGTGTGCGACAGCCAGACGCTCCAGTAGGACGCTCCGAAACCCAGCCGCTCCGTGTAGATGGAGAGCAGGGGGATGAGGGCAACCTGGAGCGGCACGATCTGGAGTGCGAAGACCGCGACGAAGAGCGCGTCGCGGCCAGGGAACGGCATCCAGGCAAACGCGTACGCCGCGAGCGTGGCCAGGAAGATGGGCAGCATCACCGCGGGGATGGTGATGACCACCGTGTTGATGAAGTACTGCGACAGGCTCGCGCTGGTGCCCGGCGCAAGCGCCTGGCGGTAGTTCTCGAGGGTCCACGCACTCGGGTCGCCGAAGGCGGTCCACCACCCGCTGGTGTTGATGGCCCGCTGCTCGCGAAACGAGGTCACGAGCAGGCCGAAGGTCGGGATGGTCCACAGGATGGCGATGACTATGGCGGTCCCGGACGCCCATGGCGAGCTGATCGCGCGGGCCGCTTCACCAGCGGCGGTCTTCCGGCGGCGTCGTGGCTTCACGCTCTCCGGCGGCTCGGCGATGGTCTTGTCGTTGACGGACTCAGGCAGTGCAGCCGGCTGCAAGGTACTCATGGGCTCAGGCCTCCTTGCGCATCTGGACGATGTTGTAGACGACGATCGGGACAACGAGCACGAAGAGCAGCACGGCCAGCGCCGCTCCCAGACCGGGAGCGTTGGCGCGGAAGCTCTGCACGTAGAACTCGTTGGCGACGACCGAGGTGTCGAACTGGCCGCCGGTCATGGTTCGGACGATGTCGAAGACCTTGAGCGTGCCGATGCCGATCGTCGTCACCACGACGACGAGGGCGGCCCGGATGCTCGGCAGGGTGATGAAGCGGAACATCTTGAAGGTCTGCACGCCGTCGAGCTTGGCCGCCTCGATGATGTCGTCGGGGATCGCCTTGATCGCCGCCGAGAGTACCGTCATCGCGAAGCCGGCCTGGATCCACACCATGACGATGATGAGCATGAAGGTGTTGAGCGGGGCGTTGATGAGGAACTGCTGGGTCTCGAAGCCCAGGGCCTTGAGGATGGCGTTGAGCAGCCCGATCTGCGGGCGGGACGTCTGCTTGTACTGGTAGACGAACTTCCAGATGATGCCGGCGCCGACCATGGAGATCGCCATCGGGAGGAAGATGAGCGCCTTGGCGAACGCCTCACCTCGAGCCCGGTCGACGAGGATGGCGTAGAGGAGGCCGATGCTCGTCGCCAGGAGCGGTACGAGGATGACCCACAGCGCGGTGTTCCGCAGGACCAGCAGGAGCTCGGGCTGGGTGAACATCGCCGTGTAGTTGCTGAGGGTGTAGGCATCCTCGCCCGACCGGCCCTTGAAGGACTGGTTGATCGTGAGGATCGCGGGGTACACCAGCCCGATGCCGACGAGCAGGAGTGTCGGCCCCACGAAGACGACGCCCTGCCACTTCTCGCCCGTGCGACCCCGGAAGAGCGAGGCGAGGAACAGCACGAGGCCGAACACGGCCGCGAAGAACGCGATCGCGAAGAACATCAGGAAGAACTTGCCTGCGACGCTTTCGGCGCGAAGCAGGGGCTCGGGAATGATCCCAGCCGGCACCGCGCCAAGGACGTTCGCCGTCATTGACTCCACCTCCGGTCAAGTCGTCAAAGGGAGAACCGGGGTGGGGCGGAGGGGCTCCGCCCCACCCCGGTTCGGTGGACCCAGGATCAGGTCACGGACGTCACTCCGGCCAGGACTGCTCGATGAAGTCGAGCGTGGCCTTGTCGTCTTTGCCGGTGATCCAGTCGGTCATGCCCTTCCAGAACGAGTTGGCACCCACCGCACCCGGCATGAGGTCGGAGCCGTCGAACCTCGCCTGCGCGGCGGGGTCGGTGAGGATCTCGGCAGACAGCTTGTCGAGCGCGCTGCCGAGCAGCTCCGGGTCGGCGTTCTTGTTAGCCGTCACGCACCCACCGACGCCACAGGTTTTGGCCCGCTCGTTCGCCCACTCCACCGAGGAGAGGTACGTCTGGAACGCCTTCACCTCGGGGCGGTCGGCGAACGCGGTGGTCAGCTCCCCACCGGTGAGCACCGGCTTGGTGGACTCGTCGACGGCGGGGAGGTAGAAGGCCCAGACGTCTCCGTCCTCGCCGATCTCGGTGCCCTCAGGCCAGTTGGCCGCCTGGAACGACGCCTGACGGTGCATGTAGCAGCCACCGTCGAGGATCGGCTGCCCGGCTTCCTGGAATGCCGTCGAGGCGATGGTCTTGACGTTGCCGAAGCCGCCGTTGACGAACTTGTCGTTCTTGAGGATCTTGCCCACCTCGGCCAGCGCCGTGGCGACTGCGGGGTCGTTGAAGGGGATCTCGTGGCTGACCCACTTGTCGTAGGTCTCGGGCCCTGCGGTGCGCAGCATGAGGTCCTCGACCCAGTCCGTGGTCGGCCAGCCGGTGGCCTCACCGGACTCGATGCCGGCACACCAGGGCTTGACCTCGTCACCGGGGTTGTCTGCCGCGATCTTCTCGCTCAGTGCGAGCAGGTCGGCCCAGGTCGTCGGCACCTCGTAGCCCGCCTCGGAGAAGGCCGACGGGGAGTACCAGACGAACGACTTCACGTTGGCGCCCAGGGCTGCCGCGTAGAACGTGCCGTCGACGGTGCCGTACTGCTGCCAGTCGGGCATGTTCTTCTCGACGTTGGCGGCGACCTCCGGGGGCGCCGGCTTGACCGCTCCGGTAGCGACAAGCGTCGCGAGCAGGCCTGGCTGCGGCACGTAGGCGATGTCGGGCGCGTTGCCGCCCTTGACCCGCACAGGCAACTGGGCCTCGAACTCCTTGGAGCCCTCGTACTTGATCTCCACGCCGGTGCAGTCCTCGAACGGCTTGTACGACGCGATGTGCGGCTCGTCCTCGGGCGCGGTGATCGAGGTGTAGACGGTCACCGTCTTCCCGTCGAGCTCGCCGAATGCCTCGTAGGGGGCACAGTCGATGGCCCCGCCGGTCGAGCCGGCGTCGTCGCCGCCGCCTTCATCGTCACCGCTTCCGCAGGCCGTCACGGTTAGCGCAGCCACCGCGACGACTGCGGTCAACGTCGCGAAGCGACGCCTTGAGTTGAGGGCCATATGCCCGCCTCCATTTCACTGGTCGCGCCGAGACGGGGATGCCGGCCTCGGCGATGAGGGAACCGGCACCAACGTAAAAGCGTTTACACACCGGCGCAACGGTACCGAGGCACCCAGCGGTAACGATTGGGTAACACGGTTCGTCCGTCGGTCAGCGGGCAGGGGAACCGATGCCGGCGATGACGGCGGGGTAGGGCACGCCCGACCCGTCCCGCCGCCCGGACGGCTCCGGAAGGTCGAGGGCGACACCCCCCGCTCCGGAGGCGCGGGCCGGGACGGCGCCCACCCAGGCGAGGACGAGCGTGTCCTCCCCACGGAGGAACCGGTGCGCCCGGACGCCACCGGTGCCGCGGCCCTTCGTCGGGTACTCGGCATACGGCGTGACCTTGAGGGATCCGGGCTGGGTGCCCGGCAGGGCGTCGGCCGAGCCGGCCGAGGTGACGACGACGTTCTGGCCGGCGGGGTCGACGGCACCGAAGAAGACCACCCGTGCGCCGGGGGACAGGCGGATCCCGGCCATGCCACCGGCCGCTCTCCCCTGCGGGCGCACGGAGGAGGCCGGAAAGCGGAGCAGCTGGGCGTCGCTCGTGACGAACACGAGGTCCTCGGAGCCGTCGCGCAGCTCCACCGCTCCCACCACGTCGTCGCCCTCGCGCAACCCACCGATCGCGTCCCAGCTCCCACGAGCGGGGTGGTCGGGAGTGACGCGCTTGACGATCCCGGAGGCGGTGCCGAGGGCGATCCCCGGGCCGTGTGGGTCCAGTGACACGATCGTCAGCGGCTGCTCCCCCGCGGGGAGGTCCACGTACACGGCGAGGGGTGCGCCTCCTGACAGGCCCGGCGCCCCTCCCAGTGGGGGGAGCGTGGGCAGCTCGAGGGCCGACATCCGCACCATCCGTCCCCGTGACGTGACGAGGCCGAACTCGCCGCGGGCCGTGGTGCGGACCGCACCGACGATGGCGTCGTGCTTCGTGCGCCCGCCCTCGACCGGGATGGGGTCCGGCCCCGAGGTGCGGGCGAGCAGGCCGGTCGAGGAGAGGAGGACCCAGCACGGGTCGTCCGCGACCTCGAGGGGCGTGGCCACCGAGGCGGGTGTCCCCGCAGACTCGAGAAGCACCGTCCGGCGCGGTGTGCCGTGTGCCTTGGCGACCTCCGCGAGCTCGGTCGACACGGTGCGGTGGAGCAGCTTCTCATCGGCGAGGATCGCCTCGAGCTCCTCGATCTGCCGGCGGAGCTCGTCGCGCTCGGCCTCGAGCTCGATCCTCGAGAACCTCGTGAGGCGTCGCAGCTGCAGCTCGAGGATGTACTCCGCCTGGGCCTGCGAGAGGTCGAAGACGGAGACGAGACGAGCTCGCGCGGCGGCGGCGTCGTCGGACGTGCGGATGAGCTGGATGACCTCGTCGATGTCGAGGATCGCGACGAGCAGCCCCTCGACGAGGTGCAACCGGGCGCGTCGCCTCGCGAGGCGGTGCTGGGTGCGGCGGCGCACCACGGCGATCCGGAAGTCGACGTACGTGCGCAGCAGCTCCTTGAGCCCGAGGGTGCGCGGCTGACCGTCCACGAGGGCCACGTTGTTGATGCCGAACGAGTCCTCCATGGGCGTCAGCCGGTGCAGCTGCTCCAGGACCGCATCGGGGTTGAAGCCGTTCTTGACCTCGAAGACCAACCGGAGGCCGTGCTTGCGGTCGGTGAGGTCCTTGACGTCGGAGATGCCCTGGAGCTTCTTGGACTGGACGAGCGTCTTGACCCGCTCGATGACCTTCTCGGGACCGACGAGGTAGGGCAGCTCGGTGACGACGATTCCCATCCGGCGCGGTGTGAGCTTCTCGACGCGGGCCGTCGCTCGCGTGCGGAAGCTGCCGCGGCCGGTGAGGTACGCGTCGCGGATGCCGTCGAGCCCGATGATGCGTCCGCCGCCCGGGAGGTCGGGGCCGGGGACGAACTTCATGAGGTCGTCGAGCGAGCAGTCCGGGTGGGCGATGAGATGCCGAGCGGCGGCGACCACCTCGACGAGGTTGTGCGGAGCCATGTTCGTCGCCATGCCGACCGCGATGCCGGAGGCGCCGTTCACGAGGAGGTTCGGGTACGCCGCGGGCAGGACGCCCGGCTGGGTGAGCGAGTCGTCGTAGTTGGGGACGAAGTCGACGGTGTCCTCGTCGAGTCCCGCGACCATGAGGAGCGCGGCCGGGGCCATGCGGGCCTCGGTGTAGCGGGATGCTGCCGGGCCGTCGTCGAGCGACCCGAAGTTGCCGTGCCCGTCGACGAGCGGAAGCCGCATCGTGAACGGCTGGGCCATCCGCACGAGGGCGTCGTAGATCGCCGAGTCGCCGTGCGGGTGGTACTTGCCCATGACCTCGCCGACGACCCGGCTCGACTTCACGTGCGAGCGGTCCGGGCGAAGGCCCAGCTCGCTCATCCCGTAGAGGATCCGGCGCTGTACCGGCTTCAGGCCGTCACGGGCGTCCGGAAGCGCGCGCGAGTAGATGACGCTGTAGGAGTACTCGAGGAAGGCGCTGCGCATCTCCTCCTCGACGTCGACGTCGACGATCCGCTCGGCGATCTCCTCCGGCGGTGGGGTCCTGCTGCGCTTCGCCATGGGTGGGAGTGCTCCGAGGTCGGGCCGCGGGGGATGCGGCGGCTGCTGGTGGGGGGTCGGGTCGGGCTCGTCGGTCGATCGGTTCCGGGACGCCGGTCCCGACCATCCTCACTCACCGGCGCGGTGAGGCTCCGTCCGACGCGCCGAACCGGCCCTCGTGGAGGACCTCGTCGACGCCGCGCCGGTGCCGCGAGCGCGCCGAACCGGAGACCCGCTCGGCCTCCGTCCCGAGCGCCACTACACCGACGAGCCGCCGGTCCGCCGGGATGCCGAGCGCCTCACGCACCGCGGTGTGCCGATCGCCCGGGACGCCGAAGAAGAGCGCGGCCAGGCCGGCATCCTCCGCCCCGAGGAGCAGCACCATCGCGGCCATCGCGGTGTCGGTGTCCCAGTAGGGGATGGGCCACCGGTGCAGGGAGCGGTCGTCCCAGCCCTTGTCCGGTTCGGCGTACCGGTCGAGGTATGCCGTGGGGTCCGAGAGGCAGAGCACGAGTGCCGGAGCGGCCGAGACTCCACGGCGCCAGGCGTCCGGGGGGCCGCCGTCGTCCGTCGCCGCCCAGAACGCCGCCCGGTCCTCCGGCGCGAGCAGCGCGAGGAAGTCCCACCCCTGGGTGAAGCCGGCGCTGGGCGCCCGCAGCGCCAACCCGACCAGGTCGCGCACGACCTCCGACGCGACCGGGACGTCAGGGACGAACCGGCGCGCCATGCGCCGGCGCAGGACCGCGTCGCGCAGCTCCACGAGGACAGTGTGCCCCGTCGTGGCCGGGCGACGGGGTGGCACGATGGCTCCCATGGAGGACGAGCCGCTCCCCCCGGGATACCCCGCCGCGTGGGAGGCGGACGTCGTGCTCCGCGACGGGACCGTCGCGCACGTGCGGCCGATCCTTCCGTCGGACGTCGAGGGCATCCACCGGTTCCACGCGGCCCAGTCGGAGGAATCCATCTACCTGCGGTTCTTCGCGCCGTTGCGCCGGCTCAGCGACGCCGACGTCCACCGGTTCACGCACGTGGACTACGTCGACCGGGTGGCCCTGGTCGTGACCATGCGCGAGGAGATCATCGGCATCGGCCGCTACGACCGGATCGACCCGCGCAGTGCCGAGGTGGCCTTCAACATCAGCGACCACTACCAGGGCAAGGGCATCGGCTCGGTCCTCCTCGAGCACCTCGCTGCCATCGCCCAGGAGTTCGGCATCACCCGGTTCACCGCGGAGGTCCTGCCGCAGAACCGCAAGATGCTCGCCGTCTTCTCGGATGCCGGCTACGACGTCCGTCGCCACGTCGAGGACGGCGTCGTCGAGGTCGGGTTCGACATCGAGCCGACCGACCAGTCGAAGGCTGTCGCCATGTCGCGCGAGCACCGCGCGGAGGCGCTGAGCGTTCGGTCCCTGCTCCACCCGAGGACCATCGCGCTCATCGGGGCCAGCCGTCGCAAGGAGTCGATCGGCAGCCAGCTGCTCGACCGGCTCGTCGACGCCGGCTTCACGGGCGAGATCCACCCCGTCAACCCCAAGGTGCGCACCCTCCGGCGGCGGACGGCGTACCCCTCGGTGAGCTCCGTGCCGGGGCGGGTGGACCTGGCCGTCGTCGCCGTCCCCGCCAATGCGGTGCTGGACGTGGTCGACGAGTGTGCCGAGGCCGGAGTTCTCGCGCTGCTCGTCGTCTCGAGCGGGTTCGCGGAGGAGGGCACGGAGGGAGCCCGGCTCCAGGCCGAGCTCGTCCGCCGGGCCCGGGGGTCGGGGATGCGGGTGGTCGGCCCCAACTCCTTCGGGATCATCAACAACGACCCGGCTGTGCGACTCAACGCCTCCCTCGCGCCGACGCTCCCGCCGCATGGCCGGCTCGGCCTCTTCGCCCAGTCCGGGGCACTCGGCATCGCGGTTCTCGCCTCGGCTGCCCGGCGGAACCTCGGCATCTCGACCTTCGCGTCCGCGGGCAACCGGGTCGACGTCTCCGGGAACGACCTCATGCAGTACTGGATCGACGACGACTCGACCGATGCCGTGGGCCTGTACCTCGAGTCGATGGGCAACCCTCGCAAGTTCTCCCGCGTCGCGCGAAACCTGGCGCTCATCAAACCGGTCATCGTCGTCAAGTCCGGGGTCTCCCGGTTCGGGGTGCCGCCCGGGCACCGGGTGCGACCCACGAAGGCGCGTCCCGAGGTCTTCAAGGCCATGCTCAAGCAGTCCGGGGTCATCCGCGTGGAGAACGTCCATCAGCTCTTCGACGTCGCCCAGCTCGTCGTGCACCAGCCGCTGCCGGCAGGGGACCGGGTGGCGGTCGTCGCCAACTCCTCGGCCCTGGGCGCGCTCACTGCGGACGCCTGCACGAGCTGGAAGCTCACCGTGACCCATGGGCCGGTGAACCTCCCGAGCGAGGCGACGGCCGCAGAGTTCAGGAAGGCGCTCGAGACGGCCTTCGCGGACCCCGCGGTCGACTCGGTGCTCTCGTGCTTCATCCCACCGCTCGTCACCGGGGACGAGGACGTCGCCGCCGCGGTGCGGGATGCGGCCATGAGCGCCGAGAAGCCCATCGTCGCGACGTTCCTCGGGATGCGCGGGGTCGACGACGGCCATGCCTCGGTGACGGGCACCGGGGGGTCCAGTCGGGCCATCCCGGTCTACAGCATGCCCGAGGACGCCGTCCGGGCGCTTGCCGCCGCGACCCGGTACGGTCAGTGGCGCGCCAAGGACCACGGCACCCCTGTGGCCCCGCCCGGGATCAACCGCAGGATCGCCGAGGACCTGGTCCACACCGTGCTCTCGGTCGACCCCAAGGGCCGGCGGCTCGACCAGGACGAAGCGTCCGCCCTGCTCGCCGCCTACGGGATCGACGTCTGGAGACAGCAGGCCGTTCCCAGCGCCGACGCCGCCGTCACCGCCGCCGAGGGGGTGGGCTACCCGGTCGTCCTCAAGTCCACCGCCCCGGTGATGCGCCATTCCGGGGGGGTGACCGGAGTGCGTGTCGACCTGCGCACCGAGGGCGCCCTCCGGGCGGCCTGGGACTCGCTCAGCGAGCTGCTCGCCCCGCTCGAGGCGGACCGCTTCGTCGTGCAGCGGATGGCCAGCGCCGGAGTGCCGTGCGTCGTGACCTCCGACGAGGACCCGCTGTTCGGCCCGGTCATCGGCTTCAGCGTGGCGGGGCTCCCCACGGAGCTCCTCGAGGACATCGCCTACCGGATCCCGCCGCTCACCGACGTCACCGTGTCGGAGCTCATCTCGTCGGTCAAGGCGGCGCCGGTGCTGCACGGCCACCGGGGGGCCGCCCCGGTCCACCGCGCCGCCCTCGCCGACCTCATCGCGCGGGCGTCGGTGCTCGCCGACGACCTCCCGGAGGTGGCGTCCCTCGTGCTCAACCCCGTCAACGCTCACCCCGGCGGTGTCGAGGTGCTCGGCGCACAGGTCGTGCTCGCCCCCGCGCCGCGGCGCATCGACCCCGGCCGGCGCTCACTGACGTGAGCCGGCGGGCACAATGGTCGTCATGAGCAGTGCCTCCGACGCCCCCGTCCTCCCGGCGGACCTGACCTCCGCGATCGAGCGGGCCGGTTACTACCCGGCGCTGGTGGCCGACGTCGTCGCCGCCGCCCTCGTGCAGGAACCCATCGAGAACCACCTCGTGCACCTCGAGACCACCTTCGACCGCGACGTGGTCCGCCGCCACATCACCGTGCTCGTGCTCACGCCCACCCGCCTGCTCATCGCCCACGCCGACGACCACGCCGACGAGCCGCCGGCTCCGCAGGACGTGGCCACCGCGACGACGGAGTCCATCCCGCTGTCGGCGGTGCGCGGGGTCATGCTGACCCACGTCGTCGAGAGCCCCTCGAGCTACGTGCCGGGCAGCCTCGGTCGGGAGCTCACGCTCACCCTCGGCTGGGGAACCGTGGCTCGGCTCGACCTGGTCCCCGCGTCGTGCCCCGACCCCGACTGCGACGCCGACCACGGCTACGAGGGCACGATCACCGGCGACGACATCGCGCTGCGGATCTCCGCCGCCGCGGACGGCGACGACGCACTCTCACGGGCACTCGCCTTCGCCCGCGACCTGTCCGCCGCCATCGGCCAGGACTGACCCCGGCGGATGCCGCCCACCGGCGACCCGTCCGCGGACCCGCCCGTCGGGGTGGGACCGGCGCTGGCCGACGTCCTGCCCAGCGTGGCCGTGAGCCTTGGGGTGCCGTGGAGCGCGGGTGACGGCACGGCATACGTCGGCTTCGCGATGCCGCCCGCCCGGCGTGCGGTCGTCGTCCTGGTCGACGCGCTCGGGTACGAGCTGCTCCTGCGGCGGGCGGGGCACGCGCCGTGGCTGCGGGCGCACCTGCCTCAGACCCGACGCGTGGCGAGCGGGTTCCCGTCGACCACCGCGACCTCGATGGGGACCTTCGGGACCGGACTGGCGGCCGGGGTCCACGGCCTCCTCGGCTACGAGGTCCTCGTGCCCGGCACGGACCGGCTGCTCAACGAGCTCTCGTGGGAGGGCGGGCCCGACCCCCGGACGTGGCAGCCCCACGAGACCGTCTTCGAGGCCGTGGCCCGGGCCGGGATCGACGTCGTGAGGACCGGCCCCGCCTTCTTCGACGGCTCCGGTCTGACCGACGCCACGGTGCGTGGAGGCCGGTTCGTCGCCGCTGAGTCACTCGCCGCCCGGGTCGACGCGACGCTCGCGGCCGTGCGCTCCTCACCGCGCGTGCTCGTGCACCTCTACTGGGGCGACCTCGACAAGGTCGGGCACGTCGCCGGGTGCGACTCCTGGCAGTTCGGCGACGAGCTCGAGGCCATCGACCGCGAGCTCGCCCGACTGGCTGACGGTCTGCCCGTCGACTGCTCGCTCACGGTGACGGCCGACCACGGCATGGTCGAGGTGCCGCACCATCACCGGGTGGACGTCGCCCAGGAGCCGACCCTGGCCACCGGAGTGCGTCACGTGACGGGAGAGGCACGGGCGCCGCAGCTCTACGTCGTGGCAGGCGCAGAGGAGGACGTCCACGCCGCCTGGACCGAGCTGCTGGGGGACCGGGCGCTGGTCCGCCGGCGGGACGAGGCCGTGGCCGCCGGGTGGTTCGGACCGGTGCTCCCCGAGAACCTGCCGCGCATCGGTGACGTCGTCGTCGCGATGCGGGGCCGGAACGCCGTCGTCGACTCCGGGCGCGCCCGGCCGGAGCTGCTCGCCCTCATCGGGCTGCACGGCTCCCTCAGTGACGACGAGGTCGCGGTCCCCGTCGTCCACGTGCCGGCCGCGTCGGTCGCCTAGGGTGTCCCCTCGTGGCGGACCTGGTCTTCTTCTCGGGCACGATGGACTGCGGCAAGTCGACCCTCGCCCTGCAGATGGACCACAACAACAGCGTGCGCGGCCGCCAGGGCCTCATCTTCACCAAGCTCGACAGGATGGGCGAGTCGGTGCTCTCGTCACGGCTGGGCCTGTCCACACCGGCCATCGAGGTCGGGGACGAGCTCGACTTCTGGGAGGTGGTCGTCGAACGGCTCACCTCGGGCGCCCGGGTGGACTACCTCATCTGTGATGAGGCGCAGTTCTACACCCCGGCGCAGGTGGAGCAGCTGGCGCGGGTCGTCGACGAGATCGGCATCGACGTGCACGCCTTCGGGATCACGTCGGACTTCCGCACCGAGCTGTTCCCCGGGAGCCGCCGGCTCATCGAGCTCGCCGACCGGGTGCAGGTGCTCCAGGTGGAGGCGCTCTGCTGGTGCGGCCGCACGGCCACCCACAACGCTCGCATCGTCGACGGAGTGATGGTCGTGGAGGGCGAGCAGGTGGTCGTCGGCGACACCTCGGCCTCCAGCGCCGGCGTGGTGGAGTACGAGGTCCTCTGCCGCCGTCACTACATGCGCCGAATGAACAGCCACGCTGCCCGCGCGGCCGCTCCGTCGCCGGACACGCTGCCGTTCGACCTCGACGTCTGTCCCGTCCCGCCGTCGTCCTGACCCACCGAACGTCGTCCCGCACCCACGGCAGACCTTCGGATGCCGTCAGCCGGTCGGTCAGGACTGTTCGCCGCG